>JBJMWF010000062.1:0-21229 GCA_045810265.1 Vitreoscilla sp. | reverse complement strand
CCCAGACCGTGCCCAGCGGCTTGTCCAGGGCCGGTCCGATCGGCGTCCAGTTGACGAGGTCGCGCGAATGCCAGATCACGATGCCGGGGTAGGAGAAGAACGACGAGAACGTCATGTAGTAGTCGTCGCCGTCCTTGAGCACCGTCGGATCCGGATGGTCGCCCGGCACGATCGGATTGACGAACGTGCCGTCACCGCGGTCGGCGCGGCGCTGGCCTTCGATGCCACGGCCGGATGCGGGCGCCGCGCTCGCCGGTCTGGCGGCCGTGCTGCCGCCGGCCGCCAGCGTGCCGGCGAGCACCGTCTTGAACGCGTCGCGGCGCGTCGTGGAATTCACGCGCGGGCCTTCAGACCGTGCCGCGGCGCGCTTCGAGGCGCGCGCGGATGTCGTGCATGCGCCGTTCCGTCAGCGGGAAGCGCAGCACGACCAGGAGGGCGATGAACAGGCCCAGCACGGGGATGCCCGTGAGCAGGATGCGGATCATGAAGATCGCGTGCTCGCTCTGCGCCGGCAGCTTCGAGTCGAAGCCGGTGAACTGCAGGATCCAGCCCGAGGAGCCGACGCCCAGCGCGATGCCGACCTTGGTGATCCACGACTGGCAGGCCGCGAACGAGCCCTCGCGGCGTTGACCGGTCTCCAGTTCGTCGTAGTCGATCACGTCGGCGATCACCGAGCTGATCAGGATCCAGAAGCCGGCGCCGGTGAAGGCGACGCAGCCGCAGGCCAGCAGTTGCAGCGCCGGGTGCCGGGGATCGTAGAACCACCAGTCGCCGATGAAGGCGGCGATGGCCAGGGTGAACACGACGGCCAGCGCGCGCGGCTTGCCGAAGTGGCGTGCGATCGTCGTGAAGAAGGGGATGCCCATGAAGCCGAACAGCATGCCCGACACGCCCATCCAGAAGTTCCAGGTGGTGGCCGCTGCCACGTCGCCATGGCACACGTAGTAGACCGTCGCGTAGTAGCCCAGGCTGCTGACCATCGCCGTGCCGATGCCGTAGGCCAGCGCCATGCCCAGCATCTGGCGGAACGGCTTGCAGCGCAGCGTGCGCCACAGCGTGTCGGCCAGCGGGATCCTGTCCTGCCTGCGGCCGACGAGATGCTCGTAGTAGCGCTCGCGCGTGAGCAGCACGATGGCCACGGTGACGATCACCATGATCGCACCCAGGATCGTGCAATAGACCTGCGCGCCGCGCAGGATGTCGGGCTTGCCGTGGGCGTCGTTGAACATCGTCAGCGTGGTGAACTGTGCCGCGAAGAACAGGCCCAGCTCGGGCACCTTCTGGATGGCGTTCTTGACCGACATGACGCTGGTGCGCTCGTGATAGTCCGGCGTCATCTCCGCGCCCAGGCTGACCCAGGGCATGTTGAAGCAGCTCATCACCGGCACGTACAGCAGCGTGGAGACCAGCATGAAGGCGAAGTACTGGCCGTCGGTCCAGCCGCGTCCCACCGCGAACATCAGCGGCAGGCCGATGCCCGCCAGCACGCCGCCCACCAGGATGTAGGGCCGGCGCCGGCCGAAGCGCGAGCGCGTGTTGTCGGAAGCCCATCCGAACAGCACGTCCGAGCCGGCGTCGACGATGATCTTGATCATCTGCGCCGTGGAGATCAGGCCCGGCGCCATGCCCAGGAACACGTTGTAGACGTGGAACGCCAGCGACGGGTAGAGCCAGTGTCCCCACATGTCGATGACCGAGCCGAGACCGTAGCCGACCTTGCGCGGCAGTGGGACGTGGTCCCTCTGCGCTTCGGATTCCGAAGCGGCGGCGCCATCATTTATCGCTAAATCGAAGCTGGCCATCGTGTTGTCTTCTGACAGGGAGTTCAGGAAATGGCGATCGCCCGGGTGCGCGGCACCGCGAGGGACTGGTTGAGGACGACCTCGGTCGGCAGCACGATGTTGGAGGGCGCGCGGTAGAGCGCATCCTGCAGCTTGGCCTCGATGCGATCCATCAGCAGCTGCACTGCGCGGTGGCCCATCTCGCGCAGCGGCTGGCGCACCGTGGCCAGGTGGGCAGAGCGCGCCAGCATGGTGTCGTCGAAGCCGACCACGGACACGTCGGCCGGCGTGCGCAGCCCGCGCGCGGCCAGGGTGTCCAGGCAACCCATCGCGATCGCGTCGCTGGCGGCGAAGATGGCCTGGGGCAGCGGCTTGCCGCGATGGCGCTGCAGCCAGGCCTCGAGTTCGCGGCGGCCGGATTCGGTGGTGAAAAAGCCGGGAACGATGTAGTCGTCCAGGGGCTTGACGCCGGCGGCGGCGTGCGCGCCGAGGTAGCCCGAGATGCGCCGCGTGGCGCCGATGGAGTCGGACGGGCCGCTGACGTGCAGGATGCGCCGGTGGCCGAGCGCCAGCATGTGGCGCACCATCTCGAACGCCCCGGCCTCCTCGTCCGATTCGAGGTTGACCACGTTGGGCAGTTCATGGTTCGCATGCACCGAGACGATGGGCGTGTGGTCCGGCAGGTACCTGGCGGCTTCCGCGTCCAGCAGCGGCGCCAGCAGGATCAGGCCGTCGATGCGGCTGTCGCAGATGGCGGGGATCCGGCTGGCCCCTTCCTTCCAGTCCGGCACCGCGAAGACGGTGGTGTTCTGGTCGAACTCCGCCGCCGTCTCGATGACGCCGTTGAACACTTCCAGGAAGTACTGGTTGAGTTCGGTGCGCGACAGCGTGGTGGCCACGCCGATCGCGTTCATGCGCCGGTCCACCAGCGCGCGCGCCGTGGCGTTGGCCCGGTAGCGCAGCTTCTCGGCCGCAGCCAGGATGCGCACGCGGGTCTCGTCGGAGATGCGTGACGACGTCTTGGCGCCGTTCAGCACCGCCGAGGCGGCCATGATGGAGACACCCGCCTCGCGGCCGACGTCGGCCAGCGTGGCGGCGTGACGGGTGCGAGTGGATCGGGTGGGTGATTTGGCCATGGGGTCTCAGACGATCGTGCGGTTCCGCATGATATCGGCGTAGTAGCGGGCGGACAGCTTGGGCGTGCGCACCTGCGTCTCGAAATCGCAGTGCACGATGCCGAAGCGCCGCTGGTAGCCGTCCTCCCACTCGTAATTGTCGATGAAGGACCACAGGAAGTAGCCATCGAGCGGGACGCCGTCCGCGATCGCGCGATGCATCTCGCGCAGGTGACTGCGCAGGTAGTCGCGTCGATGCAGGTCCAGCACCTCGCCGCCGATGACCGGCTCGTCGTTGTAGCCACAGCCATTCTCGGTGATGTAGATCGAGCGATGGCTGTATTCCTCGTGGCACATGCGCGAGGCCCAGTAGACGGCCTGCGGCACCAGGTTCAGCCAGGGGCTGTCGGCTCGCGGGTAGTTGGCGGGCAGCGGCAGGGCCTCGGGCTGGCCGTCGCGGCCGGCGCGCACGTAGGTGGCCGTGTAGATGTTCAGGCCGAGGAAATCGGTCTGCAGGCTGATCAGGTCGAAATCACCCCGCAGCACCGTCGGCGCGTCGGCGCCGGTGCGCTGCAGGTAGCGCTGCGAGTAGCCCTTGTCGTGGATCGCGCCCAGCACGTGCAGGTTCTTCTCGACGAACCAGGCGCGGGCGGCGGCGATGTCGGCCGGCGTCTCGGTGACGGGCACGCTCACGTCGCAGTTGTCGGTCAGGCCCACGCGTGCGCCCGCACCGCCATGCTCGCGCACCGCCCGCACGCCGTGCCCGTGGCACAGCAGCGCGTGATGGAAGGTCTGGTTGACGACCGCGGCGCTCTCCTTGCGGCCCGGCGCCTTGCTGCCATAGCCATAGCCCAGGAGCGTGAAGCAGCGGATCTCGTTGAGCGTGATCCAGTCCTTGACGATGTGGCCGTATTCCTTGACGACGATGTCCGCGTAGCGGGCGAAGGCGTCGACCGTCGCACGCGAGGTCCACCCGCCGTGATCCTCCAGCGCCTGCGGCAGGTCCCAGTGGAACAGCGTCACCCACGGCTTGATGCCGTGGCGCGCCATGCTGGCGAACAGGCGGTGGTAGAAGGCGATGCCGGCCGGGTTGACCTGGCCATCGCCGTTCGGGTCGATGCGCGGCCATGCGATCGACAGCCGGTAGTGCTTGACGCCCAGCGAGGCCATCAGCGCGAAGTCCTCGTCGAAGCGGTGGTAGTGGTCGCAGGCCACGTCGAGCGTGTCGCCGTCGTGGATGGCGCCGGGCACGCGGCTGAAGCGGTCCCAGATGGACTCGCCCTTGCCGTCCTCGAACGCGGCGCCCTCGATCTGGGCGGACGCCGCGGCGACGCCGAAGACGAAGGTGGACGGAAACGGACTGGAATACGTGAGCATGAAAGGGTTCGCAGGAGGAGGTGGGTGAGTGGCCGCGCAGCAGGCGGTGTCTTGTTGTCTCGATGGCGAGGGCGTTCAGCGACGGGACATCAGCTGGAGCAGCATCGGCTCCATGCGTTGTGCCCAGATCTCGTAGCCCTTCTCGTTGGGATGCAGCAGGTCCGGCATCACGTCGCGCGACAGCGTGCCGTCGGCGTTCGTCAGATACCGACCGATGTCGAGGAAGAAGACATGCTGGCCGTCCGCGTAGCCGGAGATGATGGCGTTGACGCGGTCGTTGAGGCGGCGCGCCGCACCGGTGGGCTGCTCGTCGCGCGGGAACACGGCCAACAGCAGGATGCGGGTCTCGGGCTGGCGGCGGCGGATCTCGTCGAGGATGCGACGGACGCCGGCGGCGGTGCTGCGCGGGTCCTCCTGGCGGTCGCCGGTGTTGTTGGTGCCTATCATCAGCACCGCCACCTTCGGGTGGATGCCGTCGATCTCGCCGTGCTCCAGCCGCCACAGCACGTTCTCGGTGTGGTCGCCGCCGAAGCCCAGATCCAGCGCGTTGTACTGCGCGTAGTGGCGCGCCCATACGGCCTTGCCGTCCTTCTCCCAGTTGTGGGTGATGGAGTCGCCGATGAAGACGAGGTCGACCGGCTGCCGCGCTGCGGTGAGCTCGCGGATCCTGGCGAGCTTCTCTTCGTGGCGCGGCATCCACCAGTCCATGGCCCACACGTGCTCCAGCGGGCGCGGCGTGACCGATTCCGTGCGGTAGTCCGGGCAGGCGATGCCGCCTGTGGCGTGAGGCACGAAGCGCAGATTGGCGATGGCCGCCTCGCCAGTGCCGCTGGAGTCGAGCCGGAAGGCTTGCGTCACCGCGCTGAAGTCGTTGCCGTCGTGCATGAAGCAACGCATCGGGATCGACAGGTGCTGCCAGCCCTTGCCGGCGATTGCGCGCGACGGTACGACCCACGGCAGCTTGCGTTCGCAGCCCGGGCCGCAGCCGACCACGAAGGTCAGGCCGGCCCTGGCCATGTCGATCGCGTCCAGGTCGAACTCCAGTGCACCGTCGCCGAGGAAGGGGCGCAGGTCGATGGGCTGGGCCGCCTCGAAGCGCAGGCTCGCATACCAGGCGTCGTTCCACTTCATCGTCAATGCGTCGCGCCCGGTGCGCTTGCCGGAGATCCGCGCCTCGACATGATTGCCGGCGCCGTGCGGCTCGGCGGTGCGGGGCAGCACGACGGCGTCGCCGGTCATCGGCAGGTTCGAATCGAAGTCCGCGAGCGTGACGTTCCAATGCGGCCCGGCCTTGACGTCCAGCGTGCCTGCCGCGGATGGCGTGTCGACCGCACAGGCACAGGCCAGCCAGGACCACAGCAGCGCGAGCATCCAGGCGGCGAAGGCGAGGCCCGGCCGGGGACGGCGCTTGGCGGGGACGGCGGGAGAAGCAGGAATGTTCAAAGTGAGGCTCCCGGTCGCGGCTTGCCGACGATCACGCCGCGGCCATGCGGTGCGAGATACACGGTGCCGTATTCCAGCGGGTCTGCGGTCAGCGACAGCAGCAGGCCGAAGCGGTGGCCGTCGTCGTCGATGCGCACGAAGCTGGCACCGGCATCGTCCGACCGGAACAGTCCTTCCAGGGGCTGCCCACCCACCAGCAGCTTGCCCCAGACGTAGACCGCGTGATAGTCCCGGCCGGGCGCGGCCTTGCCCAGCGCCAGCTTCCAGCACTCGACGACGTTGCGGATCGTGATCGCCGGCTTGTCGGCACTGGGCATGTGCACCAGCGTGTCGTGCAGCACCACCCAGAGATCGCGCAGCGCGCCCGGCGCCGCGACGAGTTGCGAGGACTGCCAGCTCGCCAGCTTGGGCAGCCCCGTGATGCCGCTGCGAAAGCTCAGTCCGCCGTCGACGCTGACCAGGATCTCGCCGGCGGCGCGATCGTGCGCATAGAACACGCCGTCGACGTGGCGGTCGGCCACGGGCACCGCGTCGACCTCGCCGGCCGGCCAACCGGCGACCGCGACCCAGGTCTTGCCGCGATCGCGCGAGCACAGCGCGGGCTGCTTCTGCGGCGCCCAGACGAACGAGCTGCCGTTGGCGGACACGGCAACCGTGCCCGACTCCAGGTAGCCGCCGGTGGCCGACCTCGTGGTGCGCGCAGACGCCCCGAACGGATGCCAGGTGACCGAGCCGTCGGCCGACCACCAGCCGCCCGTGGGGGCCTGGTCGGCCGTGCGCGCGAGGATGGCCGGACGCAGCTGCGCGAAGTCCACCGAGCGATTGGTCTGGTTGGTCGGCGCGAACAGGCCGTTGCGCGGCGTCCGCGAGACGTCGTCCCAGGCGGCGCCGCTGACGTCGCCCATCGCGCCCAGCAGCGTCGCGCCGCCCGAGGGGCTGCGGATCTCGAGCGTGGCGGTCTCCTCGAGGTTGCTGACCGCGAAATCCCAGTTCACCGTGCCGCCCTTGAGCGCCGCGCCCAGGTTGCCGGTGAGCCACAGGCCATACCCGGTACCGTAGATCGCGCGCTCGCCATCGAACGGGTCGAGCTTGACGTCGGCCAGCCAGTGCCCCATCTTGTCCTCGCCGCGCAGGTAGTTCGCGAGCCAGGGGTAGGCGCCCGCATCGTGGCGCGAATGGACGCCGATGGAAGTCCAGTGCGCGCCGTCGTCCCTGGAGACAAAGAGGTCGTCTCCCTTGCTCCAGCGTTCGATGGTGGACACCACCAGTCGCCCGGGCACCTGGCGGTCGACGTCAATGCCCGAGTAGCCGAAGCCTTGCGGGTCGTGCGCCGGATCCTCGGGCGTGATGTCCGTCCAGCGACCGGCCGCGTCGCGCTTCCACACGCTGCCGCGCTTCGCATAGCTCGGGTTGCAGGCGACTGGCCCATCGCCGATCGCGAAGGTGACGTAGAGCGTGCCGTTGCCGGCCAGCACCGCGTGCTGCGGCGCCTGCGCGGGCGTGCCCGCTTCGCGCGTGAAGCTGCGGCCTGCGTCATGCGACACGTACAGGCCGGGCTGGTCGTGGCTGCCGGCCCACAGCGTCTGGGAGCCGCTGCCCTTGCGCCCGCTGCGCGGATCGACCAGCACCAGCGACACATGGCGCGGCTCGAAACCGAGCGGCCTGAAGCTGCGGCCGCGATCGGTGCTGACCATCAGCCCGTCCTGCGAGGTGCCCAGGAACAGGATGTCGCCGTTGTCGGGATCGACCTGCAGGCGCTCGCCCGAGCCGCGCCCCGGCGAGTTGCCGCCCAGCTTGATCGGCAGTTCATGGATCTGCCAGGTCGCGCCGCGGTCGGCCGAGGCCAGCAGCGCGCCGTTGCGCGCGCCCGGGCCCAGGTACAGGCCGCCGGCCACGTACACCCGGTTCGGGTCGTTGGGATCGAGCGCCAGGCTCAGCACGCCGGACAGGTCGGTCTGCGACCTCGTCAGCTGGTCCAGCAGCGGGATCCAGGACCGCGTGGCGGGCTCGAAGCGGTAGGCGCCGCCGATGTCGGTGCGCGCGTACAGCAGGCCCTTCTCGCGCGGATGGAACACGAAGCCGTCGATGAATCCGCCGCCGCCGTATGGCACGCTCTTCCAGCTGTAAGGCCCGGCGGATGAGGGCGCGGGCACGGCGCCCAGGGCCGCGGGCAGGCCGGTGCCGAGCAGGCCCAGGGCACCTGCGTGCTGAATGAATCGACGTCTGACGATCACTGCTTGTCTCCAACGAAAGTGGCCGGGCCTCGTGGCGCCCGCCTGTTCATGTCTGTCGTGCGGGGCTCAGTAGCGGCCCATGCGCACCTTGAGGATCACCGGCGAGGCCGTGAAGTTCAAGCCCCAGTCGGTCTGGTCGCCGTTCCAGTTGCGTTCCATCACCCAGCGGCCCGCTGCATCGAAGTGGCCTTCCTCGACCCGCGCGAACATGTCGCCCTTGCCTTGCGGCTTGGCCGAGGCGATGCGCACGCGGGCGTGCTGGCCGGTGATCACGAACTCGTCGGGACCCAGTTGGGCGATCGCAACGCCGCCGCTGGGCTTCTCGGTGCCCGGCGGCACCTCCGACGGGTGGTCGGCCCAGGACTTCTCGCCGAACTGCCACTGCTGGAACGAGACCGTGGCCGTCCACGATCCGAGTGCGATCGCCTGGTCCTTGCGGTCGTCGCCCTCGGCCACCCCGTGCGTGCGGCCCTCGAAGGCCCAGCGCGCCCACGGGCGATCCATCGACGCGAAGACCGCGTACGAGGCCGCAAACGGTTCGACGATGGCCTTGCCGCCGCTCTGCTTCGCGCCGAGCGGGAAGTTGGTATAGGAGGTGTAGTCGATGCCGAACGGCGCAATGCCCAGCGAACCGCGGCCCAGCACCTGGTAGACCATGCGGCCGTAGCCAGGCGCATGGCTCATCTCGGGCACCCACAGCGGATTGTCCGGACGCTGGAACTTGTCGAGCGTCGCGTCGATCTGCGCCGAGGCCGGGTTGTACAGGTCGGGTGCGGCGATGTCGACGTGCGGTGCCGCGGCCTTGTAGATGCCGATCACGTCGTAGGTCGGCCCGCCGCTGGCGAAGTTGCTCTTCCACGGCGCCAGCGGCTCGACGGCATCGCGCAGGGCGTTGTTCACGTAGACCGGCAGGTCCAGCACCGCGCGACCGGCCTGGGCCACCTGCTCGATGTAGCTGGCGATGGCCCAGGCGTGAAAATACTCGTCGGCGTAGTCACCGTAGACCTCGCGCCAGCTGCCGCTGGCTGCGTGCCTGACGGGGGCGGGCTGGTGCGCCAGCACGGCGGCCGGCACCGGGCGCTCGAACGCCGCCTGCGCCTTGGCGCCGAAGTCGCGCACGAGGCCGTAGGTGCCAACCTCGTTTTCCACCTGCATCATGATCACCGTGTGGCGCGCGGCGTCGATCTGCGCGAGGTGGGTCATGAGCGCGACGAAGGCCTTGCGGTCCGCGGCCAGCGTCTGCTCGCCGAACGGCGACAGGCAATAGCTCGTCTTGCCTTCGCGATCCACCATGCGCGGGAAGCGCTGGTTGTCGAACTTCACCCATTCGGGCGCATACGACGGGCTCGTGTTCTTCCAGGTGCCGAACCACAGCAGCACCAGGTGCTTGCCATGCTCGTGCGCCTGCCTGACCAGCGTGTCGACGTAGCTGAAATCGAAGCGGCCTTCGACCGGCTCGATCTGCTCCCACGCCACCGGGATCTCCAGCGTGTTGGCATGCATGTCATCCAGCGCAGGCCACACCTTGGGCAGCATCGCCGGGTAGTTGCTGGAGTTGTTGGCCTGCGCGCCCAGCATGAGAAACGGGGCGCCGTCGACGAACAACGCCGCGTGGTCGCCGTTGCGCACCAGCCGTGGCAGCTCGGTGCGCGCAGGCACAGGCGCGGCCTGCGCACCCGAGACGCATGCGGCCGACAGCGCCAGGGTGGCGAGGAAGCGGGGAGGGATGTTCTGCATTCAAGGGCTCGATGAATTCTGCCGGCGGCGGCCGCCGCGAGGCGCAATGTGGGCCGGCGGTCATTGCCGTGCGGCCGGGTCGCATGCCGGAAAGCACCCGTGCCGCAACGACGCGGCACGGGCGGCGAGCTCACGTCAGTACGTGTAGCGCAGCTGTGCGTTGTAGCTCGGTCCGGACGTGAACCAGGCCCGACCCTTCATGCCGACGTGCTGCTGCATCAACTGCTTGTAGGTCGAGTCGGTCAGGTTGGTGCCTTCGAGTCCGATCGTCATGCGGTCGCTGATCTTGTAGAAGATGCCCGCGTCCACCTCGCCGTAGCCATCCGCCCAGGTCGGCAGCGCCCACGCGATGTTGTGGACGGTGGGGTTGCTCGGATCGGTCCCGTCGGTGCCGTTGGTGCCGTGCACGTTGACCCCTTGCAGGTACTTCGAGCGCCAGTTGTAGGCGACTCGCGCCGAGATCGGGCCCTGGTCGTAGAGCAGCGCGAAGTTGAACGCGTTGCGCGACAGGCCCTGCAGCGGCATGTTGCCGAACGTCTGGCCGTTGGTGTCGCAGCCGTTCATGTTCAGGTTCAGGTTGTCCGCGCCGATGCTGCTGGAGCCGCCGCAGTTGGCTGCGGTCACCGGGTTGTAGAGCGTCGTGTGGCTGTTGACGAAGGTGTAGTTCGCCTGCACGCCGAAGCCCGACAGGAAGCCCGGCAGCTTGTCGAAGTACTGCTGGTAGGCCACTTCGAAGCCGCGGGCGTAGCCCTTGGCGCCGTTGACCGGCGCGGTGGTCACGAAGTCGACCGGATTGCCAGACGTATCGAGTACCCGCGTCAGGGTGGTCTGGTTGATGATGACGTCCTTGAGCTCCTTGTCGAAGGCCGCGAAGGTCAACGAGCCACCCTTGGCAAAGTACCATTCCGCCGTCGCGTCCGCCTGGTTGGACCGGATGGGCTTGAGGTTCGGATTGCCCGCGGCCGTGCCGGTGTTCCCGACGGAGGTGATGTTGTAGGTCGTCCCGTCGGAAGAGGCCGTTCCCTGGACCGTCTGGCTGAGCGACGTGTAGGCCTGCAGCTGCGAGAAGTCGGGCCGCGTCATGGCCCTGCCGAGTGCGACGCGGAACTGCAGGTCGTTCGATGCCTTGGCACGCAGGTTCAGGCTCGGCAGGAACTCGTTGTACGCGTTCTTGTAGTCCTGGCTCTTGGCGATCGGCGCGATGTCCGGCACGACGAGCCCTGTCGGAGTCGCCCCCGTCGGCAGGTAGTTCGGCGGCGTGTAGACCAGGTACCCATGGGCGTCGGCCTCGGTACGCACCATGCGCAGGCCGAGGTTGCCGTCGACCGGAACCTTCCAGTCGTCGAAGCCGAAGCGCAGCTGGCTGTAGACCGTCTGGGTGCGCTCGCTCTGCACGTTGGTGCCGGCCGGGTCGTTGTCACCGTAGGCCGCAGGCGCATAGTTGCTGCAGGTGTTGCCGCTGACGCACAGAAGGTCGGTGTAGGCGTGCAGCGTCGCGTAGCTGTTCGGGTAGCCGGCTGCCACCGACGTGTCCGGCATGACCAGCGCCGGCACCGAGACCTTGCCGTTCATGAAGTTCGAGAACTTGACGCTGTGCGTGTTGCCGCTGAAACGCGGATCGTTCAGGTACGCCAGCTGGGTGATGTCCCAACCGCGCTGCCACGTCTGCGTGATCGGCTGCCAGTTGTAGCTGGGGTTGGAATTCTGGGTCGTGGCGCCGCGCTCGGTCAGGCGCACGCCGAAGCGCAGGTCACTCAGGACCGGATCGTCGAACTTGAACTTCGCGTCCAGCTTGAGCGCCTTCTCGGTGGCGATGCTCTTGTCGAAGTGTTCCTGCGTGAAGGCCCAGTAGTAGTTGCCCGGGTCGGCCAGCGCGGCAAGGTCGGTCGCGTCGAAATTGATCTTGGGCATGCCGCCCGAGAGGTCCAGCGTTTCCTTGGCCATCTGGACGCCGGTCGCCACGGTGGAGTCGAAGTCCTTGGTGGTTGCCTTGATCAGTTGAAGGTCGGTGTTGAAGGTCCAACGGTCGTTGGCCCGCCAGTTCAGGTTCCAGGAGATGTCCTGGGTGTCCGACTTGCGCTTGGCCACGCGGGTGTCCGCACCGAAGTTGACGCCGCCGTCGGCGTCGTCGCGGATGGTGCCTTTGACCAGTGCACCGCGCGAGTCGAACGTCGCCCCCGGGTCCACCGTCATGTTGTAGGGCGTCGACTCCTGCGAGAAGATCGCGTTCTCGCCCCACTCCTGGTCATAGCGCGACTTGAAGTACGTCAGCGAGGACGAGACGTCCCCGTTCTTCCACTGCAGCGCCCCGTACAGACCGTTGCGCTTGTTGGTGAAGTCCACCCGGCGCCATTCCGCGCCCTGCGGGACCCAGCTCGGGCTGCCGACGGATCCGATGTCGAAGTACGGTTCCACCTGGAACGCATCGGTGCGGGTCCGGCTGACCGAATGCGCGACGTCGATGAGTGCGCCGAACTGGCCTGCGCTGCCGAGGTCCCAGCGGTTCGAGTAAAGGCCCGAGACCTTCGGGCTCTTCGCACTGGCCAGCGGCGAATAGCCGTCGGACAACGAGATCGAGACCTTCTGGCCGGTGAAGTCGAACGGCATCGCCGTGCGCAGGTTCACCAGGCCACCGATGCCGCCTTCGATCTGTTCGGCCGACGGGTTCTTGTAGATGTCCACGCCGGCCATCAGCTCGGGTGTCACGTCGTCGAAGTTCAGCGAGCGTCCGCCATTGGCCGAGAACGAGTCGCGGCCGTTGAGCTCGGAGCGCACGTAGTTGAGGCCACGGATGTTCACGCCCGAACCTTCGACGGAGTAGTGCTCCGGGTCACCGGTCATCGAGTGGCTGATGGTGACCCCCACGATGCGTTGCAGCACCTCGGTGACGGAGCGATCGGGCAGCTTGCCGATGTCGTCGGCGACGATCGAGTCGACGATCTCGTCGGCGTTCTGCTTGATCTTCTGCGCGGATTGCAGTGCCGCGCGTTGGCCGGTGACCACCACCGTCGTGACGCCCTCCTGGGATGGCGGGCTGCTGGCCGCCGCGGCCGGCGGGGGCGCCGATTGCGCCATCGCCAAACCACTCCACATCAGGGCTGCTTGTGTTGCCGCTATTGACAACGCTGTCCTCTTGAATTGTCTCATGTCGTTTTACTCTTTTTTGATAACAAGGGATCCCCGCCAATGATGGGGGGCGCGCGGTGGGTCAGTTCGGAGACTGCCGGGAAAATTGCTCGTTCCGGAACGGGCGCGAGGGGCGACCATCGGCGCCGGTGTCTTGCATGGGTGGACGTACCTCCTGTCGAAGCGGTCAGTTGCCGCAGAAGCGGTTGACGAGGTTCTCGAGCGCCTCCTGGCGTCCCGAGACCGGTTGCACGTCGATGTTGGCGGCCAGCACCTGGTCGGCGAGTTCGGACAGCGAGACGCGCCCGGCGAGCACGGCCTGGCCGTGCGCCGTGTTCCAGCCGGCATAGCGGGCGTGCACGGCGGCCTTCAGCCGGCCGTCGCGGATCATCTGTTCGGCCACCAGCAGGCCGCGCGCGGCCACGTCCATGCCGCCGATGTGTCCGTGGAACAGATCGACGGCGTCGATGGACTGCCTGCGCACCTTGGCGTCGAAGTTCAGGCCGCCGCTGCCCAGGCCGCCGGCCTCCAGGATGTGGTACATCGCCAGCGCGGTGTCGGGCACGTTGTGCGGGAACTGGTCGGTGTCCCACCCCAGCTGCGCATCGCCGCGGTTCATGTCGATGCTGCCCAGGATGCCCAGCGCGCCGGCGGTGGCGATCTCGTGCTCGAAGCTGTGGCCCGACAGCGTGGCGTGGTTGGCCTCGATGTTGACCTTGACCTCCTTTTCGAGGCCGTAGCGCACCAGGAAACCGTAGACCGTCGCGACGTCGAAGTCGTACTGATGCTTGGAGGGCTCGCGCGGCTTGGGCTCGATCAGGATCGCGCCCTTGAAGCCGATGCGGTGCTTGTGTTCGACGACGAGGTTCAGGAAGCGGCCCATCTGGTCCAGCTCCTGCCCGAGGCGCGTGTTCAGCAGCGTCTCGTAGCCTTCGCGACCGCCCCACAGGACATAGTTCTCGCCGCCCAGGCGGCGGGTCGCCTCCAGCGCGTCGCGCACCTGCGCGGCGGCCAGCGCGAAGATCTCGGGATCGGGGTTGGTGGCCGCGCCCGACATGAAGCGGCGATGGCTGAACAGGTTGGCCGTGCCCCACAGCAGCTTCATGCCGGTGCGCTGCTGGTGCTCGCCCAGCACGTCGACCATGCGCAGGAAGTTCTCGTGGCTCTCGCGCGGCGTCGCGCCTTCGGGAGCGACGTCGCGATCGTGGAAGCAGTAGTAGGGCGCACCCAGCTTGGCGAAGAAGTCGAACGCGGCGTCCGCCTTCATGCGCGCCAGCTCCATCGGCGAGCCGCCCTCGAACCACGGGCGCTGGAAGGTGCCGCTGCCGAACGGATCGAGACCCGTCCAGCAGAAGGTGTGCCACCAGCAGACGGCAAAGCGCAGGTGATCCTCCATGCGCTTGCCCAGCACCAGGCGGTCCTTGTCGTAGTGGCGGAACGCCAGCGGGTCGTCGCTGTCGGGGCCGCGGTACTGGATGGGGGCGATGTCCTTGAAATACGAAGTCATTGAAGTTTCTCGGTCGGGTGATCGTTCGCCGCGCTCAGGCGGCGGGCCCCCACAGGGGCTTGAGCTGTCGATAGATCTGGCGGAAGCGCTGCAGGCGCGGCGCGAGGGCGTCGGCGTGCGCGGCATCGGGCAGGAAACGGGCGGTGACTGCGGGCCGCGTGCAGGCCTGCTCGACGCTCGCACCCGCAGCCATCCAGCCCAGGCGCGCGGCGCCGAGCGCGCCGCCGGCTTCGGCACCTGCATGCACGACGATCTCGACGTCCAGCGCGTCGGCGATCAATTGCGCCCACAGCGCGCTGCGGGCACCACCGCCCACCAGCGACAGGCGATGCACGACGGTGCCGGAGGCCCGCAGCGCGGCCAGGCCGTCCGCCAGGCCGAACGCCACGCCTTCGAGCACGGCGTAGGCGCCGAGCGCTCGCCCGCTCTGGTGCGACAGGCCGTAGAACACGCCGGCCGCGAACGGGTCGTTGTGCGGCGTGCGCTCACCGGCCAGGTAGGGCAGGAAGAGCGGCGCCTCGGCCAGCACATCGGCGGGCAGCGCGGCCACCTCGGCGAGCAGCGAGGCCTCGTCCGCCGCGCCGCTGAACTGCACGAACCACTTCAGGCAGCTGGCCGCCGACAGCATCACGCTCATCTGGTGCCAGCGCTGCGGCAGCGCATGGCAGAACGCGTGCACCGCGGAGCCGACGTTCCCCCGATGGCGGTCGTCGACGACGAACAGCACGCCGGAGGTGCCCAGCGAGATGAAGCCATCGCCCGGTTCGGTGGCGCCGACGCCGATGGCGCTGGCGGCGTTGTCGCCGGCGCCGCCGGCCACGATGACTTCCGGGCCCAGGCCCCAGGCGCGCGCAAGTTCGGGACGAAGCACGCCGCAGGGCGCGTTGCTCTCGACCAGGCTCGGCATGTGCGCGCGGCTGAGGTCGCAGGCAGCGAGCAGTTCATCGGACCAGTCGCGCGCGGCGACGTCCAGCCACAGCGTTCCTGCGGCGTCCGACGGATCGGACACCTTCTCGCCGGTCAGGCGCAGCCGCAGCCAATCCTTGGGCAGCAACACGCTGCGCACGCGAGCGAAGATGTCGCGCTCGTGGCGCCGCACCCACAACAGCTTGGGCGCGGTGAAGCCGGGCATCGCCAGGTTGGCGGCGATGGCGTGCAGCCGCGGTGCGCGCGCTTCCAGCTCCGCGCATTCGGCGTGGCTGCGGCCATCGTTCCATAGGATTGCGGGCCGCAGCACCGCATCCTCCTGGCCGAGCAGCACGGCGCCATGCATCTGGCCGGACAAGCCGATGGCACGCACGCGCGCGAACTCCGCCGGATGGGCGGTGCGCAAGCGGGCGACGGCGTCCTCGGTGGCCTTCCACCACTGGGCCGGATCCTGTTCGGACCACAGCGGCTGCGGACGCATGACGTCCAGGGTGGCGCCGGACTGTCCGACGACGAGGCCGGCCGCGTCGAGCAGCAACAGCTTGACTTCGGAAGTGCCCAGATCGATGCCGAGGAACATCAGCGGACTCCCTGCATCGGATGGCGCGCGATGGCTGTATTCATGCGAGGGCCTTGTTGGACGTGTTGTTGATCTGTGGGCGCGTCATGCGATAGCGAACGAGTGCGGCGGCACCGACCGCAACGGCGTTGGCCCCGCGTTGCGACAGCCGCACCGTGGGCGCCGGCAGGTTGGCCGCGCCGCAGTAGTCGCGCAGCGTGCGCAAGGCCGGGTCGATGAAGGCATCGCCCAGTTCCAGCGCGGCGCCGCCCAGCACGATGCAGGCCGGGTCGTAGGCCGCGGCCAGGTTCTGCAGCAGCGTGCCGAGGAAGGCACCGGCCTTCTCGACGGCCCGCTGCGTCCCCGGCTCGCGGGCGGCCAGGCGCTTGGCAACGACCGCCAGCGAGGCGGCGCGGCCCGGCGCCTTGAACCGGGCGGTCGACGGCAGCATGGCAGGCACGCCGATCAGCGCCTCGGCGCAGCCGCGTCGTCCGCACGAGCACAACGGGCCGTCGGGCTGCAGGATGGTGTGCCCGATCTCGCCGGCGAAGCCGCGGCTGCCGATCAACAGGCGGTCGCCGACGATCACGCCGGCGCCCACGCCGTGGTTGATGCTCACGTACAGCAGCGGGTCAGAGGCGATGCCGGAATCGAACTCCAGTTCGCCGAGCGCGGCGACGTCGGCCTCGTTCTGCAGGAACAGCGGTACGCCGGCGAGTTCGGAGCCGGCCAGGGCGCGCTCCAGCAACTTGCCCAGGGCCACATCGCGCCAACCCAGGTTGGGAGCGAAGTGCAGGAATCCGGTGGTCTCGTCGAGGCCACCCGGCACGCCGATGCCGATCCCTATCACCTGCTGCGCATCGCCATCGAGCTGGCTGTTGACCTGTGCCAGTGCCGCGGCCAGCCGGCCGATGCAGGGCTCCGCGCCGCGGTCGGCACCGTGGCCCAATTGCGTGCAGGCGACAAGATCGCCCAGCAGGGTCGTTGCGACGACGCGAGACGATTCAATGCCGATCTCCGCACCCAGCAGCACCAGCCGCGTCGGGTCGATGAACAGCGGCGTGGGACGGCGACCGATGTCTCCGGTGACGACGCTCTCGCGCTCCAGCAGCCAGCCTTCCTCGATCAGCTCCCGCGCCAGTACGCCGACCGTCGACTTCGTCAACTGCACGCTGGCGGCCAAGTCGGCGCGCGACAGGCCCGGGCTGGCGCAAAGCTGGCGCACCAAGGCCATGCGGTTGATGCCCTTGAGCAGGCGCTGCTGACCCGCGGGATCCGCACGTTCAGCCAGCCGGCTGGCCGTCGCGCGCGCCGGCCGCGAGGCGGCCGGGGGCGATGGCCAGAGGCGGGGGATGTCAGTCAGCAGGCTCAAAGCGATTTAACCTTAAATGTTCCTGAATTCTGCATTAACGATTTAAGCTTAAATCACAGCAGATTCCATCCGGCAGTGCCACTTGGCACGTGAACGCAGGCGAAGCCGCGCAATCGGATTCCCAAAATATTAGTTTGCGCACCGGACGAAATAAAGCTCGTGCAAACACCTAGGTACATCGAGGGCACTTGGGCTCAAGGTTCGCTCCCGCGCGCGGCGAGACTCGTGGCCACCGCGCCTGTTCGCATTTCGGAAAGGAATCCATGACCGACAAGGCCTTGCGCAAGATCGTGATCGTCGGTGGCGGAACCGCGGGATGGATGGCTGCCGCGCCGCTGGCGCAGAAGCTGCAAGGCCGTGGTGCACGCTGCGAGATCGTGCTCGTCGAATCGCCCGACATCGGCACCATCGGCGTGGGCGAGGCGACGTTGCCGACCATCCGTTCCTACAACCGCAGCCTGGGCCTGGACGACGCCGATTTCGTGCGGCGGACTCAGGCCACCTTCAAATTGGGCATCGAGTTCCGGGACTGGGGTCGCATCGGCCATCGCTTCTTCCACGGCTTCGGAGACTTCGGTCCGGCGATCGAGAACCGATCGTCCTTCATGCATTGGCTGCGCCTGGCGCGCGCCGGCGGCATGGCATCCTACGAGGAGTGGTCCACTGCCACGGTGATGGCGCGTGCCAACCGCTTCATGCCGCCCCAGGGTGGCCAACACTCGGCAGCAAACGGGTACGCGTATGCGTATCACTTCGACGCGGGCCTCTATGCCGCCTACCTGCGCGACTACGCGATGCAGCGCGGGGCACAGCGCATCGAAGGCACCGTGGTCGACGCCGAACTGCGGACGTCCGACGGCTTCATCGAGGCGCTGAAGCTGGCCGACGGACGCCGCATCGACGGCGACCTGTTCATCGACTGCTCGGGCTTTCGCGGCCTGCTCATCGAAGGCGCGTTGCATGCGGGCTACGAGGACTGGAGCGCCTTGCTGCCGTGCAACAGCGCGCTTGCGGTGCCGAGCGCCCGTGCCGGGGCGCTGACGCCCTACACCATGTCGACCGCGAAAGCCGCGGGCTGGCAATGGCGCATACCGCTGCAGCACCGCACGGGCAACGGCCACGTCTATTGCAGTCACTTCATGACTGACGACGACGCCGCGCGCGTGCTCTTCGAGGGCCTGGACACGCCCGCGCTCGGCGACCCGCGCCAACTGCGCTTCACCACTGGCCGCCGGCGCAAGGCGTGGCTGCGCAACTGCGTCGCACTCGGCCTGGCAGCCGGCTTCGTGGAGCCGCTCGAGTCCACCAGCATCCAGCTGATCATGGATGGCGTCGGCCGCCTGATCGAGAACTTTCCCGACCGGGACTTCGCCCCGCACCTGGCCGATGAATACAACCGCCGGATCGCTTTCCAGTACGAAAGCATCCGCGATTTCATCGTCATGCACTACAAGCTGACGCAGCGCACGGACTCAGAATTCTGGCGCCATTGCGCTGCGATGCCGATTCCCGAAGCGCTGCGGCACCAGATCGAACTGTTCCGCTCCTCGGGGCGGGTGGCCATCCTCGACCCCGATGGCTTCGCCGAGCCTTCGTTCATCTCGATGCTGTTCGGCCTGGGCGTGACGCCCGGCGCCTGGGATCCCTTCATCGACCGCATCGACGAGCAGGCGCTGCGCACCCATTTCGCACGGCTGCGAAGGGCGATCGCCGGGACGGTCGCCGCCATGCCGGACCACGCCGACTACGTCGCGCGTCTTGCGCACGCCGGGCAGGCCGGCCAGGCAACGGCCTCCCCGGCCATGGCCGGCAGTTCGCCGCCGCAGACGATGGAACGGTGTGCCGAGCCCCCCGCCGAGCCGATCGCCAACAGCGCCGACGCCCCCCGAATTCATTGATGGATGACCCCACGAGCGCAATTGCGATTTAGTGTTAAATCATCTAGACTGATCAGCACCCCCCGATCAACCCTTGTTTCACGGACTTCATGAAATTCACGGACGGACAGTGGCTGTTGCAGCCCGGAGTCGCGGCTCACTACGCGACTCAGGCCTACGCAGTCGAAGCGCACCCTGACCGCCTGGTCGTGCTGGCGACCACGCGGCCGATCCAGCACCGCGGCGATACCTTGCAGGGCCCCACGCTCACGCTGACGCTGAGCTCTCCCATGCCTGGCGTGATCCGCGTGAAGACCGAGCACTTCAGTGCATCGGACGCGCCTCGGCTGGGCATCCCGATGTGCGGCGCCGGCCAGCCGGAGGTGATCATCGAGGACGGCGAGACGCGCGCCACGCTGACCTCGGGCGGCCTGTCGGTCGACGTCCTCAAGGGCGAGGGCTGGGGCCTCGTGTTTCGCGAGGGCGAGCGCGTCCTGACGCGCAGCGGCTGGCGCAGCCTGGCCTACGTGCAGTGGGCGGGCAAGGGCAACTACGTGCACGAGCAGCTCGGCCTGTCGGTGGGCGAGACGGTCTACGGACTGGGCGAGCGCTTCACGCCCTGGGTCAAGAACGGGCAGGTGGTGGAGAACTCCAACCGCGACGGCGGCACCGCCTGCGAGCAGGCCTACAAGAGCGTGCCTTTCTACCTGACCAGCCGCGGCTACGGGGTGCTTGTGAACGAAGCCGGTCCGGTGTCGTTCGAGGTCGCCTCTGAGAAGACGGCGCGCGTGCAGTTCAGCCGTGAGGGCGAGAGCCTGGACTACCTGGTGATCCAGGGGCCGACACCCAAGGACGTCGTGCAGCGGTTGACGGCGCTCACCGGCCGGCCGGCGCTGCCGCCCGCATGGACCTTCGGCCTGTGGCTCACCACCTCCTTCACCACCGACTACGACGAGGCCACCACCACGTCCTTCATCGACGAGATGACGCGGCGCGAACTGCCGCTGTCGGTGTTCCACTTCGACTGCTTCTGGATGCGCGAGTTCCAGTGGTGCGACTTCGAGTGGGACCGCCGCCAGTTCCCCGACCCGAAGCAGATGCTGGCCCGCCTGCGCGCGCGCGGGCTCAAGATCAGCCTCTGGATCAATCCGTACGTGGCCCAGCGCTCGCCGCTGTTCGCCGAGGGAGCGCGCGAAGGCTACTTCATCAAGCGCACGAATGGCCGCGTGTGGCAGACGGATCAGTGGCAGCCGGGCATGGCCATCGTCGACTTCACCAACCCGAAGGCGGTGGCGTGGTACCAGGGCCACCTTCGCCGGCTGCTGGAGATGGGTGTCGACTGCTTCAAGACCGACTTCGGCGAGCGGATCCCCGATACCGGGGTGATGTATCACGACGGCTCCGACCCGGTGGAGATGCACAACCTGTACCCGCTGCAGTACAACGAAGCGGTGTTCAACCTGATCCGCGAGGTGCGCGGCGACGACGACGCCGTCGTCTTCGCGCGCTCGGCCTACGCCTCGGCACAGCGCTTTCCGGTGCATTGGGGCGGCGACTGCTGGTCCACTTTCGAGTCGATGGCCGAGAGCCTGCGCGGCGGACTGTCGCTGACGACCTGCGGCTTCGGCTTCTGGAGCCACGACATCGGCGGCTTCGAGGGCAACCCGCCGCCGGCGGTCTACAAGCGCTGGATCCAGTTCGGCCTGCTGTCGTCGCACAGCCGGCTGCATGGCAGCAGCTTCTACCGGGTGCCGTGGCTGGTGGACGAGGAGAGCTGCGACGTGCTGCGCGTCTTCACGCGCCTGAAGCATCGCCTGATGCCCTACCTGTATGCCAAGGCGATCCAGGCGGCGGAGACGGGCGTGCCCGTCATGCGGTCGATGCTGATGGAGCATCCGCATGACCCGGCGTGCGCGCCGCTGGACCGCCAGTACCACCTGGGCGAGTCGCTGCTCGTGGCGCCGGTCTTCAACGAGACGGGGGAGGTCGACTACTACCTGCCTGACGGCACGTGGACCCACCTGCTGTCCGGCCAGGTGCGAGCCGGCGGCCGCTGGTATCGCGAGCAGCACGACTTCATGAGCCTGCCGGTCTACGTCGCCGCGAACACGGTGCTGCCCTGGGGTGCGGGGGAGGAGCGTCCGGACTATGACTTCGCTCGTGGAACCACGCTG
>JBJMWF010000061.1:0-5694 GCA_045810265.1 Vitreoscilla sp. | reverse complement strand
CCGGCCTTCGTGCAGCACCGGCGCATCGGCGAGCGCGGCCAGCAGGCGTTGGGCCAATGCCTCGGCTTCGGCCTGCGGCAGCGGACGCACCAGCACCAGGAACTCCTCGCCGCCCCAGCGCACGATCAGGTCGTCGTCGCGCAGCACCTGGCGCAGCCGGCGCGCGATCTCCACCAGCACGGTGTCGCCCCCGGCGTGGCCGCACTGGTCGTTGATCTGCTTGAAGTGGTCGACGTCGAGCAGGTACAGCGTGCCCTCGAGCCCGCGGCCGGGGCGCTGCGCCATCACGGCCTGCAGGTGGTGGCGGTTCGACAGCCCGGTCAGCGGATCGATCTCGGCCTGGATGCGCAATTGCTCGTTGCTGTCCGAAAGCATGCGGTTGCGCACGCGCAGCCGGCGCGCCAGCACGGCGACCACGACCAGCAGCAGCAGGCAGGCGATGCCGCCGGCCGTCCACTGCTTGATCTGCAGCTCGTGGTGGCGGATCTCCTCGTCCTTGAGCCGGCCCTCGCGCGACAGCATGTCCAGCTCGTGCTGGCGGTTCTCGTTGGCGAAGCTCTCCTGCAGTTCGATCAGCGCGCGCTGGCGATCCTGCTGGTTGAGTTCGTCGGACATCCGGCGGTACTGCTGGTAGGCGACCAGCGCGTCATCGAGGTAGCCGGCGCGCTCGAGGTAGCCGCCCAGCTCGAACTGCGAGTCGGACAGGTTGGTGGCGGTGCCCGAGCGCTCGTCGATGCTGACGGACTCGCGCACCATCGGCAGGCCCTCGGCCTTGCGCTTCATGCCGATCAGGGCGAGGCCGGTGTTGGCGAGCGCCACGCTTTGCGCGGGCAGGTCGTTGGCTTCGCGGGCAAGCGGGAGCGCGCGCTGCGACAGGTCATAGGCGGTCTGGAAATCGCCGTGCACGAGGTAGTAGTCGGCGATGTTGGCCATGCCCACCGCGATCTGGTGCCGGTTGCCGCCGCGGCGCGCATGTTCCAGGGCGGCGCGCCAGTCGGCGAGCACGCTCAGGTCGTTGCCGGCGCTGAACTGGATCGCGCGGGTGGTGTAGGCGGCGGAGATGCCGTATTCGTCGCCCGACTCGGTGGCCAGCCGCATCTGCTCGCGCGCGATCTCGGCCGCCTTGTCGGCTTGTCCGCCGTCGAGCAGGACCCCGGCGATCAGCGTGCGCAGGTCGACACGGCGCCACAGCGGCCCCGTCTCGTCGACCAGCTTCAGGGCCTGGTTGTAGCGCAGCATGGCCTCGTCGTAATGGCCACCGCGGTTCTTGACGTAGGCCGAGCTCATCAGCAGCCGCAGGCGCAGGTAGTCGGGCGGATTGGCGGGCAGCAGCGCGGACGCCTCGATGATCTGGCGTTCGGCCTTGCTGACCTCGCCGTGCGCCTGCATCCATTGGCCGCGCAGCAGCATCGCGGCCGGACGCGCCAGCGGCAATCGGTCCGACAGCGCCTCGATGCGCGCGGCAACCTGCTCGGCGCGCTCGCCCTGGCTCATGCCGACGTACTCCGAACCCAGCTCCAGCAAGGTCTCGAGGTAGCCAGGGTCGTCGACGCGCAGCGTGTCCGCGTGGCGCAACAGCTCGGCGGTGGCAAGCTCGGGCTGCGCGCGGCCGAAGAACTGCAGGCGTTCCAGTTCGTCGGTGGGCTTGAACAGCGGCGTGGCCGGCAGCGCGGCGGACGGCTGCGCCGACGCCGGCGCGGCGGCGGCGTCGGCCCGGGCCGCCGGCGTCAGCAGAAGGTGCAGACCCAGCAGGATGCCCACCGCGCCGCTCGTGGCGCTGCCCGACGCGCGACCAGGCGCGGCGTGGCAAGCCGGAGGCAGGAGACGGCGATGGCCGTTCCGGCGGAGGTTTTGAAGGAGCATCGGAGTCGTTATCGGAGAATTCTGAGCGCGATTGAGATCGATAGGTCAGTCCCGCAGGCCCGGTTTTCCCAAACAATTCGCACTTGTGGCGCGCGCGCCGCCGAAATTCGGCTATTTCGCCGGTGCAAGGCCGAGCAGGATCTCGACCTGGGCCGCCAGATCGTGCATCGCATCCGCGGCACATCGCGCCGCCACCCGCGCGCAGCCCGCGCGGATCGCCTCGGATTCCAGCGAACGGCGCAAGGCGGCAGCCAGCGCGCGGGGTCGTGCTCCGCCCGCGCCGCCGGCCACCATCACCCCGGCGCCAAGCGCCTCCACCCGCGCGGCGTTGTCGAATTGGTCATAGGCCAGCGGCACGATCACTTGCGGCAGGCCGGCGCGCAGCGCCTCGGCGGTGGTGCCGATGCCGCCGTGGTGCACCAGCGCCGCCGCGTGCGGCAGCAGCGTGCGCAGCGCCACGTAGGGCAGCCACAGGATGTCCGGCGGCAACGGCTCGGGCACCTGCTCGCGATGGGGCGTCAGCAGCACGGCCCGCCGTCCAAGGCGCTGCGCGGCCCGCACGGCGCGCGCGAGCCAGCGCCGCGCCTGGCGGTTGCCGCTGCCCGGGGTCAGGATCAGCGGTGGGCTGCCATCGGCCAGGAAGCGCGCCAGCACGGGCGGCAGCGGGGCCTGGGCCTGCGGGTCGTACAGCGGGAAGACGCCCTCGCTCAGCGGCCGCGGCCAGTCCGGTGGCGTCGGCGTGAACCACGACGGGAACAAGCTCAGGTGCGCATCGGCCGCGCCTTGCATGTGGTCGATGAAATGGCGGATCGGTGGCAGGCCATGGCGCGCGTGGGCGGCGTTGATGTCGGGCACCGCGACCGGATCGATGATGCGCGCGTCGACGCGCCGCCATAGCCAATGGCGCCAGGCCAGCGGCATCCACCGCGGCATGCGCAGTGGGCCGAAGGTCATCGGATCGTGCACGGTGCGCAGGTTGGCCGGCGCCAGCCACGCCGCGACCACGCGCATGCCCGGGCGGCGCGGCCGCGCGAGCGCTGCGCCCGCCAGCGCGAGCGGGTGCGCGAGCATCACGACGGGCTCGTCGGCGGGCAGGGTCGCCAGGTAGTCCGGCAGCGCGTCGATGCGCTCGCGCATGCCGGCCCAGAGCACGCCGAAGCCCTTGCGCGGGTGCCAGACGTCCGGATGATCCAGCGTCGCCCGGTACTCCTCCTCGGTACCCAGGCCATGGAACGGCACGCCGGCGCGGGCCACCGCTGCGGCATGTGCCTGCAGCCCCAGCAGCGTGACGCGATGGCCGCGCGCGAGCAGCTCGCGCGCGATGCGCAGGAAGGGGTAGAGGTCGCCGGCGGTGCCGAGGGCGACGAGCAGGACCTGCGGGCCCTTCGAAGGAGCAGTCAAGACCCGTTCATTCGAGTGACTTTCCCACCCGATCCAGCCTCGGGTGCCAGTGATCGAGGATGTCGGCCGAGACCACGATGTGGTTGGCCTTGCCGATCAGCAGCTCGCGTGACACCACGCCGATGTAGCGTGAATCCTCGCTGTTGTCGCGGTTGTCGCCCAGCATGAAGTAGTGGCCGGGCGGCACCGTCAGCGGTGCCATGTCGCGGCGCGCGCGCACCTCGGGCAGGAACTGCACGGCGCGCTGGCTGCCGGCCAGGTGCTCGGTGGCATGCACCGACTGCAGCGTGCGCCCGGGCGCGACCGCATCGGGCGCGTTCCAGGTGTCGTCGTAGCGGGCGACGACGCCGTTGACGGTGAGCTTGTCGCCATGCATCTCGATGCGGTCGCCCGGCACCCCGACGATGCGCTTGATCAGCCGCGTGCCGTCGCGCGGCGAGGAGA
The DNA here is from genome assembly GCA_045810265.1 of Vitreoscilla sp. GTDB lineage: Bacteria > Pseudomonadota > Gammaproteobacteria > Burkholderiales > Burkholderiaceae_C > Scleromatobacter. The sequence continues at coordinate 1,986 of JBJMWF010000061.1, read as the reverse complement.
AGGTGACGATGTCGCCGCGCTGCGGATCGCCCAGCGGGGCGACCAGGATGTCGGTGAACGGCAGCTTGACGTTGTAGGCGAGGCGGTTGACGAACACGACGTCACCCTCGAGCAGCGTGGGGCGCATCGAGCCCGAGGGGATCGGGTTCCAGTCGGCGACGGCCGTGCGGAACACGCCAAGGCAGAGCAGGAACACGACGAAACCCTTGTTCTTGGCCAGCCAGTTCTTCATGTCGTCTCCGATTGTTTGCGGCGGTGCAAGGGTTGACCTCGACCGTGGTGAAACAGTTCCGTCTTTCCGGACATGGTAGGCGACGCGCCGCTCCGGCAAATTCGAAACGTCCGGTAAATGCGACATCGACGGGCCGTTCAGCGGCCAGAATGCAGGCCGGCGGCGCAGCGCATGGGCGCGCGCCCGTTTTCCCGGTCCTGTCGTCGATGCATCAACTCAAAGTCCTGTTCTCCCTGGCTGCGGCCGCCACCCTCGTCGCCTGCGGCGGCGGCGGCGATTCCTCGACGTCCGCGGCGCCCGCGCCGGTGCCCGCGCCTTCGCCTTCCTCGGCGCCGCCCGTGGGAACCAACGGCACCCTGCAGACGAGCGTGTCCGCCGGCACCTATTCCGATGCGCGGCGCCTGAACGCCTTCAACCAGCTCAATGCCGTGCGCGGCGGTGCCGGCGCCGGCCTGCTGGCCCAATCGGCGGCGCTCGACACCTCGGCGACCAGCCACGCCAACTACCTGAGCGCCAACGGTTTCAGCAGCGCCGACTCGGCGCACGACGAGACGGCCGGCCTGCCCGATTTCACCGGCGCCAACCCGTTCGCGCGCATGCAGGCGGCGGGCTTTGGCACCTACTCGTTCGCCACCGAGGTGATCGGCGACATCGGCTCGTCTTCGTCCAGCAGCGACTGCGTCGGCGACCTGCTCGACACCGTCTATCACGCCGTCTCCATGCTCAGCCGCGTCACGAACGTCGGCTTCGGCTTCGGCACCGGCACCGCCGCCGGCATGTGCACCATCGACATGGCCTCGTCGCTCGCCGACGCGTCGCGGCAGGTGCCGCCTTCCGGCGCCATCGTCGCCTACCCGTACGACGGCAGCACGGTTGCCCACGGCACCTTCCACGTCTCCAACGAGACGCCGCGCGTGTCCACCACGCTGCTGCCCAACGCCACTGCCGGCACGCCGATCGTCGTCGGCTTCCGCAACCAGGACGCCGTGGCCGGCGGCAGCGTCACCATCACGCAGTTCTCGATCGCCAATGCGGCCGGCACGGCCTTGCCTTCGGTGATTCTCGGCAGTCCCGAGGTGACCGGCACCGGCGTCAACCAGGACCCGGGCCTGCACGACGACACCGACTTCGCCGTGCTCGTGCCCAAGACGCCGCTGGCGGCGGGCACCTACACCGTCACGCTGCACGCGACCATCAGCGGCGGCCAGGCGCTCGCGCTGACCAACTGGTCGTTCACGGTCGCGGCGCCGTAGCCTCGATCGCGGGCGACGCCGGCGTTGCCGGACGCCGCGCCACCGCGCCGATCAGGCGCCGCGTGTAGTCGTCCTGCGGATGGGCGAGCAGCGTTTCGGTGCGGCGGTGCTCGACGATGCGGCCGTCCTTCATCACCATCACGTCATCGGCCATGAAGCGCACCACCGCGAGGTCATGGCTGATGAAGATGTAGGCCAACCCGAGTTCGTCCTGCAGGTCCTTGAGCAGGTTGAGCACCTGGGCCTGCACCGAGACGTCCAGCGCCGCCACGGCCTCGTCCAGCACCAGAACGTCGGGCGAGAGCGTCAGGCTGCGCGCGATGGCGATGCGCTGGCGCTGGCCGCCCGAGAACTCGTGCGGGTACTTGTGCATGGCCTCTTCGTCCAGCCCGACGCGCAGCAGCCAGTCGCGGGCCCGGCGCTCGCGGGCCTGCGCGTCGACGCCGATGCCGTGGATGGCCATCGGCTCGACCAGGGTCTGGCCGATCGTGAAGCGAGGAT
>JBJMWF010000060.1:0-2959 GCA_045810265.1 Vitreoscilla sp. | reverse complement strand
GCCCGGCCTCGGTCAGCATCACGCCGCGGCGGGTGCGGCGGAACAGGCGCACGTCGAGAAAGGATTCGAGCGCGCCGATCTGGCGGCAGACGGCGCTCTGCGTCACCGACAGCTCCTCGGCCGCCTTGGTGAAGCTCTGGTGGCGGGCGGCGGCCTCGAAGGCTTCGAGCGCGCCGGTGGAAGGCAGTTTGCGTCTCATGGTCAGGCGGTTGACAAGTGCGTATTGTGCACAGGTCGGTGCGCATAAAGCGGTTGTTCCTGCGGAATCAGCGTTCTATAGTGCCGAATTCGTGCGAAAGACGCATGTCGTCCTCGCTCCAGCCAATTCACGAGAAAGTCTGCCATGAGCTCCAACCGCGCCAGCTTCCACTGGGACGACCCGCTGCTGCTGTCCGAGCAGCTGACCGACGACGAGCGCATGGTGGTCGACTCGGCGCGCGCCTACTGCCAGGACAAGCTCAAGCCGCGCGTCCTCGAGGCCTTCCGCCACGAGAAGATGGACGCGTCGATCTTTCCGGAGATGGGCGCACTGGGCCTGCTGGGCCCGACGATTCCCGAGCAGTACGGCGGCGCCGGCCTGAACTACGTCAGCTACGGCCTGATCGCGCGCGAGGTCGAGCGCGTGGACTCCGGCTACCGCTCGATGATGAGCGTGCAGAGCTCGCTGGTGATGGTGCCGATCAACGAGTTCGGCAACGAGGCCACGAAGCAGAAATACCTGCCCAGGCTGGCCACGGGCGAGTGGATCGGCTGCTTCGGCCTGACCGAACCCAACCACGGCTCCGACCCGGGCAGCATGGTCACGCGCGCGCGCAAGGTCGACGGCGGCTACGCGCTGACCGGCGCCAAGATGTGGATCACCAACTCGCCGGTCGCCGACGTGTTCGTCGTCTGGGCCAAGGACGACGAAGGCGCCATCCGCGGCTTCGTGCTGGAGAAGGGCTGGAAGGGCCTGAGCGCCCCGGCCATCCACGGCAAGGTGGGGTTGCGCGCGTCGATCACCGGCGAGATCGTGATGGACGAGGTGTTCTGTCCGGAAGAGAACGCGTTCCCCGAAGTGCGCGGCTTGAAGGGCCCGTTCACGTGCCTGAACTCGGCGCGCTACGGCATCGCCTGGGGCGCGCTCGGCGCGGCCGAGGACTGCTGGCACACCGCCCGCCAGTACGTGCTCGATCGCAAGCAGTTCGGCAAGCCGCTCGCGGCCAACCAGCTGGTGCAGAAGAAGCTGGCCGACATGCAGACCGAGATCACGCTGGGCCTGCAAGGCTGCCTGCGCCTGGGCCGCATGAAGGACGAAGGCACCGCCGCCGTCGAGATCACCTCCATCATGAAGCGCAACTCGTGCGGCAAGTCGCTGGACATCGCCCGCGTCGCGCGTGACATGCTGGGCGGCAACGGCATCTCCGACGAGTTCGGCATCGCGCGCCACCTGGTCAACCTCGAGGTGGTCAACACCTACGAAGGCACGCACGACATCCACGCCCTCATCCTGGGCCGTGCCATGACCGGCATCGCCGCGTTCTGACATGGCGTCCCCGCGCGCGCTGCAAGGCATCAAGGTTCTCGACCTCTCGCGCGTGCTCGCGGGCCCCTGGTGCGGACAGTTGCTGGCCGACCTCGGCGCGGACGTCGTCAAGGTCGAACGCCCGGGCGCTGGTGACGACACGCGCTCGTGGGGGCCACCCTGGCTGAAGGACGCGAATGGCGAGCAGACGCGCGACGCCGCGTACTACTTCTGCGCCAACCGCAACAAGCGCTCGGTGACCATCGACATCGCCGAACCGGCCGGCCAGGCGCTGGTGCGCGCGCTCGCGATGGAAGCCGACGTGGTGCTCGAGAACTTCAAGGTCGGCGGCCTCGAGCAATACGGCCTCGACTACGCCAGCCTGAAGGCGTTCAAGCCGAGCCTGGTCTATTGCTCGATCACCGGCTTCGGCCAGACCGGCCCGTACGCGCAGCGCGCCGGCTACGACTTCCTGATCCAGGGCATGGGCGGGCTGATGAGCGTCACCGGACGTGCCGATGGCGAGGAGGGCGCCGGGCCGCAGAAGGTGGGCGTCGCGCTGACCGACATCCTCACCGGGTTGTACGCCACCGTGGGCGTGCTGGCCGCGCTCAGGCACCGCGACCGCACCGGCGAAGGCCAGCTCGTCGACCTGGCATTGCTCGACGTGCAGGTCGCCTGCCTGGCCAACCAGACCGCCAACTACCTGATCGGCGGCAGCGTGCCGCGCCGCATGGGCAATGCGCATCCGAACATCGTGCCCTACCAGGATTTCCCGACCGCCGACGGCGACATGATCCTGGCGGTCGGCAACGACGGCCAGTTCGCCCGCTTCTGCGAGGCGGCCGGCAAGGCCGCCTGGGCGAGCGACGAACGATTCGCCACCAACGCGGCGCGCGTCAAGCACCGCACCGAACTGGTCACGCTGCTGCGCCAGACGACGGTGATGCGCACCACACAGGAGTGGATCGCTGCGCTCGAATCGGCCGGCGTGCCTTGCGGGCCGATCAACCGCCTGGACCAGGTGTTCGCCGATCCGCAGGTGATCGCGCGCGGGTTGCGCATCGAGCTGCCGCACGCGGTGGCTGGCACGGTGCCGGGCGTGGCCAATCCGATCCGGCTGTCCGCCTCGCCGGTGGCCTACGACCGCGGGCCGCCGGTGCTGGGCGAGCACACGACGCAGGTGCTCAAGCAGTGGCTGGGCGTCGACGTCTGAGCCTGGTTCAAGCGCCTTCGGCGTCCTGCTCGTCGACCGGGTCCGGCGCCGCCGGCACGCGGTAGCTCTCGGTCGCCCACGCGCCGAAGTCGCCGTTGCGGCAGCGGTCGCTGCAGAACGGCCGCGACGGGTTGGACGGGCCGTACTTGCAGGGCTTGCGGCAGGCCGGGCAGGTGATGTCGCGTTCGGGGCCGGCGAGTCCCGGGGGAATGGCGGACGCAGTCATGCCGTGTTCTCTC
>JBJMWF010000059.1:0-6744 GCA_045810265.1 Vitreoscilla sp. | reverse complement strand
GCCCGTGGCCGCGCCCACGCACAAGCTGAGCCATCGCCGCTACGAGCAACTGCTGCGCGAGAACTTCGTCAGCGTGCGCCGCGTGCGCGAGTGGCGCGACATCCACTCGCAACTGCTGACCGTCGTCGCCGACCACGGCTGGCAGGTCAACACCGCGCCGGCCAACTACGACCAGGTGCACCTGGCGATGCTGGCCGGCCTGCTGGGCAATCTCGGCCTGAAGAGCGACGACGACGAGTGGTACCTCGGCGCGCGCGGCATCCGCTTCTGGCGCCATCCGGGCGCGCACCTGTCGAAGAAGCCGGGGCGCTGGATCGTCACCGCCGAACTCGTCGAGACGACGCGGCTGTACGGCCGCGGCATCGCCGCGATCGACTCGCAGTGGATTCCCGGCATCGCCGGCCACCTGCTGAAGACGCAGCTGCTCGAGCCGCACTGGGAGAAGAAGGCCGCCGAGGTCATCGCGCTGGAGCGCGCGACGCTGTACGGCATCGTCGTCTACCAGAACCGGCGCGTGAACTTCGGTCTCGTCGACCCGGTGGTCGCGCGCGAGATCTTCATCCGCGAGGGCCTGGTGCAGGGCGAGTGGGACACGCGGCTGCCGTTCCTCGCGCACAACCACAAGATGATCGCGCAGGTGCAGGAGCTCGAGCACAAGTCGCGTCGCCAGGACGTGCTGGTGGACGACGAGCTGATCTACGCCTTCTATGATCAGCAGGTGCCGGCCGGCGTCGTCAGCGGCGCGACGTTCGAGAAGTGGTACCGCGAGGAATCGCGCAAGCAGCCCAAGCTGCTGATGCTGACCCGCGACGAGCTGATGCGCCACGAGGCCGCCGGCATCACGACGGCGTCGTTCCCGAAGACCATCCGCCTGGGCGGCGTCGATTGCGCCGCCGTCTACCTGCACGAGCCGGGCGACGCCAAGGACGGCCTGACGGTGACGGTGCCGATCTACGCGCTCAACCAGGTCAATGCCGAGCGCGTCGACTGGCTGGTGCCCGGCATGCTGGAAGCCAAGGTGCTGGCGCTGGTCAAGAGCTTGCACCAGCGCCCGCGCTCGCGCCTGGTGCCGCTGCCGGAGTTCGTCGCCGAGTTCGTCCTGACGCACGACTTCGCCCAGGGCGAACTGCTGGGGGTGCTGCTCAAGGCGGTCAAGGAGCGCACGCAGATCGCCGTGCAGCGCAACGACTTCAAGCTGGAGACGCTGTCGCCGCACCACTTCATGAATTTCCGCGTGGTCGACGAGCATGGCCGCCAGCTGGGCATGGGCCGCAACCTGGCGGCGCTGAAGTCCGAGCTGGGCGGCCAGGCGCGCTCGGCGTTCCAGGCGCTGGCGGCATTGAAGCTGCCGGCGTCGGCGCCCGCCGCCGCGCCCGCGCCCGCAACGCCGCCTGTCGGCAGCAAGGGCGTCGTCGCTCGGGTCGAGGCGGCGCCTGCCGCGCCGGCCGCCTCGGCCAAGTACACGGCGTGGACCTTCGGCACGCTGCCCGAGCTGATGGAGATCAGCAAGGGCGGCCAGACGCTGATCGGCTTCCCGGCGCTGATCGACAAGGGCACGCATGTCGAGATCGAGGTGTTCGACGAGCCCGATGTCGCGGCCGCGAAGCACCGCGCCGGCCTGCGCCGGCTGCTGGCGCTGCAGTTGAAGGAACCGATCAAGTTCCTCGAGCGCAACATCCCCGAGCTGACGAAGATGTCGGTCTACTACATGCCGCTGGGCAGCGCCGAGGAGCTGCGCGAGCAGATCATCGACGTCGCGATCGACCGCGCCTTCCTCGAGGAGCCGCTGCCCACCGACGAGGTCGACTTCCGGCGCCGCCTCGAGGTGGGACGCAGCCGCCTGAACCTGATCGCACAGGAGGTGGCGCGTCAGGCGCACGCGGTGCTGCTCGAGTTCGCCGCGGCCACGCGCAAGCTCAAGGACGCGCGGCCGCCCAAGGAGGTGGTCGACGACGTGCAGGCTCAGTTGCAGCGCCTGGTGCCCAAGCGCTTCGTCTCGGCCACGCCGTGGGCGCAGCTGCAGCACCTGCCGCGCTACCTGAAGGGCATCACGCTGCGGCTGGACAAGCTGCGCGCCGATCCCGCACGCGACGCGCAGCGCCTGGCCGAATTGCGGCCGGTCGAACAGCGCTACTTCCGCACCCTGGCCGACCGCAAGGGCGCCGTCGACGCACGCCTGACCGAGTACCGCTGGCTGCTGGAGGAGCTTCGCGTGAGCTTCTTCGCGCAGGAACTGCGCACGCCGCAGCCGGTGAGCATCAAGCGGCTGGACAAGGCCTGGGAGCAGTTGAGCCGTTGAGCGTCGTGTCGCTGTATCAAGCCGTTTCCGCAGCGGGGATTCCGGTTGCTTTTCGCATCACTGCCTGCTCTGCGGCGGGCTACATTGCCGGGATGACATCGGAGCTGATGACGCCGGACGGCCGCTATCTCGTGATCCAGGGACGCCTGTGGCGCGCGCCCAATCCGTCGCTGCCGGTGCAGGCCAAGGTCAAGTACATGCGCGAGCTGCTCAACGCGCGCCGCGCGCTGAAGTCGGCCAAGGGCTCTGGCGAGGAAGAGGCGATCTCCGCCGCCCGCAAGCTCGTCGCACGGGCCCAGGTCGGGCTGGGCGAACGCGGTCCGGTGTGGTGGAAGGACGGCGCCGCGGACTTCAATCGCGTGCTGGCCAGGAACTCGCCTTACGCCGACTGGTTCGCGCGCCTCGAGTCCGGACAACAGACCGCGCGCGCCGCCTGAGGCTTCAGACCAGGACGGCCAGCGCGTCGTCCATGCCGCCTTCGTTGATGGCCAGCATCGCCTGCTCGCGCACCGCGGGCTTGGCGTGGTAGGCGATCGACAGCCCCGCGGCCTTCATCATCGGCAGGTCGTTCGCGCCGTCGCCGACGGCGATCGCCTGTTGGGGCGTGATGCCCAATTGCGCGCAGGTCTGCAGCAGCATGCGCTGCTTTTCCGCGCCGTCGCAGATCTCGCCCCAGGCCTGGGTGACCAGGCGGCCGGTCAGCATGCCGTCGACGATCTCCAGCATGTTGGCGCGCGTGTAGTCGATCGCCAGGCGGCTGGCCACGCGGTCGCTGAAGAACGTGAAGCCGCCGGAGACCAGCAGCGTCTTCAGGCCCGCACCGCGCAGCGCGGCGAGAAAGTCCTCCACGCCGGGATTGAGCTGCAGCCGGTGTTCCCACACCTCCTGCAGCCATTTCTCGTGCACGCCCTTGAGCAGTGCCAGCCGCCGGCGCAGGCTCTCCTTGAAGTCGGCGATCTCGCCGCGCATCGTCGCCTCGGTGATGGCGGCCACTTCCGCCTTCAGTCCCACGGCCGCCGCGATCTCGTCGATGCACTCGATGTTGATCAGGGTCGAATCCATGTCGAAGGCCGCGAGGCGGAAATCGGCCAGCCGCAGGGGAGGGGTGAAGCCGCGGACGACGAGGCCGCTCGGGAGATCGGGGCGCATGGGAAGCAGGCGGTGGGAATGCATCGATTCTAGGTCCGTGCGGGGCGCCAGCCTTCGATTCCGGGCGCCGCAGGCTTCGCAGTTCATTCCGCCGGCCATTTCATGCCCCGCGCGGTGAAATTCCGCGGGACAATTCGAGCGCCCCGGCGTGCGCATTGGCGTCACGTTTGCCGGTCGGCCTCTTGAAAGCCTGCCGCTTGCTGTCCCGGAAATCCCGTCGCGACCTGATCCTGATGCTGGGCGTCACGCTGCTGTTCTGGCTGGCGGCGCGGCTCGGCTTCGTCTTCAACGACAGCGGCTACCTCACGCCCGTGTGGCCGCCGGCGGCGGTGGCCTGCGTGGCCGGCATCCTCTATGGCCCGCGCAGCCTGCTCGGGGCGGCAGCCTATGTCGCCTACGATTTCCTCGATGGCAACCTGCATGGATGGACGCACGACCGCTGGGCCGCCGTCGAGCCCCTGGCCCTGTTGGCGTCGGCCACGGTGGTGCACCGGGCCGCGTGGCAAGCCGGCTTCACCGGCCGCCTCGACACCGTGCGCGCGGTGCTGGCGATGATGGCCTTCGGCCTGCTGTTCGCCTTCGTCAACGGGGCCGGCGCCACGCTGGGCTACTGCGGCCTGGCGGGCACCCGGCGCTGCATCGCCTACGGCTGGTCCGGCTTCTGGTTGCAGTCGATGATCGGCGACGTCTTCGGCTGCCTGATCTGCATGCCGGCGCTGTTGTCGTGGGCACGCTGGATCGATGCCCGCCTGCAGCCCGACCTGCGCCGCATGCCGCACGACGGCTTCGCGGCCGAACGCCGCAGCGCACCGCGCGCGCCTCGTCCCGCCGCCACGCAGGCCCCCGCACGCGCCGAGTCGCGCCTCCCACCGGTGATCCGGTTGTCGCGCGAGCAGTGGCTGTTCATGCTGTGCAGCGTCGCGGCTAGCGGGCTCGGGTGGGCGATCACGCGCGGCTGGAACCTGCCGGTGCACGTGGTCGGCTTCCTGGCGCTGCCGCTGCTGGTGTGGGCCGCGATCAAGTTCCCGCCGCTGTTCGTGCATTCGGCGGTGATGGCTTGCGGGCTGATCACGATCACCTTGCAGCTCACCGCGCCAGGCAGCGCCAGCGCCGACCCGGCCACGCACACCGCGTCGCTGTTCCTGTTCCTGCTCAGTGCGTCGTCGCTGACGCTGATCGTCAACGTCGTCGTGCAGCAGCAGCGCCGGCTGGCCGGGGAACTGGCGTTCCGGGCCCAGCAGGAGCGCCTCGAGCTGATGCTGCAGGCCGCCACCGACGCGGTCATCAGCTTCGACGAGACCGGCGCGCTGTCGTACTGGAACCGCGCGGCCGAGCGCCTGTTCGGCCGCGGCGCGGCCGAGGCGCTGGGTCGGCCCGTGCAGGAGATCCTGCCCCTGCCCAGGCTCGTGGCCGCCAGCGACGGCATCGCCGCGCTGTGCGATTCGGGCGACGATCTGTTCTCGGGCGCGGTGATCGAGTTCGACGCCGTCGACGCGACCGGCCGCACCGTGCCGGTCGAGCTGTCGCTGACGGCCTACCGCAACGACCGCGGCTGGGCCGCCACTGCCTTCATGCGCGACGCCCGCGCTCACAAGCGCCAGGAGGAGGCGCTGCGCGTGGCACGCGACAAGGCCGAAGAGGCGACGCGCGCCAAGTCGCTGTTCCTGGCGACCATGAGCCACGAGCTGCGCACGCCGCTGTCCGGGATCATCGGCATGCTGCAGCTGGGGCTGCGCGAGCCGATGCCGGCACCCTCGCGCTCGCGCGTCTCGCTGGCCTTGGGCAACGCCGAGGCGCTGCTGGCGATCATCAACGACATCCTGGACTTCTCCAAGATCGAGGCGGGCAAGATGGGCTTCGAGGCGGTGGACTTCGACCTGCGCGAGATGGTGCAGGCGCTGGTCGAACTGCTGGACCTGCGGGCGCAGGAAGAGGGCCTGTCGCTGCTCAGCCACGTCGACCCGAACGTGCCGCAGTGGCTGCGCGGCGACCCGATGCGGCTGCGCCAGATCCTGCTGAACCTGATCGGCAACGCGCTCAAGTTCACCGAGGTCGGCACGGTGGAACTGCGCGTGACCTGCGGATCCACCGAGACCGGCCGGTTGCTGCTGGAGATCGAGGTCGAGGACACCGGCATCGGCATCTCGCACGAGGCGCAGCAGCGCTTGTTCAGCAGCTTCGAGCAGGCCGACCTCACCACCACGCGCAAGTACGGCGGCACCGGCCTGGGCCTGACCATCACCCGTGCGCTGGTCGAGGGCATGGCGGGCGAGATCTCGCTGCGCAGCGCGCCGGGCGTCGGCAGCACCTTCCGCGTCGCCTTGCCGGTGGCCATCGGCTCGCCGGTGCAATCCGTGCTCGAAGAGCCGGTGCCGCCGTTCGACTGTCGCCTGAACGTGCTGTGCGCCGAGGACGGCCACACCAACCGCGTGATCGTGCAGGCCTTCGTGCAAGGCCTGGGGCACGACGTCAGCTTCGTCGAGAACGGCCTGCAGGCGGTGCAGCGCTGCGCCGAGGAGAACTTCGACCTCATCCTGATGGACGGCCGCATGCCGGTCATGGACGGCCTGGCGGCCGCGCGCGCGATCCGCGCCGGCGGCATCGGCCAGACCTGGGTGCTCGATCCGCAGATCCGCATGATCGCGCTGACGGCCAACGCCACCGGCAACGACCGCGAGCTGTGCCTGGCCGCCGGCATGGACGACTTCCTGTCCAAGCCGGTGGACGAACGCCTGCTGGCGCAGGCACTGCATCGCAGCGTCGCAGCGCTGCGCGCGCGTGGCCGTGAACTGCGGCCACGGCTGGACACGATGGCCATGGCCGGCGGCTCGACGGCGGCGCTCGACGCCTTGTTCCTCGATGACGAGGCCGCCACCGCCAGCGCGCCAGCCGCGCCGCCGTCCGCCTTCGTCGATGGCGCGCCGGCGGTTCGCTCGCTGTCCGAGCGCCTGGCCGAAGCCTTCCGCAGCGAGACGCCGCGCCTGCTGGCCGACCTGGCCGACTCGATCGCCCAGCGCGATCTCGCGCGCGCGGCGCGCATCGCCCACAACATCAAGGGCAGCGCGTTCTACATCCACAGCGAGCAGATGGCCGAGGACGCGGGCGGCCTGGAAAACGCCTGCGACGCCGCCGACGACCAGGGCGTGCAGCGCCACTGGGCGGCGCTACGGGAAAGCATCGCCGACTGGATGGCCGCGCACTGATACCCTGGGGATCGACAAGAACAGGGAGCCAGACAATGCGAATCCTGGTGGCCGACGACGACCTCGTCTCGCGCCTGGCGATGGAAGACGTGC
>JBJMWF010000058.1:0-6748 GCA_045810265.1 Vitreoscilla sp. | reverse complement strand
GTCCGCCATTTCATTCCAGCAAGTCGAGAAGACCTACGGCAGCGGGGTACGCGCGCTCGGTGGCGTCTCCTTCGATGTCCAGCCCGGCGAATTCTTCGGATTGCTCGGGCCCAACGGCGCGGGCAAGACCTCGCTGATCAGCATCCTCGCCGGCCTGGCGCGCGCCACCCGCGGCAACGTCACCGTGATGGGCCACGACGTCGTCGACGATTACGCCGCCGCCCGCAAGTCGCTGGGCATCGTGCCGCAGGAGCTGGTGTTCGATCCGTTCTTCTCGGTGCGCGAGACGCTGCGCATCCAGAGCGGCTACTTCGGCGTGCGCAACAACGACGCCTGGATCGACGAGCTGCTCGCCAGCCTGGGCCTGGCCGACAAGGCCAACGCCAACATGCGCCAGCTCTCGGGCGGCATGAAGCGCCGGGTGCTGGTGGCCCAGGCGCTGGTGCACCGCCCGCCGGTGATCGTGCTGGACGAGCCCACCGCCGGCGTCGACGTCGAACTGCGCCAGACGCTGTGGCAATTCATCGCGCGCCTGAACCGCGAGGGCCACACCGTGCTGCTGACCACGCACTACCTGGAAGAGGCCGAAGCGCTGTGCCAGCGCATCGCCATGCTCAAGCAGGGCAAGGTGGTGGCGCTGCAGCGCACCTCCGAGCTGCTGGCCGGCACCGCCACGACCATGCTGCGCTTCAAGACCGACCACCCGCTGCCCGCCAGCCTGGCCGAACGCGCGCGCGTGACCGGGCGTTTCGCGCAGGTCAGCGCGCGCGACGCGGCCGATGTCGAGGCCGTGCTGGCGCAGCTGCGCGAGGCCGGCGTGCCGGTCGAAGACCTGGAGATCGGACGCTCAGACCTCGAGGACGTCTTTCTCAGCATCATGACCACGGAGCACCACGCATGACGGCCCGCCTGATCCTGGCCGGCGCCCAGCCGCTGTTCCGCAAGGAGATCCTGCGCTTCTGGAAGGTCTCGTTCCAGACGGTCGCGGCGCCCGTGCTCACCGCGGTGATGTACCTGCTGGTCTTCGGCCACGCGCTCAACGGGCGCGTCAGCGTCTACGACGGCGTCGGCTACGTGCAGTTCCTGATCCCCGGCCTGGTGATGATGAGCGTGCTGCAGAACGCGTTCGCCAACAGCTCCTCGTCGCTGATCCAGAGCAAGATCACCGGCAACCTCGTGTTCCTGCTGGTGACGCCGCTGTCGCCGGCGGCCTGGTTCCTGGCCTACACCGGCGCGGCCATCGTGCGCGGCATGGTGGTGGGCGCCGGCGTGATGCTGGTGACGGCCTGGTTCGCGCCGCCGGGGCTGGCCAACGCGGCCTGGATCGTCGTGTTCGGTTTCCTGGGCTCGGCGATGATGGGCACGCTGGGGCTGATCGCCGGGTTGTGGGCCGAGAAGTTCGACCAGCTGGCGGCCTTCCAGAACTTCATCATCATGCCGCTGACCTTCCTGTCCGGCGTCTTCTACTCGGTGCACTCGCTGCCGCCGCTGTGGCACCTGGTGAGCCGGCTCAATCCGTTCTTCTACATGATCGACGGCTTTCGCCACGGCTTCTTCGGTGTCAGCGACGTCTCGCCCTGGATCAGCCTGGCCGTGGTCGGCACCAGCTTCGTCGTGGTGGCGGCGATCGCGCTGTCGCTGCTGCGCAGCGGCTACAAGCTGCGGCACTGAGAGGAGTCGTCCGATGACCCATCCGACGCCAGCAATCGCAGGACTCGCGCCCGCCGGCCAGGGCGGACACGCGCATCGCCGCCAGGTGCACGGCGCCGCGGTTGCCCCGGCCGGTGCGCCCGTGGTCCGCGCGCGCATGAGCTTCGTCAGGATGTGGGGCGGCTATCCGAGCTCGCATCCCTACGTCGATCCGAAGACCGGCGACGACCCGCCGGGCTTCGACAACCAATGTGCGATCAAGCTGAGCGTCGCCCTGCATGCAACCGGCGTCGACCTGGCGTCGTTCAAGGGCGCCAGCGTCAAGGTGGCGGCCGGCAAGGCGGCGATCCGTGCCGAGGAGCTCGCCGCCTGGTTGAAGCTGCAGCATGTCGACGGCATGCTGGGGCCGACCGACATCACGGGTGCCGACTGGCAGGACAAGATCAAGGGCAAGCACGGCATCGTCGCGTTCAAGGACTACTGGGCGCGGCCCGGCGAGAAGACGCCCACGGGCGATCACATCGACCTGTGGGACGGCAGCTCGCTGACCAGTTCCGGGCTGGCCGGCATGGCGGTGTCGTTCGCGCGCTTCACGCTGGGCATGACCTCCGGCCCCGGCTTCTCCGACCTGGGCAAGGCCAGGCAGATCACGTTCTGGGAGGTGCCATGAGCCCGACGCCGCGCCTGGGAGGACTGGCCAGATTCGGCCTGGCCCTCGCGGCGCTGGTCCTCGGAACGGGGGCGAGCTTCGTCCTCGCCCGGTGGTGGTCGCCGGTCTGCCATGAAGACTGCCTGCCTGCGATCCAGGTCTCGATGTGGCTCTTCCTGCTCGCGCTGCCGCTTGCATTGGCGGCCGTCGTCGCGGTCTGGGCGGGCCGACCGCGGGCGGTCGCCCGCATCGGGCTGGCGCTGGCTGCCCTGGCGGCGGTGGGCATCGTGCTGACCGCCGTGGCGGCCTGGTTCCAGGCTCGCGGGCACGGGGCATGAGCCTGAGGGATAATACCGATCCCATGACCGATCCAACGCCCCAAGACGTCCAGCGCTACATCGCCGACGGACTCACCTGCGATCACCTCGAGGTGGAGGGCGACGGCCGACATTTCTTCGCCACCATCGTGTCGGCGGAGTTCGAAGGCCTGATGCGCATCCGCCGCCACCAGCGCGTGTATGCCGCACTCGGCGAGCGCATGCGCGAGCAGATCCACGCGCTGTCGATGAAGACGCTGACGCCGGCCGAATGGGCCAGCCAGCGCGCGCTCGGCAGCAATGCCGCCAGCCATTCCCATTGACGCTGCCGCGCGGCTTGCCCGCGGTTGAGAGGGCGCGTCCAGCGCGTCGACGCTGCGGCCCAGCCTTTCGACTTCCGTTCCAGTTTCCAGCCCGAGCACAGCTATGGACAAACTCCTGATCCGCGGCGGCCGCCGCCTCCAAGGCGAGGTGACGATCTCCGGCGCCAAGAACGCCGCACTGCCCGAGCTGTGCGCGGCGCTGCTGGTGCCCGGCCCGGTGACGCTGCACAACGTGCCCAAGCTGCAGGACGTGGCGACCGCGCTCAAGCTGATCCGCAACATGGGCGTCGCGGTGCGCTGGGGTGCCGAGACCGAGGGCGGCCGGCTCGACGAGGTGGTGATCGACGCCAGCGGCCTGACCACGCCCGAGGCGCCGTACGAGCTCGTCAAGACCATGCGCGCGAGCATCATGGTGCTGGGCCCGCTGCTGGCGCGCTTCGGCGAGGCGACCGTGTCGCTGCCCGGCGGCTGCGCCATCGGCTCGCGGCCGGTCGACCAGCACATCAAGGGCCTGCAGGCCATGGGCGCGGACATCCGGGTCGAGCACGGCTACATCCTGGCCAAGGCGGCGCGGCTCAAGGGTGCGCGCATCACCACCGACATGGTCACCGTCACCGGCACCGAGAACCTGCTGATGGCCGCGACCCTGGCCGAAGGCGAGACCATCCTCGAGAACGCCGCCCAGGAGCCGGAAATCCCCGACCTGGCCGAGCTGCTGATCGCCATGGGCGCGAACATCGAAGGGCACGGCACCAGCCGCATCCGCATCCAGGGCGTGGACAGGCTGCACCCGCCCGCCAGGCCGCACCGCATCGTGCCCGACCGCATCGAAGCCGGCACCTTCCTGTGCGCAGTGGCCGCGGCCGGCGGCGACGTCGTCCTGCGCAACGCCGAGGCGCGCCATCTCGAGGCGGTGATCGAGAAGCTGCGCGAGGCCGGCGCCGCCATCGAGGCCGGCGACGGCTTCATCCGCGTGCAGTCGCCGGCGCCCGGCGTCGGCCGACTGAAGGCGGTGAGCTTCCGCACCAGCGAGTACCCGGCGTTCCCGACCGACATGCAGGCCCAGTTCATGGCCATCGATTGCATCGCCGAAGGCACGTCGACGATCGCCGAGACGATCTTCGAGAACCGCTTCATGCACGTCAACGAGCTGGCGCGCCTGGGTGCCCGGATCGAGGTCGACGGCAAGCTGGCGGTGGTCAACGGCGTCGAGCGGCTGTCGGGCGCGACGGTGATGGCCACCGACCTGCGTGCCTCGGCCAGCCTGGTGATCGCCGGTCTGGTGGCGGACGGTCAGACCGTCGTCGAACGCATCTACCACCTGGACCGCGGCTACGACCGCATGGAAGCCAAGCTGCAGCAGCTGGGCGCCGACATCGAACGCGTCAGGTGAAATGACGGCCCCCACGCTGCCGCTGGCCGCTGCCCCCCGAGGGGGCGCTCGGTCTGGCTCGGATGTGATCCTCGCTTGCCGAGAGCTTGATATTCCTCGGCGCCGCTCGAGCGGCAGCGTCGGCAACGAGCAGCCGCCGGCGCCGTTCGCGGCCGACGCTCTCAACTGATCGAATCTATGCTTACTCTTGCTTTGTCAAAGGGCCGGATCTTCGAAGAGACGCTGCCGCTGCTCGCCGCGGCCGGCATCGTCGTGACCGAGGATCCCGAGAAGACCCGCAAGCTGATCCTGGCGACCAACCAGCCCGACGTGCGCGTGGTGCTGGTGCGCGCCACCGACGTGCCCACCTACGTGCAGCATGGTGGCGCCGACCTGGGCGTGGCCGGCAAGGACGTGCTGATCGAGCACGCCGCCGAGAACGAAGGCGCCGGCGGCCTGTACCAGCCGCTGGACCTGCAGATCGCCAAGTGCCGCATGAGCGTGGCCACGCGGGCCGACTTCGATTACGAAGCCGCCGTCAAGCAGGGCTCTCGCATCCGCGTCGCCACCAAGTACACCGCCGTCGCGCGCCAGCATTTCGCCGACAAGGGCGTGCACGTCGACCTGATCAAGCTGTACGGCTCGATGGAGCTGGCGCCGCTGACCGGCCTGGCCGATGCCATCGTCGACCTCGTCTCGACCGGCTCGACGCTGAAGGCCAACAAGCTGGTCGAGGTCGAACACATCATGGAGATCTCGTCGCGCCTGGTCGTCAACCAGGCCGCGCTCAAGCTCAAGCGCGAACGCATCCGCGCCCTGATCGCCGCCTTCGCCGGCGCCATGAACACCCCTGCCTGACTTTCGAGAGATCGCCACCATGCCGGTCCGCATCCGCCAGCTCGACACCTGCGCCTCCGACTTCGAAGCCGAGTTCGCCAAGCTGCGCCACTGGTCGGAGGAGGCGGATCACGCGATCGAGGAGCGTGTCGCCGCGATCCTGGCCGACGTGAAGACGCGCGGCGACGCCGCGGTGCTGGAATACACGAAGCGCTTCGACGGCGTCGACGCGCCTGACGTCGCGGCGCTGGAGCTGACGCGCAACGAGCTGAAGGCCGCCTTCGACGCGATCCCGCCCGCGCAGCGCGCCGCGCTCGAATCGGCCGCGCGCCGCGTGCGCAGCTATCACGAGCGTCAGCTCGAGGCTTGCGGCCGCAGCTGGCAATATCGCGACGAGGACGGCACGCTGCTGGGCCAGAAAGTGACGCCGCTGGACCGCGTCGGCATCTACGTGCCGGGCGGCAAGGCGGCCTATCCGTCCAGCGTGCTGATGAACGCCATCCCGGCCCAGGTGGCCGGCGTCGGCGAGATCGTGATGGTCGTGCCCACGCCGCGCGGCGAGCGCAACGCGCTGGTGCTGGCGGCGGCCCATGTCGCCGGCGCGCATCGGGTGTTCACGGTTGGCGGCGCGCAGGCGGTCGGTGCGCTGGCCTACGGCACGGCCACGATCCCGGCCGTCGACAAGATCACTGGCCCCGGCAATGCCTACGTGGCCAGCGCCAAGCGCCGCGTGTTCGGCCAGGTCGGCATCGACATGATCGCCGGCCCCAGCGAGATCCTGGTGCTGGCCGACGGCAGCACGCCGGCCGACTGGGTGGCGATGGACCTGTTCAGCCAGGCCGAGCATGACGAGCTCGCGCAAAGCATCCTGCTGTGTCCCGACGCGGCCTATCTCGACGCCGTGCGCGCCGCCATTGACCGGCTGATCGGCGAGATGCCGCGCCAGGCCGTGATCCGTGCCTCGCTCGAGGGCCGCGGCGCGTTGATCCTCGCGCGCTCGATGCAAGAGGCTTGCGAGATCAGCAATCGCATCGCGCCCGAGCACCTGGAAGTCAGCAGCGACGCGCCCGAGGCATGGGAGCCGCTGCTGCGCCACGCTGGTGCGATCTTCCTGGGCGCGTACACCAGCGAGAGCCTGGGCGATTACTGCGCGGGGCCGAACCACGTGTTGCCCACCTCCGGCACGGCGCGCTTCTCGTCGCCGCTGGGCGTGTACGACTTTCAAAAGCGCAGCAGCCTGATCCAGGTGAGCGAAGCTGGTGCTCACATTCTTGGGCCGATTGCCGCTGAGCTGGCTTATGGCGAAGGGCTGCAAGGCCACGCACGGGCAGCGGAGATGCGCCTGGCGGCTCGGGACTGATCAGAGCGGTCCTATCCTGCGAGTGCGCGCAGGATGGCAGCGCCTTGAGCCATCGTGCGCGCAGTCGCAGCATCCACCCCGTCTTGCCTTGACACGAAGTTCGTGTCGCACGAAACTAGTGGGACACGAAGTTCGTGTCCTTCAAGACAGCGCGATGAAGAACGTCACCGTCACCATGGAAGATCAGGTCGCCGACTGGGCGCGCATGGAAGCGGCCCGCCGCAACACCAGCGTCTCGCG
>JBJMWF010000057.1:0-5402 GCA_045810265.1 Vitreoscilla sp. | reverse complement strand
CGGCTTTTTTGCATTCGTTCGCTGAAGGCAAGTTGAATTGCCAGCCGGGAGATCGGCGCGCCTTTCCGAACTGTCAATGGGGCATGTGGGGGATTGACGCCTGCGCCGCCGGTCCGCAGCTGGTGAGGACGAAAAAAAGCCGCCCGGAGGCGGCGTTTCTCTCGCGGGTGGCGCCTTATTTGAGCTCGTCGACGAGCAGGGCGACGATGCGCTGCGCGTTCGCGCCGTTGTCCGGCTGGCCCTGGTCGTTGAGCACCGTGACGGTGGCAATGTCGGTGGGCGCCTTGATCGAGATGCGGTACTTGCCCACCGCCGACGAGTTGTTCTTGCCGAACCAGGACGTGATCTTCGAGAAGAAGCCAGGCTCCTCGCGCGCAGCCTCCTTGGCGTCGACATAGCGCACGTAGTACAGCCCCTGCGCGCGATCGCGATCTTCGACGGTGAAGCCGCCGTGATCCAGCGCGAGGCCGATGCGGCGCCAGGCGCGGTCGAAGTTGTCCTCGACCTCCATCGTGGCCCCCGGCTGTCCGGTGACGATGCGGGCGCGCGCGGCGCCGTTCGGGCCGGTGCCGCCGACGGTGGGACGGCTGGTGGCCGCGCTCGGAATCGGACGCGTGCCGGCCGGCGCGCTGGCCGCGGCGTCATCGTCTTCGCCGAAGTGGAAGATGCTGTGCTTGGCCACGGCGACGTTGGTGTCCGTCACGCCCGCCAGGCTCAGCATCAGCTGGCTCAGCTGCGTGGCTTCCAGGCCCGGGTCGGACTTGCGCGGCAGCCACTGCACGTCGGCCGTCTGGACGCTGGTGCTGGTGCCGGTCGCCTGTTCGATGGCGCCGAAGTGCGTGACGAAGATGTCGGTGCCGCCATCGGGGCGGCGCTCCAGGCGCGTGCGGTAGCGATCGCGCAGGCCGGAGTCGGACAGGTTGCCCACCAGGTTCGCGAAGATGCCGCGGATGCCTTCGGACGGCAGCTTGTCGCGGCTTTCCTTCCAGTCAGTCTCGAGGATGCCGGTCTTGGGCTCGTCGGTGGTGAGCGTGTAGCCCTGCGAAAGCCAGTAGGCGCGCACCTTGGGGAGCACGTTCTCGGGGGCGTCCTGCGTGGTCAGCCAGCGCTGGTCGCCACTGCGCTCGAGGTGCAGGTTGCCGGCCGCGGCCAGGGCCACCTGCGGGTTGGCAGGCGCGGGCGCCAGGCCCGGCTGGGTCGCGGCGGCTCCGGCCGTGCCGTCGGCCGGCTTGCTCAGATCCGAAGCCGCCACCACGCCGCCTTGCGGCAGGTAGCGTGAGTCCTTCTGCAACTGCGTCAGGTCGGGCGGCACTTCCAGCGGCTGGGTGCGCTTGGACGCGCCCTTGTAGTTGGTATCGCCATGGGAGAACCAATCGCCGACGACCGTGCATCCGCCAAGCATCAGGCACAGCGTCACGGTGGCAACGCGCAGGGGCGTGGGATGGAGCAGGCGCGTCGGGAAATGGGTGGTCATGGGCATCGGGTTCGAGGTCAGGCCGGAAGTGTCCGGGCCGGGGATTGTCGCAGAGGTCACGGATGGGTCTGCGCGACCTGTTGGCCGGCGGTCGGGCGCCGCTGGCCGGGATTTCTGGCGGCGGCGTTCAGGCGATGCCGCATTCGGCCAGCGCCGCGGCGACGGTGGCCTGGCCGGCCTCCGTCATTTCCACGAGCGGCAGGCGCAGGGTGGGGCGGCAGCGACCGAGCCGGGACAGTGCCCACTTGGACGGCGCCGGACTCGGCTCGCAGAACAACTGCTTGTGCAGCGGCAGCAGTTTCAGGTGCAGCTCGCTCGCGCGGCGCGCGTCGCCCGCGAGCGCCGCCTTGCACAGTTCGTGCATCAGCCGCGGCGCGACGTTGGCCGTGACGCTGATGTTGCCGTGGCCGCCAAGAAGCATGAGTGCGACGGCCGTGCTGTCGTCGCCCGAATAGACCGAGAACGACTTGGGCACCGCGCGCAACAGCCAGCCGGCGCGCTCGATGCTGCCCGTGGCCTCCTTGATGCCGACGATGCCGGGCACCTGCGCCAGGCGCAGCACGGTGTCGTGCTGCATGTCCGCCACGGTGCGGCCCGGAACGTTGTACAGCACCACCGGGATGTCGACGCTCTCGGCGATCTTGGCGAAGTGGCGGTAGATGCCTTCCTGCGAGGGCTTGTTGTAGTAGGGCACGACCTGCAGCGTGCAGGTGGCGCCCACCTTCTTCGCGTGTCTGGACAGCTCGATGGCTTCCTGCGTGGAGTTGGCACCGGCGCCGGCCATGATGGGAATGCGCCCGGCCGCATGCTCGACGCAGACGCGGATGACCTCGCCGTGTTCCTCCACGCTGACGGTGGCCGACTCGCCGGTCGTGCCGACGGCGACGATGCAGTCGGTGCCTTCGGCGACGTGCCAGTCGACCAACGCGCGCAGCGTGTCGTAATCGACGCTGCCGTCCTCGTGCATCGGGGTGACGAGCGCCACGATGCTGCCGACAATTCTTTCCATTCGCATTCCTCGGAGAATCTGGAGCCTGGCACGCGAGGCGCCGGCAATCCGACGATTTTAGCCCGGCGGCGCCAGAAGGTTCGCATGTCCGGTGGGCGCCTCGCCGCGGCGCGCGACGATGCGCTGGACCTCGCGTCCGGGCACCTCTGCACGGGCCGGCAGCCGGCCTTCCTCGAAGGCGATCACGTGCCACCGCTCAGAGGTGGAAATCGGGGCAGGCGGGCCCGTCCCGGCGCTCGACGGCCCGTCGCGCAGGAGCTCCAGCAATTCGCCCGGACGCAGCAGGAATTCGGGCCGCCGCGGCCGCCCGAGTGCCGCATGGGCCTGTGCAAAGGTTTCGTAAATCAGCAGGCCGCCGGGCGCGACGGCACCCAGCAGCGCCGGAAAGAGCGCGCGCCACAGGTAGTTGGTGACGACGACGGCGTCGAACGCTTGACCGGGCAGCGGCCAGGGATCCGCCTCCAGGTCCGCCAGGACCGGGGTCGCGACACCGGCCAAGGGTGCGAGCAGTGCCGGGTCGCGGTCGATTGCGGTGACGCGGTGGCCGGCGCCGGCCAGCCAGTGCGTGTGGCGACCGGGGCCACAGGCGACGTCCAGCACCTGCGCGCGGGGTGGCAGCAGAGGCGTCCAGCGCGCGACCCAGTCGGAGGGCGGCGCGAGAGCGTGGGCAGACGGGCAGAAGCTATCCATCGCGTCACTCTAAGGCGTTCGCCAAAATCCGTCGGTGGAAAAGCACTGTGTTTATATCCAGAAAATACACGCGGGCGCGCCGGACTTCGCTCCTAGAATCACGCCATGGCCACGAAACCGGGCGCCGCTGGCGCCAAATCCAAGCAAGCCGGCGAATACGCCGAAGGTTCGATCCGCGTTCTGAAGGGGCTGGAGCCCGTCAAGCAGCGGCCGGGCATGTACACGCGCACCGACAATCCACTGCACATCGTGCAGGAGGTGATCGACAACGCCGCCGACGAGGCCCTGGCCGGTCATGGCAAGCGCATCGCCGTCACGCAGCACGCCGACGGCTCGGTCACGGTCGACGACGATGGCCGCGGCATTCCATTCGGCCTGCATCCCGAGGAGCAGGTGCCGGTCGTCGAGATCGTCTTCACGCGGCTGCACGCGGGCGGCAAGTTCGACAAGGGCAGCGGCGGCGCCTACAGCTTCTCGGGCGGTCTGCACGGCGTGGGCGTCAGCGTCACCAACGCGCTGGCCAGGAAGCTCGAGGTCTCGGTGTTTCGCGACGGCCAGTTCGCCTCGCTCACCTTCTCCGGTGGCGACGTCACGGTGCCGCTCGAGGTGCGCAAGCTCGCGTCCGGCGAGCGCCGCCACGGCACGCGCGTCACCGTCTGGCCCGACGCGCGCTATTTCGAAAGCCCGGAGCTGCCGCGCAGCGAGCTGGTGCACCTGCTGCGCAGCAAGGCAGTGCTGATGCCCGGCGTCACGGTGTCGCTCACGCTCGAGAAGGCGGGCAAGGAGCCCGAGGTGCTCACCTGGACCTACCAGGGTGGCCTGCGCGACTACCTGCAACAGACGCTCACGGCCGAGCCGGTGGTGCCGCTGTTCGAGGGCGAGCGCTTTGCCGGCGCCAACGAGTCCGAGAACTTCGCCGAAGGCGAGGGCGCCACCTGGTGCGTCGCCTTCACCGACGACGGGGCGGCCGTGCGCGAGAGCTACGTCAACCTGATCCCGACGGTGGCGGGCGGCACGCACGAGTCCGGCCTGAAGGACGGCCTGTTCACCGCGGTCAAGAGCTTCATCGAGCTGCACGGCCTGATGCCCAAGGGCGTCAAGCTGATGCCCGAGGATGTCTTCTCGCGCGCCAGCTTCGTGCTGTCGGCCAAGGTGCTGGATCCGCAGTTCCAGGGCCAGATCAAGGAGCGGCTCAACAGCCGGGACGCGTTGCGGCTGGTGTCCGCCTACACCAAGCCGGCGCTCGAGTTGTGGCTGCACCAGCACGTCGAGTACGGCCGCAAGCTGGCCGAGCTGGTGATCCGCCAGGCCCAGGCGCGGCAGAAGGCCGGGCAGAAGGTCGAGAAGCGCAAGGGCTCGGGGGTCGCGGTGCTGCCCGGCAAGCTCACCGACTGTGAAAGCCGCGACCTGTCGCTCAACGAAGTGTTCCTGGTCGAGGGCGATTCCGCGGGCGGCTCGGCCAAGATGGGCCGCGACAAGGAGACCCAGGCCATCCTGCCGCTGCGCGGCAAGGTGCTCAACACCTGGGAGGTCGAGCGCGACCGCCTGTTCGCCAACAACGAGATCCACGACATCGCGGTGGCGATCGGCGTCGATCCGCATGGCCCCAACGACACGCCAGATTTCTCGGGGCTGCGCTACGGCAAGGTCTGCATCCTGTCGGATGCGGATGTCGATGGCTCGCACATCCAGGTGCTGCTGCTCACGCTGTTCTTCCGCCACTTTCCGCAACTCGTGGCGCGTGGACACGTGTTCGTCGCCAAGCCACCGCTGTTTCGCATCGACGCGCCCGCGCGCGGGCGCAAGCCGGCAGCCAAGATCTACGCGCTCGACGAAGGCGAACGCGACGCCACGCTCGACAAGCTGCGCAAGGAAGGCGCTCGCGAGGACTCGTGGAAGATCGGCCGCTTCAAAGGCCTGGGCGAGATGAACGCCGACCAGCTTTGGGAGACCACGCTGAATCCGGAGACACGGCGCCTGCTGCGCGTGGAGCTGGGCCAGCTCGACCTGGTGCAGACCGAAGGCTCGTTCACGCGCCTGATGGGCAAGGGCGAAGCTCAGGCTCGCCGCGACCTGATGGAACTGCGTGGCGACGCGGTCGAAATCGACATCTGATCCGCGCGCCGGAAATTCGCGCGCCGCTCAATCGAAAGGGCGCCGGCCGACCCCTGGACGGCAGGCGATCGGCCGAGCCAACCGATCCGTGGACGTGGGCGATCCGTCCATCCG
>JBJMWF010000056.1:0-9279 GCA_045810265.1 Vitreoscilla sp. | reverse complement strand
CGTCGAGCGCGACGAGCTGCGCCTGCACTACCAGCCGCTGGTCTCGGCGCGCACCGGCCGCATGGTCGGCGTCGAGGCCCTGCTGCGCTGGGAGCATCCGGTGCACGGCATGGTGTCGCCCGCCGTCTTCATCCCGATCGCCGAGCGCATCGGCGTGATCGCGGACATGGGCGACTGGGTGTTGACGACCGCGTGCCGCCAGATGGCCGAATGGCATCGCACGGGACTGGCCGGACTGGGCCTGTCCGTCAACATCTCCGGGCGCCAGTTCGCCGGCGATTCGCTGGTGGACACGGTGCGCGAGGTGCTGCAGGACACCGGCCTGCCGCCGGACTGCCTCGAGCTCGAGCTGACCGAGACGCTGCTGATGGAGGACAACCAGCACAGCCAGCAGACGATCGCGCGCCTGAAGAAGCTGGGCGTGACGATCGCGCTGGACGACTTCGGCGTCGGCTACTCGTCGCTCAGCTATCTCAAGCAGTTCACGCTGGACACGCTCAAGGTCGACCGCGCCTTCACCAGCGAGATGCTGACCAGCGCCCAATCGGAAGCCATCGTGCGCGCCACCTTCGACATCGCCCGCGCGCTGAACCTGCGCACGGTGGCCGAAGGCGTCGAGACGCGGCCGCAGGCCAACTTCCTGGCCGAGCTGGGCTGCGACGACCTGCAGGGCTTCTATTTCGCCAAGCCCATGCCGGCCGACAAGCTGCTGGCGTTCGCGACCGCAGCGCCGATCCACCTGCTCGCCCGCCAGCCGGCCTCCGCGGCCTGAGCGGGCGCGGCGTCAAAGGCCGTCGCGCAGCGCTCCGGCCAGCAGCGTCTCCTGCTCCGCGGCGTGCACGCTGCGCCGGCAGCCGGCGCTGGCCGCCGTTTCGGGTCGCGCGATGCAACGCAGGCGGCAACCGGGCGGCAACGCCTCTTCCAGCGGCTCGCGCAGCGAGGTCCAGGCGCCGTGGTTGCGCGCCTCCTCCTGCACCCAGACCGTTTCGACCAGCCTTGGCAGGCGCGCCAGGCGTTGCCGGATCTCGGCGGCCGGCAAGGGGTAGAGCTGCTCGACCCGCAGCAGGGCGACGCGAGGATCCGGGCGCGCGGCCAGCTCGGCCGCCAGCGCGAAATGGATCTTGCCGCTGCACAGCACCACGCGTTCGACCTGCGGCTCGCTGGCGGGCTCGATGTCGCCCAGGACGGTCTGGAAGCCGCCGGCCTCGAAGTCGGACCAGCTCGAAAAGCTCGCCTTGGTGCCGTAGAGCTGGCCCTTTGGCGTGAAGACCACCAGCGGCTTGGGGGTGCCGCCGGTCATCTGCCGCCGCAACAGGTGGAACAGCTGGGCGGACGTGCTGGGCATGCACACGATCATGTTCTGCTCGGCGCACAGCGACAGGAAGCGTCCCACGTAGGCGCTCGAATGCTCCGGCCCGCCGCCTTCGTTGCCATGCGGCAGCAGCATCGTCATGGCGCTCCGGTAGCCCCACTTGGCCTCACCGGAGCAGATGAACTGGTCGATCAGGACCTGCGCGTTGTTCACGAAGTCGCCGAACTGCGCCTCCCACACGACCAGCGTGTTGCTGGTCATGACCGAGTAGCCGTACTCGAATCCCAGCACGGCCTCTTCGGACAGCGGCGTCTCGAACACCGAGAACACGCCCTGCCGCTCGCCCAGCCGGCGCAGCGGCACGTGCACGCTCTCGCCGTCCATCATCGAATCCTGGTCGTGCCAGACGCATTGGCGATGGAAGAAGCTGCCGCGGCCGATGTCCAGGCCGCTCAGCCGCACGTTGAAGTCCGCCGTCAGCAGCGATGCGTAGGCCAGCGTTTCCGCCAGGCACCAGTCCACCGGGTTCTCGCGCGAAGCGGCGGTGCTGCGCCAGCCCGCGGCCAGCGCCTCGATGTGCTCGTGCAGCCGGAAGTTGGTCGGCGCTTCGCTGAGCGTGTCCACGAGCTGCTTCAGGCGCGAGAAGGTCACGCCTCCGCTCGAAGCCATCTGCGCGCGCGGCGGGGTGCCGTCGCTGGGCCCCGGGGCCGACGGCGCTGCCACTTCGATGGCACACGTGGGCAGGGACTGCGCACTCGAGACCCGCTGCTCGCACGCGTCGATCTGCTCCGGGGACGGCCCGCCGTTCTCGACCATCTGCGTCCGATAGCGCTGCACGACCGTGGGCATCGAGCGCACGATGCGCTGCATGGCCGGCTGCGTCACGCGCGGGTCGTCGTGTCCGTTGTGGCCGTGGCGGCGATAGCCGACGATGTCGACCAGGATGTCGGCATGGAAGCGCTGCCTGAACTGGATCGCCAGCTCCGCGACCTGCGACACCAGCTCCGGCATGTCGCCGTTGACGTGGAGGATGGGAACGTCATAGGCCCGGGCGACGTCGGCGCTGTTCAAGGTCGAGCGCGCATCGAGCAGGTTGGAGACGGTGGAGCCGATCTGGTTGTTCAACAGGACATGCACCGTGCCGCCCACGCCGTAGCCGCGCGTTCCGCCCAGGTTCAGCGTCTCGGTGACGATGCCCTGGCCGCTGAAGGAGGCGTCGCCGTGCACGATGATGGGCAGGACATGGCCGCGATGGTTGGCCGCGGCACGCTCCTGCATCGCACGCGCCATCCCGGTGACCACCGGCGTCACGCTCTCCAGGTGCGAAGGGTTGTGCGCCAGCAGGACGTCCAGCCAGCCGGCAGCCGTGTTCAGGCGCCGCGCCAGGCCCAGGTGTTCCTTGATGTCCCAGGCCGCGAGGTGGGCGGACGGCGAGTCGGTGAACAGCGAGCGGAGCTCCTCGGCCGACAGTCCCATGACGTTGGCCAGCACGTTCATCCGGCCCCGATGCGGCATGCCCAGCACCACGTTGCCGGCACCATGCGCGGCGGCGGCCTCGAGCGCGCAGCGCAGGAAGACGATGTAGGACTCGCTGCCCTCGAGGCTGAACCGCTTGGCGGCCGGATAGTCGGCGGCGATGGCGTGCTCGAACCGTTCGGCGGCGAACAGCATCTCGTACAGGGCCAGGCGCTTCGCGCCATCGGCGCGCGGCTGGGCGGCCCGGGCTTCGAGCCGCTCGTACAGCCACTCGACGCGCGCGTGGTTGCGCACGTGGGCGGCGTTCAGGGCCACGCCTTCGCAATAGCCCTGGCGCAGTCGCGCTTCCAGCTCGTGCAGGTCGGCGCCGGCCACGTCCTGGCCTTCGCGCAGCGCATGCCGGAAACCGCGCGGTGTCGGCTCGACGTCGTCGCGGCGGTCCAGGCTCAGCGGGTTGATGGCCGCCTGCAGGTAGCCAGCCTCGCGATAGCGCGCAAGCAGTCCGCCGGCGTCGCCGTCCTGCCTGGCGACGCGTCTTTCTTCCTCTTGCGGCAGAAGGTTGCGGGAACTGCTGATTCTCGAGGTCGAAGCCACCATTGTCGAATGCTCTGTGGTCGCGGCAGGTCGCCCGAAGTCGTCTGCTCTGCCGCGCGCGCGGATTCCGGAGCTGGATCGGGCGACGCGCGATTGTCGTGACGATTCGACGCCGGCGCTGTCGGGACTTCTCATTCGACAAGGCAACGCAGCCGCGGCAGGCCCCGCGGCAACGCGACAGGAAAGCACGGTGCCGCGTGCAGCCGCGGCACCGTCATCTCACTCGGCCGGGACGGACTCCATGGGCTGCAGGGACGTCGCGGGCGCCGCCTCGAGCAGCGCCGGATTGGCCATCAGTTCCTCCTTGCGGGCGGCGATCCGCTCGCCGAGTTCCTTCATGTCCAGGCGCGTGTTCTTGGCCTTGGGGAACATCTCGTTCTGCTCCTCCTTGACGTGGTGCTTGGTGTACTCGGACATCACCTTGATCTTGGCGTCGAACATCTCGCCGTCCGGCTCCTTGTCCTTGACCTGCGCGATCAGCTCCTTGAGCGACGCGTGCTCGACCTGCGCCTCGGGAACCAGCTCCTTGTCCTTGAGCGCCGCCTTCACGGCCGGGTAGAAGATCTCCTCCTCGACCTGCGCGTGGACCGACAGCTCCAGGCAGATCGAGGCCACGATCGTCTTCTTCTTGGCGGCCGAACGCGTGCTCTCGTACTGTTCGTAGAGGTCGCTGACGCGCTTGTGGTCGGCGCGCAGCAGGGCGATCGCGTCCTGGCCGGACGACGTCGTGGAGCCGCGCGAGGCCTTCGCGGGCGTCTTGCGGGTTGCCTTGGCGGCGGTGGTCTTTCGGGTTGCAGTTGCCATGTCTGAAGTCTCCGCTTGGTGGCTGGGGAAGGTGATGACGGGTGGCCGCGAAGCGGGCGACGAACTCGCAGACGAGCAACGAGACGAACAACCACAGCGCGCCAGCGCCTGGCCCCGCCGCAGTGGGGCCACGTGGCCACGGCAAACCACGCGCCCAGCATCGCGTCGGGCGACGTGCCCGGAATCAGCTGGCCACGTGCTGCCAGCGGCGGGTGGCGTCCATGTCGCTGGCCGGCGTCGGGCGTGCGAACAGGTAGCCCTGCATCTCGTCGCAGCCCAGGCGCGCCAGCACGCGCCGCTGCATCTCGTTCTCCACACCTTCGGCCACCATGTCCAGGTTGAAGCCGCGGGCGATGCCGACGATGGCCACGATGATCGGCGAGACGCTGTCGTCGCCCTCGATGTCGCGGATGAAGGACTGGTCGATCTTGATGGTGTTGATGGGAAAGCTGCGCAGGTAGTTGAGCGACGAATAGCGCGTGCCGAAGTCATCGATCGCGATGCGGATGCCGCGCTGGCGCAGCAGCCTGAGCTTGTCGATGACGCCCGGCACGTCCTGCAGCAGGACGTTCTCGGTGATCTCGATCTCGAGCGCCTCGCGCGGCAGGCCGTGCCGGGCGACGACCTCCGACACCCGCTGCACCAGGTCCGGCCGGCTGAATTCATGCGGCGAGAGATTGACCGCGACGCGAAGGTCGACGCTTCCGGCCGCGTGCCACAGCGAGAGCTGGCGGCAGGCCTCCTCCATCACCCAGGCGCTGATCGGGCCCATCAGGCCGGTCTCCTCGGCCAGCTCCATGAAGCTGCCCGGGTGCATCAGGCCGTGCTGCGGATGGCGCCAGCGGATCAAGGCCTCTGCGCCGACGACGCGTCCCAGACGAAGGCTGTATTGCGGCTGGAAGTGCAGCACGAACTCGTCGTTGGGCAAGGCACGGCGCAGGTCGCGCTCGAGCTCCAGGCGCGGCAGGAAGCCGATGCGCATCTCTGCCGAGAAGGCACGTGCGGCATTCTTGCCCTTGGCCTTGACCTCGTACATCGCGGTGTCCGCGTTGTGCAGCAGTTGCTCGGAGGCGTCGCCGTCGTCGGGCGAGACGGCGACGCCGATGCTGGCGGTGGCGAAGAAGTCGCGGCCGCCGACCTGGAACGGCCGCCGCAGTTCGGCCGAGATCTTGTCGGCGATCAGCATCGCGTCCTCGGCGGCATTCAAGCCCGGCAGCAGCACCGTGAACTCGTCGCCGCCCTGGCGCGCGACGGTGTCGCCCGCGCGCACGCAGTCGCGGATGCGCTGCGCGCACTGGCGCAGCAGGTCGTCGCCTTCGAGGTGGCCGTAGGTGTCGTTGACGAGCTTGAAGCGGTCCAGGTCGATGAACATGACCGCGACGCGATCCTGCCGCCGCGCCGCATGTACCAGCGCGAGCTCCAGGTGATCCTTGAACAGCCGCCGGTTGGGCAGGCCGGTGAGCTGGTCGTGGAACGCATGGAAGCTGATGATCTCCTCGATGCGCTTGCGCTCGGTGATGTCGCGAGCGACGCCGTAGCTGCCCGCGAAGACCGGCGCGCCGCCGTCCGCTTCGTCATGCAGGGCGATGGCCGAGACCATCATGACGACCGGCTGCGGCGCGGGCTCGCCGCCGCGGCACATCAGCCGCAGTTCCACCGTGGACGCCGCGCCGGCGTCCTGCGGCAGCGTCGAGATCTGTACCGCGAGCCGGTGGTCGCCCTCGTGCACGATGGACGAGAAGGTGCGGCCGACCAGCTCCTCGCGCTTGATGCCCAGCGTCGATTCGGCCCGCGTGTTGACGAAGGTGAAGCGGCCGTCGGCATCGAGCGCGTAGATGACGTCGGGCGAGTTGTCGACCAGGAAGCGGTGCAGCCGTTCCGACTGCGCCAGCCGATCGGCCATGCGGCGATGCTCGCGCTGGAGCCTGCGCCGCGCCAGCGCGTCCGACACGCGTGCCAGCAGGAAGTCGCTGTCCTCGCCCTTGCGCACGAACTCCACCGCGCCGTCGCGCAGCGCGCGGATCGCCGAATCGATCTGGACGTCGCCGCTGACGACGACCACCGAGGTATCGGGACTATGGCTGGAGATCCAGCGCAGCAGGTCCAGCCCCGACGCGTCCGGCAGGCCGATGTCCAGCAAGGCCAGGTCGATCTCCTGCGACTCGAGCGCCAGCACCCCGGCGGCGACCGAGCCGGCCTCGAAGATCTGGCGGTCCGGCCGATCGAGCAGGCGCCGCATGCTGGATCGCAGCCGCGCCTCGTCGTCGACGATGAGGATCCTTTCTGCCGCGCTCGCCTGGGCGCCGGCCCCGCGGCCGGCATTCGAATCGAAGGCAGTCAGGAGTGGCTTCATCCGGCAGTCCTCTGGGGTTCGGGCACAAGGATGGTGAACGTGGTTCCGCGTCCGGGTCGGCTCAGGCAGCTGATGCTTGCGCGCAGCCGTTCGACCAGTCCGAGCACGATCGACAGTCCCAGCCCCGCGCGTCCGTCGGCGCGCGGCGCGCCTGGGGTCGGGGGCAGCGGTCGATACAGCGAGTCGAGCACGCCCGAGGGCAGGCCCGGGCCGGTGTCCTGGATCACGATGCTGGCGTGCAAGGTGCCGTTCTGGTCGACGTGCGGCGTCACGCTGGTGCGCACGACGCCGCCCGGCTCCAGCGCCTGCGCAGCGTTCTTCCAGAGATTGAAGATGATCTGCTTGACGCTGTCGCGATCGACGCTGGCGAACACCGGCTCCGGCGGCAGGTCGAGCTCGAGACGCACGCCGGCGGCACCGAACAGCGACGCCTCGTACACGGCGCGCATGGTTCCGACCAGTTGGTTGAGGTCGATGGCGCCGGCGGGAGCGGCGGGCGCCGCGGTGTCGAAGCTCAGGCTGGTGACGATGGCCGACAGCCGTTCGATCTCCTCGCGCAGTTCGTGGATGTCGGACTGCTGCACCGCGCCCGAGCCGCCGCCCGCCGCGGCGTTGGAAATCAGCGTCAGGTAGTTGCGGATGATGGCCAGCGGATTGTTGACCTCGTGCGCGACCCGCTGGCCATGCAGCACGTAGCGCCCGCCCACTTCGGCCGCCACCTGCGCCTCGCGTTCGCGCATCTGCCGCCAGGCGCCCAGGTTGGCGGCCGCGACGCTGGCGAAGTTCTCCAGCAGCGTCGAACGCCCTGAAAGCCGGGTGCGCTGCACCGCCGACACCCCGAACGCCATCACGCCCACCAGCGCCCCGTTGGCCAGCAGGGGCAGGTAGATCAGGCTGTCGGCGCCCAGCGCGCGCGCGACCTGGCGGTCGGCCGGTGCCGCCTCGGGGCCGTCGACGTTCGACGCCACGGTGAGGTCGCGCGCCAGCGCCGCTCGTGCGCACAGGCTCTCGGGAGAGTCGAGCGGAATCTCGAGTCGCTGCAAGGCGCCGGCGACCATGCCGGTGCCCGCCGCCGACAGCACCTGGCGTTGCGGCTGCAGCAGCAAAAACGCGAGTTGCCGCACGCCAAAGAGGATGCGTGCCGCCTCCTGCAGGCACAGCAGGAGATCGGTCTCGCCGTTGGCCCCGCCCAGGTCCAGGGGCAGCGCCTGCAGCGCCGTCATCGGCATGGTGGCGGCCTGCAGTGCGGCGTCGTGCTTGTCCATGGCCGGTGCTTCGGCCGCCTCGGCCAGCCGCAGCGCGACCCTTTGCGGGACGGTCTGCTGGCGCGGCGCCTTGGCCACATCGAGCGCCAGCGCGAGCGCCTCGACCCGCAGCAGCGCCGCCTCGTGCAGCGCGTCCAGGCGCGTCGCGGCGATGCCGATCACGCGTTCGACCTGCTGCGTGTCGATGCGCGCCGAGCCCAGCCTGGCGGTGCAGACGGCGTGCGCGCACCACAGCAGCAGGCCCAGGCGATCCAGGCCCGGGGCCTTGTCGGGCGCCAGGTGGTGGAACAGGATGGCGTCGGCCATCAGCGACGGCAGCTCCCATTGGTCGACGAACCAGGCGCCGACCGCGCCGTGATCGGTGTCCAGCACCGAGCGCTCCAGCTCCGACAGCTCCTCTTCGCCCTGATCACGCGCCAGGATCGCACCGTAGGCATCGCCCAGGCCGCCCAGCAACAGCAGTTGGCCGACGTCGTGCAGCAGGCCGGCGAGATAGGCTTCCTCGGCCTCGTCGTCGCCAAAACCGAGTTCGGTCGCCATGCCGCGAGCCAGTTCGGCCACCAGCAGCGAATGGCGCCAGAAGCCGGCGAGCTCGCGCGCATCCGATCCGGGCACGCGCTGGAAGGCCGATTGAACCAGCAGGCATGACGCGATGGTACGCACCATGCGCGTCCCGAGCACGAGCAACGACTGCTTGATGCTGCGCAATTCGGCGCCGCGGCGGAAGGCGGCGGAGTTCGCGGCCGTGAGGATGCGGGCGCTGAGCGCGGGATCCTGCAGGACGAGGCCGGCAAGCGTTTCCGGCGACGTCGAATCGCTGCCGGCGGCGTTGAAGAACCGCAGGAGGACCTGCGGCATCGCCGGCATGTGCAACGACTCGATGGCCCGCAAGACAGGCCCGGGCACTCCGCCCAGTGGTCCGTTCCGTCCAAACTTCACAGGTCTCTCGCCAACGCTGTGCAAAGTATTTAGTTTATGCGGCAAACATGACTGAATGCAGCAAACGTAATAATTTGTTCAGGCCTCGAACAGCTTCGCGGGCGGAAGGATTTGGCGATTTGCGGCTCGCGGGCGAACCCGCCGGGAGCATGTCCGCGTCGGGAGGCATAGCTCTTGCCCAGTAGTCATCCTGGCCCACGCTCCGGTGTGGACACTCAAACGACAGGAGATAGAGATGAACGCAATCACGAAGTTGACCGCCGCGGCCCTGGGTGCACTGAGCATCGCCGGCGGCGTCGCCGTGGCACAGAGTGCCTCCTCTACCAACGACAACGACGGCCGCGCGCAGACCGCCAACTACGGCACCCCGCCCGGCGCGCCGCTGAAGCGCGATGGCAGCCTGAGCGCCGATCCGAAGCCCGCCGCCGCCGCCAACGGCACCGCGACCGACCTGTCCACCACCAGCTCGACGACCACGAGCACGACGACCTCGGACAACGCGTCGACCGCCGCGCCGGCCGCTGCGCCGATGACGG
>JBJMWF010000055.1:0-7586 GCA_045810265.1 Vitreoscilla sp. | reverse complement strand
GGCGCGCGGACTCGCGCGCGACTTCGGCTTCTACTCGGTGCTGCTGGAGGGCGATCCAGCCACCGTCGTCTCGGCGCTCGAGAACTTCAAGACCCGGGTGCACGCAAGCCGGGTGGCGTTCCTGGACCTCGATTTCAACGTGCGCTACACCTCCACCCGCGATTCGCTCGACGAGGTCTCTGCGGCGGTGACGAACCTGAAGCCGCAGGACCCGGCCGCGAGCCTGCAGAGCGCGATCGTGTTGATGGGCGGCCGCCCGTTCCAGGCTGTGCTGGTGCAGCTGAACGCGCCGCGGCCGGTGGGCTGGGTGCTGATGGCGTTCCCGCTCGACGACCGCCTGATCGGCGACATGAAGCGGTTGTCGGGGCTCGACCTGACCTTGCTCTCACGCTCCGGCGCCCGCGCGCCGTGGGTGGTCGACATGACCTCGCTGGATGCGATGAGCGCCAGGGATCTGTCGGTGCAGCCATGGGCGGCCGGGGCATCGACGCAGGCCATGATCGACGTGCCGGCGCAGGGCGACGAACTGGGCGTGCACCTGGTGGCGCTGGGCGGCGACCGGCGCCTCGAAACCAGCGTGGTGGCGCTGGTCTCGGTCTCGATCGGCGACGCCGTGCGCCTGCCGGCCGACCTGCGGCTCGCGCTGGTCGTGATCACCGTGCTGGCGATCGTCGTCTTCGCGGCCGGCAGCATCGTCACCGCGCGCCGCGTGACGACGCCGCTGCGCGGCCTGGCCCGCGCCGCCGAACGCCTGGGCGGCGGCGACTATGCGACGCCGATGCGCGAGCTCGCGCGCGAGGACGAGATCGGCGCGCTGTCGCACTCGTTCGAGCACATGCGCGTCAGCATCGCCGAGAACCAGGCCCAGATCCTGCGGCTGGCCTATTGGGACAGCCTGACCGGCCTGCCCAATCGGGCGCGCTTCCGCGAGGCCGTCGGCAGCGCGATCCGCGACGCGGCGGACGCCCGGCTCGCGAACGGCACCGACGGCTCGGTGGCCGTCCTCATGGTCGACCTGAACCGCTTCAAGCACGTCAACGACGTGCTGGGCTACGGCGTCGGAGACCAGGTGCTGGCGGGCATCGCCGAGCGCCTCGGGCGTGGGCTGGCGCGCGACGGCGACGTCGTCGCGCGATTGAGCGGCGACCGGTTCGGCATCCTGCTGCGCAACGCCGACGCGCCGCAAGCCAACGCGGTGGCGCTGCGCGTCGAACAGTCGCTCGACCAGCCGCTGGTGCTGGGCGAGCACCGCATCGACATGGGCGCGGGCATCGGCATCGCCTGTTGGCCGCAGCACGCCGACAACGGCGACGCGCTGCTGGTGCGCGCCGAGATGGCGATGTACGAGGCCAAGCGGCGCAGCCATGGGCCGGTCACCTACGATCCGGCGATCGACGCCACCAGCGCGCAGACGCTGACGCTGATCTCGGAGCTGCGCCAGGCCGTCGACCGCGGCGAGCTGCGCCTGTACCTGCAGCCCAAGCTGGCGCTGGAGGACCGCCGCATCGTCGGCGCCGAGGCGCTGGTGCGCTGGCAGCATCCGCAGCGGGGGCTGGTGCCGCCGATCCAGTTCATTCCCTTCGCCGAGCAGACCGGCTTCATCCGCCACCTGACGATGTGGGTGTTCGAGGAGGCCGCGCGCCACTGGCTGACGCTGTCCGACGAAGGCCTGCAGCTGTGCCTGTCGGTCAACCTGTCCACGCGGGACCTGCTCGACCTGGACCTGCCGCACAAGTTCGCGGCGCTACTCGCGCACCACGGCGTGCCCGCTTCGGCCCTGTGCCTGGAGATCACCGAGAGCGCGATCATGGACGATCCGCAGCGAGCCCTCGCCACGCTGGACGCATTGAGCGCAATGGGGTTCAAGCTCTCGATCGACGACTTCGGCACCGGCTACTCCTCGCTCGCGTACCTGAAGCGGCTGCCCGTCGACGAGCTCAAGATCGACCAGTCCTTCGTCAGCCACATGCAGAGCGACCGCGACGACGAGATGATCGTGCGCTCGACGATCGATCTGGCGCACAACCTGGGCATCACGGTGGTCGCCGAAGGCGTCGAGACGGCCGAGGCGTGGAACCTGCTGCGCGAGCTCAAGTGCGATCAGGCGCAGGGCTTCCACATGGGCCGCCCGATGCCGGTGAGCGAGTTCTCGGCCTGGTCGGCCAGCTGGGACATGCGCTGTTCCGCGGGCGACACCGACGGCATCCACCTGCTGCACTGAGCGGCAGCCCGGGCGATCCTCAGAACTCGTGCTGCAGCCGCAGGCGCAGGACGTTTCTCGGCGAGCCCTGGCCGACGCCGAACAGCCATGCGGCGTCGAGGCGGATCGGTCCGCCCAAGCCGGTGGCCTTCAGGAAGATCGCCGGTCCGACGATATGTTCCTGCTGCGACGTGGGCGACCAGTGGTTCCAGGTGCCGACCGAGCCGAAGCCTTGCGCACCCAGCTCGATCGCCGGCGCGACCAGGCCCTTGACCTGCCACTGGTAGCCGAGCGCCGGCCGCTCGTCTTGCGCCGCGCCGACTTGCTTGCCCAGCAGCGGGTTGAAGTTGAACTGCAGGTCGTCGGTGTCCATCTGCAGCGTCGGGCCGCAGCTGACGCCCAGGCGGCCCTCGTCGCGGTCATGCGGGCGCGAAAGCTCGCACAGCAGGCCGACGTCGACCGGGCCTGCGCCTGGCGTCGTCAGCTGCAGGTGATTGGTCCACGACCACTCGTCGGCGCTGAAGGCGCCGCCGTCGCTGGCCGCCCAGGCCGCGTAGACGGAGGTGTACCAGTGCGCGCTGGGCGTGCCGCCGATGCTCAAGGTCTGCTGCGTCTCGCGCGAGCCGTCGCGCGCGTGCTCGGTGCCCAGGCCGTAGGCGAGCTCCCACCTGCCCACGCCGGTGTAGGGCGTGAAGACGTAGCTGGCGGGGTCGGCGCAGGCCGGGCCCGCTGCCGATGCCAGCAAGAGGCACGGCAAGACGCGGCGCATCTTCATGGCCGCGATTCTGTTGCGGGAGGGCATAGTCCCGATATCGACCTTTACCCCAGGCGATTGAGCGCGGCGCCCGCCGGCTGCGACGGAAGTCTCGCTTCTCGCGGCTTCATGGGCCGGAACGTCAGATCTGCACGCGCGTCCCGAGCTCGATCACAGAGTTGTTGGGCAGCTTGAAGAATTCGACCACGCTGCCCGCGTTGCGCGACATCGCCGCGAACAGGCGTTCGCGCCACTGCCACATGCCGTCGCCGCGGGTGGGTACCACGGTCTCGCGGCTGATGAAGTAGCTGGTGCGCATCGGCTCGAGGTCGATGCCGTGGGAAGCGCAGATCTTCAGCGCCTCGGGGATGTCGGCGACGTTCATGAAGCCGTAGTTGACGCACACGCGCCAGAAGCCCTCGGCCAGCGGCGTGACCACGACGGCCTCGTCGGCCTCGATGTAGGCGCGTTCGTGGAACACCACCGACAGGATCACGTTCTGCTCGTGCAGCACGCAGTTGTGCTTGAGGTTGTGCATCAGCGCCTGCGGCACGGTGTCCGGATTGGCCACCATGAAGACGGCCGTGCGCGGCGCGCGCTGGTCGACGTGCTCGGCCAGCGACTGGATGAACGGCAGCAGTTCGGGGTCGTCCTGGCGGATCGAGTCGATCAGCAGCTCGCGCCCGCGCTTCCAGGTCGACATCACCGTGAAAATGCACAAGCCCATGACGATCGGGAACCAGCCGCCCTGCACGAACTTGATCGAGCACGAGGCGACCAGCAGCAGGTCGAAGGCGAGGAACACGCCGGTGCCCGACCAGGCGAGCCAGCGCGGCAGGCCCCACAGGTTGCGCACGACGAAGAAGGTCAGCATGGTGGTGATCAGCATCGTCACCGTCACGGCGATGCCGTAGGCCGAGGCCATGGCCGCCGAGCCGCCGAAGCCGACCGCCGCCAGGATCACGGCCACCAGCAGGATCCAGTTGACGCGCGGCAGGTAGATCTGGCCGGCCTCCCGCGCCGAGGTGAACACCACCTGCATGCGCGGCAGGAATCCGAGCTGGATCGCCTGGCGCGTCATCGAGAACGCCCCGGAAATCACTGCCTGCGAGGCAATCACGGTGGCCATGGTCGCCAGGATCACCACGGGGATCAGCCAGCCCTGCGGGAACAGGTGGAAGAACGGGTTGTCCAGCGCCTTCGGGTCGCGGATCAGCAGCGCCGCCTGGCCGAGGTAGTTGAGCGTCAGCGCGGGCAGCACCAGGCCGAGCCAGGCCAGCTGGATGGGCTTGCGGCCGAAGTGGCCCATGTCGGCGTACAGCGCCTCCGCGCCGGTCAGCGCCAGCACGATCGCACCGACGGCCGCGAACACCAGCGGGCCGCGCTCGACCAGGAAATGCAGCGCCAGCAGCGGATTGAACGCCTGCAGGATGGCCGGCGCCTGCACGATCTGCTGCACGCCGGTCAGCGCCAGTAGCGCGAACCACAGCACGATGATCGGGCCGAACAGCTTGCCGACCACCGCCGTGCCCTTGCGCTGCATCAGGAACAGGCCGATCAGCACGCCGATGGCGATGGGCAGCACGAAGCGCTTGAGGCCGGGCTCGACGACCTCCAGGCCCTCGACCGCGCTGAGCACCGACATCGCCGGCGTGATCACGCTGTCGCCGTAGAACAGCGCCGCGCCGAACAGGCCCAGCAGCAACAGGAACGCGCGCCGCCTGGCGGTGCCGCCGGCGGCCTGCGTGGCCAGCGCGGTGAGCGCCATGATGCCGCCCTCGCCGCGGTTGTCGGCGCGCAGGATCAGCAGCACGTACTTGAGCGTGACGACCAGCATCAGCGCCCAGAAGATCGTCGAGGCGGCGCCGGTCAGGTGACCGGGGTCGAGCGGCACGCCGCCTTCGGGGCCGAAGATGGTCGACATCGTGTACAGCGGGCTGGTGCCGATGTCGCCGTAGACGACGCCGACGGCGCCCAGGGTGAGCGGCAGGAGCGCCTGCCGGCGATGTGCGGTATCCATGAACAGAGAGTCGTTGCCTGTCGAACAGGGGACTGCAGTGTCGCTGGCCGGGCATAAAAACCGCATAAAGGCCGTCGCGCCAAGGCGGTGCATCGATGCGCTTTCGGAATGGACGTCATGCCAATTGAACGTTGGATTCCGATGCGGGAAAGCCCGATGATCTACCTACCCTGAAGCAACAGGCCAGCCTCTCCGGGTGAACGGAGTCGGATGCGGTTGCGGAATAGGGAGCTGTCCTCAGAACGGGAGAATGATCATGCTGCTCAACGCCCAACGCGCTCAACTGAACCTGGCCGACGACGAAGTCGCCCGCCTGCGCGACGCCTGCGATTCGCGCCTCGAAGTCACCCAGGGCTTCGTCTGGCTGACGGTGGAAGGCGACCACAAGGACATCGTGCTGGGCGCCGGCGAGTCCTTCCTGATCGATTCGCGCGACGACGTCACGGTCAGCGCCATCCGGGGCGCCGCCTCGCTGCGCGTGCGCGCCAACGTCGGCGCCAATCGGTGCCGGCAGGCTGCCGCGGTCCGCGGCACCGCCCCGAGCCGCTTCCGCCAGATGCTGGCCGGCATCTCGCTGAGCCCGGTCGCCGTCGCCTGAGGTCGGGCGTTCTGGCCGGGGCGGCGCTCAGCGTCCCCCGAGCGTGAACCAGAAAGTGGCGCCGCCGCCGGGCACGCCGTCGGCCCAGACCTGGCCGCCGTGGTGGTCGACGATGCGCCGCACGATGGACAGCCCGACACCGAAGCCGTCGTAGGCCGCGCCGTGCAGCCGCTGGAACGGCTGGAACATGCGCTGGGCGTCCACGTTGGAGAAGCCGACCCCGTTGTCCCGCACGAAGTAGGCGCCTCCGTTGGCCGTCTGCGCATGGCCCACCTCGATGCGCGCCTCGTTCGCTGCGCCGGCGAACTTGCAGGCGTTGCCCAGCAAGTTGGCGAACACCTGGCGCAGCAGCTGCGGGTCGGCATCCGCGTCGGGCAGCGGCTGCACGACGATCTGCGGGCTGGCCGGCTGCGTACCGGACAGCGCCGCGACGATCTCCTCGACCATCTGGCCGGTGTGCACCTGCGTGCGCTGCGGCTGGGTGTTGGCGGCGCGGGCCAGCGCCAGCAGCGCCGCGATCATCGCCATCGAGTGGTCGGCCTGCTTCTCGATGGCGCGCAACATGCGGTCGGCGGACTCGGGGCGGCCGGCGGCGACTTCGTCGCGCGCCAGCCGGGCCACGCCGGCGATGCCGCCCAGCGGGCCGCGCAGGTCATGCGACACGTTCTGATTGAAGCTCTCCAGGCCGTCGATCGTCTCCTGCAGGTTGGCCGTGCGCTGCCCCACGCGCAACTCCAGCGACTCGTTGGCGGCACGCAGGTCGGACTCGGCACGCATGCGCGCGACCAGCGCCTCGGTCGAGCGCCGGGCTTCCTGCTGCGCACGCCGGTTCGCGCGCACCAGGCCCGTCGTCAGGACGGTGATGCCGATGGCAGCGAGCGGCACGATCTCCGAGACCGGCACCATCTCGTAGGGCAGCAGGTGCAGCTTGAGCGCGACCATCACGACCGGGAACGTCAGCGTGGCGATGACCACCAGGCCGTGTCCGCTGCCCGGCTCGCGCAGCATGGCGCGCAGGAACAGCACGGCCCAGCCGGTGACGAAGACCGCCGCCGACAGCGCCGCGGTGCCGCGGCTGATCCAGCCCAGCAGCGACAGCGACAAGGTCACGGCCAGCAGCGGCAGCGCCACCTGCCAGATCCGCTGGCGGGTGCGCTTGTCCAGGTCGACATAGAGCATCAACGCGGCGGTGGTCGCGGCGATGGCCATCGTCGCCAGGGTGGCGGTGGCGGCGCGCGGCGGGCTGTCGAGCCCCAGATTGCCGTAGCCCAGGGCCATCAGGGACGACCGCAGCGTGTTGCAGGCGTATCCCAGCGCGAGCAGCAGCGACCAGCGCTCGTCGCGCCCGCGCAGGGCGCGGCCGCTGATGTAGAGCATCGCGGCCAGCCAGCCTTCCAGCAAGGCCCCCGCCGCGAAGAGCAGCACCGGTATCGTCATCGGCTTCATGTTGCGCGACGGCTGCTCGCCACGCAACGGGGGCAGTCCCGCGAAGTGCCCGGAACCGACAAAAAAGCCCGCCGGATCGACGGGCCGTTGGCGCCGGGTGGACGCAGTCGGTCCGGCGTCGCCTCAGCTGCTGAAGAGGAAGTTCAGCACATCGCCGTCCTTGACGATGTACTCCTTGCCTTCCGCGCGCATCTTGCCGGCGTCCTTGGCACCCTGCTCGCCCTTGTAGGCGACGAAGTCGTCATAGGCGATGGTCTGGGCGCGGATGAAGCCCTTCTCGAAGTCGGTGTGGATCACGCCTGCGGCCTGCGGTGCGGTGGCGCCGACGGCCACTGTCCACGCGCGCACTTCCTTGACGCCCGCGGTGAAGTAGGTCTGCAGCCCCAGCAGCGTGAAAGCGGCGCGGATCAGGCGGTTCAGGCCCGGCTCGGTCTGGCCCATCTCGGCCAGGAACATCTGGGCATCCTCGGGCGCCATGTCCGCCAGCTCGGCCTCGGTCTTGGCGCAGATGGCGACGACCGGGGCCTTCTGCCTGGCCGCGAACTCGCGAAGGCGATCCAGGTACGGG
>JBJMWF010000054.1:0-4992 GCA_045810265.1 Vitreoscilla sp. | reverse complement strand
GTTGATCCAGGGCGTCGACATGTAGAGGCAGGCCGCCGGATAGAGCCCGCCCAGCGCGTTGGCGGCCTGTTCCGGCGTGCGAAGGTCCACCAGCAGGCGGGCGTCACCTGACTTCAGCAGGCGTGACAGCGTCGGCTCGGTCGTCATGCCCGCGTCGATGCGCCCGGCGCGCATGGCGTCGGCGAACGCGGCGCCCGCGCCCACGCCCGCCATCGTGACCTCGCCCTTCTTCAGGCCGTGTTCGGCCACCAGGTATTGCATCAGCAGGTGCGTCGACGAGCCCAGGCCGGTGACGCCCAACGTGTGGCCGCGGAAATCGGCGGGCGTCCGGATGGTGTCGGCCTGGCGCGTCGCCACCACGACGGCTTCGCCGGGGGACTGGCTGAATTGCACGACCGCCTGCACGAACTTGCCCTTGGCCTGCAGGTCGATCGTGTGGTCGTAGAAGCCGACGACGCCCTGCACGCTGCCGGTGAGCAGGCCGTCCTCGGCGTGGCCGCCGGAGGTGTCGCTGAGCACCTGCACGTCCAGCCCCTGCTCCCGGAAGTAGCCCAGGCGATCGGCGAGCGCCACGGGCAGGTAGATCTGCTTCTCGACGCCGCCCACCATCAGCTGGATCGTCGCGCCCCGCGCGGGGGCGGCGCATGCGAGCGCGCAGGCGGCCGCGGCCAGCGCGCGCGCAAGGGCGGTTCGCAGGGTCGTCTGGTGTTGTCTCATGGCCTGCCGCCAATCGTTTTGAGTTCTGTCTCCGGCTCGAATACTACGAGCGAGCGCGCCTCGTGGCACGCGCCGCATGGCGCTTCGTTGTTTGCTCGACTACGTGATTTCCCTCGACCGATCCGGCTGAAAGCTGATGGAAGGGTACGCGCTCGTAGCCTCGGCGGCAGACGGGTGGACGCAGCGACGTCCCGCCTGCAACCTCGGAGACAGATCCCATGAAAACCGTCATTTCGCGCCGCGACGCCCTGCTCGCGGCAGCCGCTGCACTGGCCGGATCGGCCACGACGACGGCGCGGGCCCAGGCTGCGCCCATCGTCATCAAGTTCAGCCACGTCGTCGCCCCCGACACGCCCAAAGGCAACGGCGCCCAGCGCTTCAAGGAGCTCGCCGAGGAGCGCACCAAGGGCCGCGTGAAGGTGGACGTCTACCCGAACAGCCAGTTGTACAAGGACAAGGAGGAGATGGAGGCGCTGCAACTGGGCTCGGTGCAGATGCTGGCCCCGTCGCTGGCCAAGTTCGGGCCGCTGGGCGTCAAGGAGTTCGAGGTCTTCGACCTGCCGTTCATCTTCAAGGACCAGGCGGCCTTTCGCGCGGTCACCGACGGCCCGGTCGGCACCGAGCTGTTCCACAAGCTGGAAGCGCGCGGCATCCGCGGCATGGCGTACTGGGACAACGGCTTTCACATCATGAGCGCGAACCGGCCGCTGCACCACGTGGCCGACTTCAAGGGCCTGAAGATGCGCATCCAGTCATCGAAGGTGCTGGACGCCCAGATGCGCGCGCTCGGCGCGATCCCGCAGGTGATGGCTTTCAGCGAGCTGTACCAGGGCTTGCAGTCAGGTGTCGTCGACGGCACCGAGGGCGTGCCCTCGAACTTCTACACCCAGAAGATCTACGAGGTGCAGAAGCACATGACGCTGTCGTACCACGGCCACCTGGCCTATGCGGTGATCGTCAACAAGAAGTTCTGGGACGGCCTGCCGCCCGACATCCGCACCATCCTCGACGCCTGCATCAAGGACGCCACGACCTACGCCGACGCCCTGGCCTCGACCGAGAACGCGATGGCGCTCGACAAGATCAAGGCGAGCGGCAAGACCGCGGTCTACACGCCCAGCGTCGACGAGATCGGCGAGTGGAAGAAGGCGCTGATGCCGGTCCACCAGGAGATGGCGGCGCGCGTCGGGCA
This sequence comes from Vitreoscilla sp., assembly GCA_045810265.1. Taxonomy (GTDB): domain Bacteria; phylum Pseudomonadota; class Gammaproteobacteria; order Burkholderiales; family Burkholderiaceae_C; genus Scleromatobacter. Next base: position 3,083 of record JBJMWF010000054.1, on the reverse strand, counting down.
ATCCACCATCGATGCCGTCTACAAGGCCGCCGGTTTCGTGGCGCCGAAGTGATTTCAAGCATCTGGGTTCACTCGCCAGACAACACCGAGCCCCCGGCATGGGGTGACAACCACTGGAGACATGACATGAAGAAGTTTGCAATGCGCGCGAGCGCGCTGGCCGTGCTGACGCTGTGCCAACCCGTGTTCGCGAGCGAAGTGGACGACCTGAGGGCCGAGATCGCGGCGCAGAAGGCGGCCGAGGCGGCGCAGAAGGCGCGCCTGGACGCCCTCGAGCAGCGGTTGAACGCCATGACGAGCGCGCCGGCCGCGGCGCCCGCGGCCAAGCCCGCCGTCCCGCTGGCGCTGACCACCGACCAGAACGGCGCCAAGCTCGCCGAGCCGGCGACCGGGGTTTCGCTCTACAACAACGGCACCACCAGCCTGCACATGTACGGCCTGATCGAGGCGACCGGCAGCCACGCCAACCACCAGACCACGGCCGGCGGCTCGACGACGGGCATGCAGGTCGCCTGGTTCAGCGGCAACCGCCTGGGCTTCGACGCCGACCACGCGCTGGCCGTCGGCGACCAGATCGGCCTGCCCGGGCTGAAGGTGATCTCCAAGCTCGAGACCGAGTTCGAGCTGCCCACCGGCGACATGGATACCTCCGACGTCTTCTTCAACCGCGACGCCTGGATGGGCCTGTACAGCGAGGACCTGGGCAAGATCACGGTCGGCCGCCAGAACACGCTGACGCGCGACTTCACGGCCAACTGGGGCGACCCCTACGGCAACGCCGACGTCTCGCTCAGGGAAGGCGGCTACTCCAACGTCAACAACTTCAAGCAGTTCATCTTCTACTCCGGTGGCGCCAATGGCACGCGCCTGAACAGCGCCATCGAATGGAAGAAGAAGTTCGGCAGCCACATCGTGGCCGGCCTGGGCTTCGCCTTCGGCTCGCAGGGCGCGGGCGGCAGCGGCGACGTCGGCAACGGCGGCTCCACGCCGGGCGACTTCAAGAAGGGCCAGACGCAGGAGGCTTCGATCGCGCTGAACGCGCTGGAGGTCGGCCCGGGCCTGCTGAGCGCCAACCTGTCGTACGACCGCGCCAACGTCAACGACCTGATCCACCAGTCCACGCTGGTCGGCGGCAACTACCGCCTGGGCATGTTCCGCTTCAACGGCGGCTTCGCGCACTACACCGCCGAACAGGGCGTGGGCAACAGCGCCGGCACCCGCACCGACAACTCGTGGACGGTGTCCATGAGCCTGCTGCCGACGCCGGACAACGAGATCGGGCTCGGGTTCAACGAGATGAAGGGGCGCCACGCCGGCTTCAACGGCGGCGGCAACATCCTCAACCCGTTCGGCAACACGGCAGGGGTGGCCAGCGTGGCCGATGGCTCCAAGAAGGTGGTCTACGCCTCCTGGATGTACCACGTCGACAAGCAGTTCGATGTCTACCTGGCCGGCGACCACTTCAAGGTCGACGGCGGCTGGGTGATCGGCGACGCCCAGGGCAACGGAAATCACTTCGGTGCGGGCCATGCCTACAGCGGCGAAAGCGAAGTCGCCGTCGGAGCGCGCTACAAGTTCTGAGCGCCGCCAGCGCGCTTCCGGAAAGCCTCCACGCGAGGCTTCCGGGGCGCGGTCGCGCCCTTTTCCCGTTCAGACTCGAGGACCGCATGAAGGCCCTGGTGACTCTTCTGCTTTGCATGGGCACGCTGGCCACCGCCGGCGCGCAGGTGGTGATCGGCCAGACCACGGGCGTCACCGGCAATTCGGCGCTCAACGTCGGCGAGACCTCCCTGGGAGCGCGGCTCTGGATCGATGCCGTCAACGCGCGCGGCGGCGTCAACGGCAATCGCATCGAGCTGCGAACGCTCGACGACCAGGGCAACGCCGACAGCGCGGTGGCCAACGTGAAGGCGCTGGCCGACAAGGAACAGGTGCTGGCGCTGTTCATGATCCGCGGCACGCCGCAGAACCAGGCGGTGCTGCCGCTGCTCGAGCGCTATGACATCGCTTCCGTCGCGCCATCGACGGGCGCGATGTTGCTCTACGCCCCGGTCAATCGCCACGTGTTCAACGTGCGCAGCCCCTACCAGGCGGAGGCCGAGCGTGCGATCGAACAACTGGCCAGCATGGGCAACACGCGCATCGCCGTCTTCAAGACGCACGACGCCTTCGGCGACGACGCCGCGGCAGGCGCGATGCGCGGCTTTGCCAAGGCGCATCTCGAACCGGTGCTGACGGGATCCTTCGACAAGGCGGCGCCGCGGTTCGACGAGCTGGCGCTCGCGCTGGGCAAGTCGAACGCACAAGCAGTGCTGGTCCTGGGCACCGGCTCCTCGGTGGTCAAGGCCACGCGGGAGATTCGCGGTGCCGGCAGCAAGGCGACCGTGGTCACGCTGTCGAACAATGCATCGGACGGCTTCGTTCGCGAGCTGGGCGAGTTCGCGCGTGGCGTGATCGTCACGCAGGTCTTTCCGGGCGAGAGTTCGAACACGCCGCCGATGGTGCGCGACGCGGTGGCCTTGCTGCACGCGCACGATCCGCAGGCGCGGCTGTCGCCGGCCATGATCGAGGGTTTCGCCGCGGCCCGGGTGCTGGTGGAAGCGCTGCGCCGCGCCGGCGCGCATCCGACGCGCAAGACGCTGCTCGCTGCCCTGGACAGTCTGGAGTCCTTCGACCTCGGCGGGGTCAAGGTGCACTACTCGGCGTCCGACCACTCGGGCGTGCGCTACACCGACCTCAGCGTGATCGATGCCCAGGGACGATTCCGGCGCTGACGACGCTCCGAGGTGCCTGGCATGTTCTCGTTCCGCCGCGATGCCCGCGACCGCGACCCGTTCCCGCGGACGAGAACGTGCCTGGCGCCGATCCCCGGAGCAGGGCCGGCGTCAGGCCCCATCTCGAATCGCGCTCAGCGTCGTGCTCTGTCGGCAACTGCCTGACGCGACCCGAGACGGCGCCAGACACCTCTGCGCCGGCCCGGCGTGCCGAGATTTCGTCTAGACGCCGCCCCGGATGTGCATGCGGCTCGCCGTCGTGATGCGCGCGTAATTATATAGGTTGAGCTTGGTGTTGGTTAAGTGTGT
>JBJMWF010000053.1:0-3789 GCA_045810265.1 Vitreoscilla sp. | reverse complement strand
CATCGCACGGTATCGCAAGGAAGTCACCGACAACCTGGACGACATCCAGTTGCGCGAACTCGAGAGCCGGCTGGGCTACCTGCGCGAGCTGGAGGATCGCCGGGCCGCGGTCCTCAAGAGCATCGAGGAACAGGGCAAGCTGACGCCCGAGCTCGCCGCCGCGATCGACGCGGCGCCGACCAAGCAGGAGCTGGAGGATCTCTACCTGCCATTCAAGCAGAAGCGCCGCACCAAGGGCATGATCGCCCGCGAAGCCGGCCTTGAACCGCTGGCCGACAAGCTGTTCGCCGACCCGTCGCTGGATCCGCACAGCGAGGCCGCGGCCTTCGTCAACGCCGACGCCGGCTTCGCCGATGCGTTCGCGGTGATCGACGGCGTTCGCGACCTGCTGTCCGAACGCTGGGCCGAGGACGCGGCGCTGGTCAAGGTGCTGCGCGAATGGCTGTGGGAAGAGGGCCTGCTGCAGTCGAAGAAGATGGACGGCAAGGACGAGCACAACCCGGACGTCGCCAAGTACCGCGACTACTTCGATTACTCCGAGCCGATCCGCACCGTGCCCTCCCACCGCGCACTGGCCGTGTTCCGCGGCCGCACGCAGGAGATCCTTGACGCCAAGCTGATCCTCGACGAGGAGCTGGTGCCGGGCCAGCCCAGCCTGGCCGAAGGCCGGATCGCGCGCCACCTGGGCTGGGCGCACTCGAAGCGCGCGGCCGACGACCTGATACGGCGTGCGGTATCGTGGACGTGGAAGGTCAAGCTCTCGCTGAGCCTGGAGCGCGACCTGTTCGGCCGCGTGCGCGAAGAAGCCGAGAAGGTCGCGATCCGCGTGTTCGCGGAGAACCTGCGCGACCTGCTGCTGGCCGCGCCGGCCGGCAAGCGCGTCGTCATGGGGCTGGATCCGGGCATCCGCACCGGCGTCAAGGTGGCCGTGGTCTCGGACACCGGCAAGGTGCTGGCCACGCACACGGTCTATCCGCACGAGCCACGCTGCGACTGGGAAGGTTCCCTGCATGCGCTGGGCCGCCTGGTGGCACAGCACGGCGTCAACCTGATCGCGATCGGCAACGGCACCGCCAGCCGCGAGACCGACAAGCTCGCCGCCGACCTCATCAAGCGCGTGCAGCAGCTCGCACCCGACGTCAAGATCGACAAGATCGTCGTCAGCGAGGCCGGCGCGTCGGTGTACTCCGCGTCCGAATTCGCCAGCAAGGAGCTGCCTGACCTCGATGTCAGCCTGCGCGGCGCGGTGTCGATCGCGCGCCGGCTGCAGGATCCGCTGGCCGAGCTCGTCAAGATCGATCCCAAGAGCATCGGCGTCGGCCAGTACCAGCACGACGTCAACCAGAGCGAATTGATGAAGACGCTGGACGCGGTCGTCGAGGATTGCGTCAACAAGGTCGGCGTCGACCTGAACACGGCGTCGGCACCGCTGCTCGCGCGCGTCTCCGGCCTGAGCCAGGCGGTGGCCAGTTCCATCGTGCGCTGGCGCGATGCCAACGGCGCCTTCGCCGCCCGCTCGCAATTGCTGGACGTGACCGGCCTGGGCCCCAAGACCTTCGAGCAGGCGGCCGGCTTCCTGCGCATCCGCGGCGGCAGCAATCCGCTGGACATGACCGGCGTGCACCCCGAGACCTATCCGGTGGTCGAGCGCATGCTGGCCGCCACCTCCAAGCCGATCCAGGAATTGATGGGCCGCAGCGACGTGCTCAAGTCGCTCAAGCCCGAGAGCTTCGCCGACGAGAAGTTCGGCGCGATCACGATCAAGGACATCCTGGTCGAACTCGACAAGCCGGGCCGCGATCCGCGCCCCGACTTCAAGGTGGCGCGCTTCAACGACGGCATCGAGGACATCAAGGACCTGCAGCCGGGCATGCTGCTCGAAGGCACGGTGAGCAACGTCGCGCAGTTCGGCGCCTTCGTCGACCTGGGCGTGCACCAGGACGGCCTGGTGCACGTGAGCCAGCTGTCCAACAAGTTCGTCAACGATGCGCGAGAGGTCGTCAAGACCGGCGACATCGTCAAGGTCAAGGTGGTGGAGGTCGACCTCGCGCGCCAGCGCATCGCGCTGACCATGAAGCTCGATTCGCAGCCGCAGCAAAAGGGGGCGCGCCAGGCGGACAACAGCTACCGGGCGCCGGCCCGCAACGAGCGCCCGGCGGGCGGACAACGCGCCGCGCAGGCGCCGGGTGCGGCTTCGGGTCAGAGCGCGATGGCGGCGGCTTTCGCCAAGCTGCAGGGCAAGGGCTGACGCCTCACAGGCGGTTACCGCCGCGTGAAAGCACGGCGTAACCGAATTACGCTATGGTCGAGCTCCCGCTTTTTTGCCACAGGCCTCATCCCATGCGAATCGCCCTGACGCTCTCCCTCGCCACCGCCGTCGGTCTCGCCGGCTGTGCCCACAAGCCCGCCGTCGAGTCCGTGGCTGCTGCGGCGCCCGCGCCGGCCGCCGCGCCGGCTCCGTCGGCTTCGCCCGAAGTGAAGGTGACCGAGTCGTACTTCAGCCGCACCAAGGCGGCCGTTGCCACGCTGACGCCGACGCCCACCAGCGGTGTCACCGGCATCGTCGTCTTCGCGGGCGGCGGCAACTCGGTGGACGTCCACGTGACGGCTGCCGGCCTGCAGCCCGGTTCCATCCATGCGTTCCACGTGCACGAGAACGGCAATTGCGCGAGCGCCGATTTCCTGAGCGCCGGCGGCCACTTCAACCCGACGCACAAGCCGCACGGCCCGCAGGAAAAGCCGCACCACGCCGGCGACATGCCCAGCCTGCTGGCCGACCCCGCCGGCAAGATCGACGCGCGTTTCACGCTCGAAGGCGTGACGCTGGGCGGCGCGGACGGCTTCGTCGGACACGCTGTGATCCTGCACGCGGTGGCCGACGACTACGACGCGCAGCCGAGCGGCAACGCCGGCGCGCGCATCGCCTGCGGCGTCATTGCAGCCCAGTGAACTCGCGGGTGGCGTGAAGGCCCTGCAGATCCTGGCCGGTCCGACGGCGCTGAAGCGCCTGCGTGAACGCGGCCTGCAGCCTTCCGACATCCGCGCGATTCCCGCGGCGGCCGGCGGCCCCAAGGGCCTGATCCTGAATCCGCTGGACCGCTTCGTGTTCGGGCAATGGCTGCCGCGCAGCGAGCAGGTGGTGCACCTGCTGGGCGCGTCGATCGGCGCCTGGCGCATGGCCAGCGCCTGCCTGCCCGACGCGGACGCCGCGCTGGCCGACCTGGCGGCCGACTACATCGCCCAGCGCTACGAGCACGCGCCCGGCAAGGCGCCCAAGCCGCGGCACGTCAGCGAGCTGTTCGAGGCCAAGCTGGTGGAGCGCTTCGGCGGCCGCGAGCGCGAGGTGCTCTCGCACCCGCGCTTCCGGCTGCACGTGTTCACCAGCCGGGGCGTGCGCGCGCTCGCGCGGGACGGGCGCGTGCGCACGCCGCTCGGCTACCTGGGCGCGTTCGCGTCGAACGCCGTCTCGCGCCGCGCGATGGGCGGCTTCCTGGAGCGCGTGATCTTCTCCGATCCGCGCGACCGCCTGCCCGTGCCCACGCACGACTACCGCACCCAGCACGTCGAGCTGACCGCCGCCAACCTCGAGCGCAGCATCCTGGCAAGCTGCTCGATCCCGTTCTGGCTGGAGGCCGTCGACAGCATCGCCGGCGCGCCGCCCGGCCCGTACTGGGACGGTGGCATCACCGACTACCACCTGCACCTGGACTACGCCGCGCTCGGCGACGGCCTGGTGCTCTATCCGCACTTCCAGAAGACGCTGGTGCCCGGCTGGCTGGACAAGGCGCT
>JBJMWF010000052.1:0-13334 GCA_045810265.1 Vitreoscilla sp. | reverse complement strand
TCCATCGAGATGAGCACGCCGTTCTTGCGGCCGCCGATCTCGCCCTTGTGCGGCTCGTAGCCGTCGAAGATGTTGCTGATCAGGCCGGAACCACGGGTCAGGTTCATGAACTCGTTGGAAAAGCCGATCAGTCCACGCGCCGGGATGCGGTACTCGAGGCGCACGCGCCCGTTGCCGTCCGGCTCCATGTTGACCAGCTCGCCCTTGCGCTCGCCCAGCGCCTGCATCACGCCGCCCTGGTGGGTTTCTTCGACGTCGGCCGTGACCAGTTCGATCGGCTCATGGCGCACGCCGTCGACGTCGTGGAAGACCACGCGCGGCTTGGACACGGCCATCTCGAAGCCTTCGCGGCGCATGTTCTCCAGCAGGATGGTCAGGTGCAGTTCGCCCCGGCCCATCACCTCGAACACGCCGTCCTCGTCGGTTTCCTTCACGCGCAGCGCGACGTTGTGCTGCAGTTCCTTTTGCAGGCGGTCCCAGATCTGGCGGCTGGTGACGTACTTGCCCTCGCGGCCGGCCAGCGGCGACGTGTTGACCAGGAAGTTCATCGTCAGCGTCGGCTCGTCGACCTTGATCATCGGCAGCGGCGCCGGGTTGAGCGGGTCGGTGATGGTCACGCCGATGTTGACGTCGTCGATGCCGTTGACCAGCACGATCTCGCCCGGGCCGGCTTCGGTGACCTGCACGCGATCCAGGCCCTGGAAGGTCAGCACCTGGTTGATGCGGCCCTTGGTGGACTTGCCGTCCGGGCCTTCCATCACGACCACGTCCATCGACGGCTTGATCGTGCCCTGCAGGATGCGGCCCACGCCGATGCGGCCGACGAAGGTCGAGAAGTCGAGCGCGGAGATCTGCAGTTGCAGCGGGGCCGCCGGGTCGCCCGCGTTCGGCGCCACGTGCTTGAGCACGGTGTCGAACAGCGCGGACATGTCCTCGCCCCACTTCTGGCCGGGCGCACCTTCGGTCAGCGACGACCAGCCGTTGATGCCCGAGGCGTAGACGACCGGGAAGTCGAGCTGCTCGTCGTTGGCGCCCAGCTTGTCGAACAGGTCGAACGCGGCGTTGACGACCATCTCGGGCTTGGCGCCCGGCTTGTCGACCTTGTTGACCACGACGATGGGCTTCAGGCCCAGGGCCAGCGCCTTCTTCGTGACGAAGCGGGTCTGCGGCATCGGGCCTTCCTGGGCGTCGATCAGCAGCACCACGCCGTCGACCATCGACAGCGCACGCTCGACCTCGCCGCCGAAGTCGGCGTGGCCCGGGGTGTCGACGATGTTGATGTGCGTGCCCTTCCAGCTGACCGCGCAGTTCTTGGCCAGGATGGTGATGCCGCGCTCGCGTTCGATCGCGTTGTTGTCCATCACCGTGTCGACGACCTTCTCGTGCTCGGCAAAGGTGCCGCTCTGGCGGAGGAGCTGGTCGACCAGCGTCGTCTTGCCATGGTCGACGTGGGCGATGATGGCGATGTTGCGGATCTGCGTGCTATCGGTCATAACGTTCTCGGAAGGTTCAATTCGTTCAGCAGGCCCTGCACTTCGGTGGGGCTCAGCAGGCGATCGGCGATCAACTCGCCAGCCGTGATGTGCGCGCTGCCAAGAAGTGCGTGCGGTTCGGGCCCGTACACGCGCAGGTGCGCGCAGTCGGGCTCGGAGGTGCGCCGGCGCAGGCCGGTCAGGAAACGTGCGGCCTCGTTGGCTTCGAGGCGCACTGCCGGCCATTCGGCCAGCAAGGTGTCGGGACGCAGCAGGCAAGCTTCGCGCTGGGCTTCGGGCATCGCCTCGAGCGCCTCCAGCGTGATCGCCTTGTCCAGGGTCAACGGGCCGCTGGCCGTGCGGCGCAGCCCGGTCAGGTGTGCGCCGCAGCCCAGCGTCTGGCCGATGGATTCGGCCAGCGTGCGGATGTAGGTGCCCTTGGAACAGCGAACCTCGATTGTCGCCGTCTGCGGGTTTTCAGGGTGCCAGTGCGTGATTTCAATCGTGTGAATCGTCACGTCGCGCTCGGCCCGCTCGACTTCCACGCCGTCGCGGGCGTATTCGTACAGCGCCTTTCCCTTGTGCTTGAGCGCCGAGTACATCGGCGGCAGTTGCCGGATCGGGCCCGTCCAGCGGGCGCAGGCAGCGTCGAGCGCCGCGCGGTCGAAGTCGACCGGACGCTCCTGCAGCACCTGGCCTTCGGCGTCGCCGGTGCGCGTGGTCTGGCCGAAACGCAGCGTGGCAAGGTAGCGCTTGTCGGAATCTAGACTGATCTGGGCGAACTTGGTGGCCGCGCCGAAGCACAGCGGCAGCAGGCCGGTGGCCAGCGGATCGAGCGTGCCGGTATGGCCGGCCTTCTCCGCGCGCAGCAGCCACTTGGCCTTCTGCAGCGCGTCGTTGGACGACAGGCCCAGCGGCTTGTCGAGCAGCAGCACCCCATGCAGGGGCCGGCGAACGATCTTCACCCGCGCAGGCCGCGGCGCGCGCGCGGCTGCGGGGGCAGCGGCGGCGTCCGGGAGGGGCGCGGAGTGCAGTTCGGTCATGACGGTCTTCAGTCTTCGGCCTTGGCCTCGTCGTCGCCTTTGGCGTCGTCTTCCTTGGCCCGGTTCGCGTTGGCCTGCAGGATCATCGCGTTGAGTTCGGCGGCGCGCTCGGTGGTGCGGTCGAAATGGAAGTGCAGCGTCGGCACCGTGTGGATGGACAGCCGCTTGAACAGGCCGTTGCGCAGGAAGCCGGCCGCTTCGTTCAGGGCCGTCTCGCACTCGGCCGCATCGCCGATCAGGATCGAGAAGAAGACCTTGGCGTGCGCGTAGTCGGGCGTGACCTCGACCGAGTTGACGGTGATCATGCCGACGCGCGGATCCTTCAGCTCGCGAATCAGCTCGCCCAGGTCGCGCTGGATCTGGTCGGCGACGCGGAAGCCGCGGTTTGGGATGTTTCGTTTATGTCGCATGATGATTTTTTCCGCCCTCTCAAGTGAAAAGCCCCGCCAACTTCTGGCGGGGCTTCTGCACAGGTGAAGTGCATCCCGCTTTTAAAGCGTTCGTGCCACTTCCTTGATCTCGAAGAACTCCAACTGATCGCCTTCCTTGATGTCGTTGTAGTTCTTGATGGTCAGGCCGCACTCGAAGCCTTGCACCACTTCGCGCGCCTCGTCCTTCATGCGGCGCAGGGAATCGAGCTCGCCAGTGAAGACGACCACGTTGTCGCGCAGCAGCCGCAGCTTGGAGCCACGGCGCACGACGCCCGAGGTAACCATGCAACCGGCGATGTTGGTCTTGGACACCGTGAAGATCTGGCGGATCTCCGCGGAGCCCACCACTTCCTCGCGCTGTTCCGGCGCCAGCATGCCGGTCATCGCCGCCTTCACCTCATCCACGGCGTCGTAGATGATGTTGTAGTAGCGCAGGTCGACGCCGTTGTTCTCCGCGAGCTTGCGCGCGCCGGCGTCCGCACGGACGTTGAAGCCGATGATGACCGCCTTGGAGGCGATCGCCAGGTTGACGTCGGACTCGCTGATGCCGCCCACGGCCGAGTGCACGATCTGCACCTTGACCTCGTCGGTGGACAGCTTGAGCAGCGAGGCGCCCAGCGCTTCCTGCGAACCCTGCACGTCGGCCTTGACGATGATGGGCAGCAACTGGACGTCGGCACCCAGCGCATCGAACAAGTTTTCCATCTTGTTCTTCTGCAGGCGCGCCAGCTTGACGTCGCGGTACTTGCCTTGACGGAACGTGGCGATCTCGCGCGCACGGCGTTCGTCGGTCAGCACCATGAAGTCGTCGCCGGCCTGCGGCACTTCGGTCAGGCCCTGGATCTCGACCGGGATGGACGGGCCGGCTTCGTTGGTCGCGTTGCCGTCCTCGTCGATCATGGCGCGGACACGGCCGAAAGCCGAACCGGCCAGCACGATGTCGCCGCGCTTCAAGGTACCGGTCTGCACCAGCACCGTCGCGACCGGGCCGCGGCCCTTGTCCAGACGCGCTTCGACGACCACACCCTGCGCCGCGGCTTCGGCCGGAGCCTTGAGCTCGAGCACTTCGGCCTGCAGCAGCACCTGCTCGAGCAGGTTGTCAATGCCCTGGCCAGTCTTGGCCGAGACCTGCACGAACGGCGAATCGCCGCCGAATTCTTCCGGCACGACCTCTTCGGCGACCAGCTCCGAGCGCACGCGCTCGAGGTTGGCATCGGGCTTGTCGATCTTGTTGATCGCCACGACGATGGGCACGCCCGCCGCCTTGGCGTGGTGGATCGCTTCCTTGGTCTGCGGCATGACCCCGTCGTCCGCAGCGACCACCAGGATCACGATGTCGGTGGCCTTGGCACCACGAGCACGCATGGCCGTGAAGGCCGCGTGACCCGGGGTGTCGAGGAAGGTGATCATGCCGCGCGGGGTTTCCACGTGGTACGCACCGATGTGCTGCGTGATGCCGCCGGCTTCGCCGGACGCCACGCGGGCACGGCGGATGTAGTCCAGCAGCGAGGTCTTGCCGTGGTCGACGTGACCCATGACGGTGACGACCGGTGCACGCGGCAGCAGTTCGCCGACGACCTGCGCGGCCTTTTCTTCCTCGCTGAAGGCTTCCGGATCATCCAGCTTGGCGGTGATCGCCTTGTGGCCCATCTCTTCGACCACGATCATCGCGGTCTCCTGATCGAGCTGCTGGTTGATCGTGACCATCTGGCCCAGCTTCATCAATTGCTTGATGACCTCGGAAGCCTTGACGGACATCTTGTGCGCCAGGTCGGCCACGGAGATGGTCTCGGGAACGTGCACTTCCTGGATGACCTGTTCGGTCGGTGCCTGGAAGTTGCTGTTGCCCGAATCGCGATCGCGACCGCCGCGCGCGCCGCCGCGCGGAGCGCGCCAGCCCGGACGGCCTGCGCCGGCACCCGCGGAGCCCGGACCCGTGCGGCCCTTGCTCGCCTCGCCACGCTTCTTGGCGGCGTCGTCGGCCCAGCTCGACGAGAGCTTCTCGGACTTGACGGCCTTCTTGTCGCCCGGCTTGGCGCCCGGAGCCGCAGCGGCGCCCGGAGCGGCCTTGGCCTTGTGGATGGTGCCCTTGATGCCCGCGGCCGCGTCGGCCGGCTTCGGCTCGTCGGGCTTCTTGGCGACCAGCACCTTCTTGGGCGCGGACATCATCGCGCGAATGGCGGCGGCTTCCGCTTCGGCGGCCTTGCGGCGGCCTTGCAGATCCGTCATGCGCTTGGTTTCCTCGGCCTCGGCGTCGGCAGCCTTGATCACGCGCACCTGGCGCACCGGTTCGACCGGCGCGGCGACGGGTTCGGGTGCCGGCGGCTCGGCGACGGGCGCCGGCGCGGCAGCAGCCGCGGCGGCCGCTGCTGCGGCTTCGCGGGCAGCGGCGTCCTTGGCCGACTTGGTCATCGCGACCTTGGGCTTGGCAGCCTCGGCCGCGGCGCGCTGCGCATCGGCAGCGACCTTCTCGGCCGCGGCCTTCTCGGCGGCAGCCGCGGCGGCCTTGGCGCGCTCTTCGGCTTCGGCGCGCACGCGCGCTTCTTCGGCTTCGCGCAGGCGGCGCTTTTCAGCCAGCTCTTCTTCCTGCTGGCGCATCAGCGCGGCCTGGGCGCGGGCCTCTTCCTCGCGGCGCACCAGCTCGGCTTCCTCCGCGGCGGCAGCGGCCTGGGCCTGCTCCTCCGTCGTGGAATCGTCGCGCTGGACGAAAGTGCGCTTCTTGCGCACTTCGACCTGGATGGTGCGGGCCTTGCCGCTCGCATCGGCCTGCTTGATCTCGCTGGTCGACTTGCGGGTCAGCGTGATCTTCTTGCGCTCGCCCCCGGTGGTGCCGTGCGCGGTGCGCAAGTAGTCGAGCAGCCGCTCCTTGTCTGCGTCGTTCAGCGCGTCGTCGGTCGTCGCCTTGGCGACGCCTGCGGACTGCAGCTGTTCGAGCAGCGTTGCAGCGGGGCGGTTCAGCTCCGATGCAAACTGGGCGACGGTAGTCACTGCCATTTCAGGAATTCCTTGCTCGTTGTTCCGGGCGTTCGTAGTACGTGGTGTGCGTCGGAGCTCAGGTGTTGAACCAGTGCTCGCGGGCCTTCATGATCAGCGCCTTCGCGCTGGCCTCGTCAACGCCGGTCATCTCCACCAGTTCGTCGACCGCCAGGTCGGCCAGATCGTCGCGCTTGTGCACGCCGCCGTCCGCCAGCTTCCCGATCAGGTCGGGCGTCAATCCTTCGAGGTCGCGCAGGTCCTGCGACACTTCCTCGACGCGCTCTTCCCGCGCGATTTCCATCGTCAACAGCGCATCCTTGGCACGGGTGCGCAGCTCGTTGACCGTGTCTTCGTCGAAGCCCTCGATCTCGAGCATCTCCTGCAGCGGCACGTAGGCCACCTGCTCCAGGCTGGTGAAGCCTTCCTCGATCAGGATGTCGGCGACCTCGCCGTCGACGTCCAGCTTCTCGACGAAGAGTTCGCGCACGCCGCCGAGTTCGGAGGCCTGCTTGGCCTGCGATTCCTCGGCCGTCATGATGTTGATGCGCCAGCCGGTCAGATCGGACGCCAGGCGCACGTTCTGGCCGCCACGGCCGATCGCGATCGCGAGGTTTTCCTCGTCGACGACGACGTCCATCGCATGCTTCTCTTCATCGACCACGATCGACTGCACGTTGGCCGGAGCCAGCGCGCCGATGACGAACTGGGCCGGATCCTCGCTCCACAGCACGATGTCGACGCGCTCGCCGGCCAGCTCGTTGGTGACCGCGGTCACGCGCGAGCCGCGCACGCCGACGCAGGTGCCGATCGGATCGACGCGCTTGTCGTGCGAGAGCACGGCGATCTTGGCGCGCGAACCGGCGTCACGCGCACAGCTCTTGATCTCGAGCAGGCCTTGCTCGATCTCGGGGACTTCCTGGCCGAACAGCTCGACCATGAAGCCCGGCGCACTGCGCGAGAGCATGATCTGGGGGCCGCGGGCCTGGGAATCAACCCCGGCGATGAACGCCCGCACGCGGTCGCCCGAACGCAGGTTTTCCTTCGGGATCATCTCGCTGCGCTTCAGGCGCCCTTCGACGCGGCCCTGCTCGACGATGATGTCGCCCTTGTCCAGGCGCTTGACGGTGCCCGTGAAGATGCGCTCGCCGCGCGACAGGAAGTCGTTGAGCAGCTGCTCGCGCTCGGCATCGCGGATCTTCTGCAGGATGACCTGCTTGGCGGCCTGCGCGCCGATGCGGCCGATCGGCACCGAGTCGATCGGCTCCTCGATGTAGTCGTCGACCTCGATGTCGGGGATCTGTTCCTGCGCTTCGAACAGCAGGATCTCGGCGTCGGGGATCTGCAGGCCGGCCTCGTTGGGCACGACGTGCCAACGGCGGTAGGTGTCGTAATCGCCGGTCTCGCGGTCCACCGAGACACGGATGTCCACCTCGGCACCGTGAAGCTTCTTGGTGGCCGAGGCGAGCGCAGACTCGACCGCGCCGAACACGAGATCGCGTTCGACGGTCTTTTCGCGCGAGATCGCGTCCACCAACATCAGCATTTCGCGGTTCATTCTTCTTGACCTCCGTCGTCGGATTGAGCACCGGCCCCAGTGGGCTCGGCGGCGGGCTCCGCCTTGCGGCGGCGTCCCTTGAAGTCGATCACCGGCACCAGCCGGGCTTCCTGCAATTCATCCAGCGTGAAGTCGAGCACCTGCTCGACATCCGCCCTGGCACCGGCCTTGGCCTGCGTCTTGCTGATCGGCGCGGCCGGCAGCACCAGGCCCCAGCCGTTCTCGCGCGCCTGCAGTTCGCCGGCAAACTTCTTGCGCGCCTGGAACGGCTGCTTGAGGGTGATTTCCACCTGCTCGCCGACGAAGCGGCGGAAGTCTCGCTCGCCCCGCAGCGGACGATCCAGGCCCGGCGAGGAGACCTCGAGCCGGCTGTAGTCCGCGTTCTCCACTTCGAGCACATATTGCAGCTGTCGCGTGACAGCTTCGCAATCCTCGACCAGCACGAACTCGGATTCGCCCGTCGTGTACACATGGCCAGGGACGCGGTCTATCGTCACGCGCAGGAGTCCACCACCGACCCGCTCGACGTCCACCAGGTCGTATCCCAACCCGGTGACGGTGCGTTCGATGGCCGAAGTCCAGCCTGGAGTGTGTGCGGGGCCTGCCAAGAAAGTGGTTCTAAGGTTCGAAATTGAAAGGGAGGGCCAAAAAGTGGCAAAGGCCCCTGAGGACCCTTGCAACTTGCAATCGAGACGACGGCTTTCGATGGCCGCCCTCTCGCAGAGTTCTTCTCGTTGCGGTACTGTCTGCAGCGGACTTATTTCACGGTGCAAACGCGGCGGCAAAAAAAATGGGCAGAAGACAAATCCGCCCACCTCTTCCACGCGTCACGCCCGTCCGTCGTCCAATCCCGGTTGCACGATCAGGCCGACATTCGGCTCGACCAGCATTCGAGTTTGCGTCATTCAGTACTTCAGCGAAGCTCGTATTATAGCCCGCAAGCTCAGTACCCGCAAGATTGCGGTGCGACAATCGCCCTGACTGCAACATACGGAGACCGCATGGGATTCCTCGCCGGCAAACGCCTGCTCATCACGGGCGTATTGAACAACCGCTCGATCGCCTACGGCGTCGCACGAGCCTGCCACCGGGAAGGCGCCGAACTCGCCTTCAGTTATCAGGGTGAGCGCTTCAAGGAGCGCATCACGGAGTACGCGGCCGAATTCGGCTCGAAACTCATTTTCGACTGCGACGTCGGCTCGGACGAGCAGATCGCCGCGCTCGCCGATGGCCTCAAGGCCGCCTGGCCCGAAGGCTTCGACGGCTTCGTCCACTCGATCGGCTTTGCCCCGCGCGAAGCCATCGCCGGCGAGTTCCTGGACGGGCTGTCGCGCGAGGGCTTTCGCATCGCCCACGACATCTCCGCCTACAGCTTCCCGGCCATGGCCAAGGCCGTGCTGCCGCAACTGCGCGACAGGAGCGCCCTGCTGACCATGACCTACCTGGGTGCGGTGCGCGCGGTGCCGGCGTACAACACGATGGGGCTGGCCAAGGCGTCGCTGGAGGCGTCGGTGCGTTACCTGGCGGCCGGGCTGGGACCCAAGGGAATCCGCGTCAACGGCATCTCGGCCGGGCCGATCAAGACGCTGGCGGCATCGGGCATCAAGGGCTTCGGCAAGCTGCTGGGCGTGTTCGAGGAGAACTCGCCGCTGCGCCGCACGGTGACGATCGAGGACGTGGGCAACGTCGCCGCCTTCATGTTGTCCGACCTGTCGGCGGGCATGACGGGGGAGATTTCCTATGTCGACGCCGGGTTCAGCCAGGTGATGGGCGGCGGGGCCGCGTTGCTGGGCGACTGAGGCCCCGGCGCTTCACGCGAAACGCGCCCTCGTGGCGCGTTTTTTGTTGCCGCCGAATCAGAGCTGGTCGAGCGCGTTCGCCGCCCCGATCAGCGCCGGCGACGTCTCCGCACAGATCAGCCAGGTCGGAATCCCGTCCAGATACTCGCGGAACCGGCCCTTGGCCACGAAACGCTCGCGGAACGTCGACCGGTCGATCCAGTCGCCCAGCCGCGGCACGATGCCCCCGCCGATGTACATGCCCCCGCGCGAGCCCAGCGTCAGCGCCAGGTTGCCGGCCACGCTGCCCAGCAGCCCGAAGAAGATCTCGACCGCCTCGACGCAGCGAGCGTCACTGCCGGACGTGGCGGCGCGCGTGACGCCTGCCGGATCGAGCGGTGTGCAGGCGGCGCCATCGATGGCGCAAAGCGCCTCGTACAGGTTGACCAGCCCCATGCCCGACAACGCCCGCTCCGCCGACGCGTGGCCGAACTTGTCGCGCAAGGCGGCGACGACCTTGTCCTCGCGCGCGTTCGCCGGCGCCAGGCTGACGTGGCCGCCCTCCCCGCCCAGCGGCACCATGTGGCCGGAGGTGTCGTGCAGCAGGCCCGAGACGCCCAGCCCGGTTCCGGGGCCGATCAGGCCGATCGCGCCCTTGGAATCAGCCTGGCCGGCCGTGCCGATGCGCCGCAGGTGCTCGGGCTGCAGCACGGGCAGCGACAGCGCGAGCGCGGTGAAGTCGTTGATCAGCAGCAGACGGTCGAACCCGAGCGCCTGGCGGACCGCTTCGATCGAGAACGCCCAATGGAAGTTGGTCATCCGCACGTGGTCGCCGACGATGGGATTGGCGATGCCGACTGCGGCCTGGCGGGGCCGGGCGCAGGTCAGCTGGGCCACGTAGGCCTTCAGGCAGTCGTCGAAGTTCGGGTAGTCGACCACCGGATACGTCACCACCTGCGTCGGCTGCGCGCCCGGCGCTTCCTGGACGGCGAAACGGGCGTTGGTGCCGCCGACGTCGCCCATCAGGCGCGGGAAGCTGGAGGTGTTGGCGGTCATGGAGCTCACGGAAAGGGTGGATGCGCCGACGCGAAGCTGCATTCGCGACGAATGTCGAGAATGTAGTTTACCTACGGCTTTATTTCAACCGCAGCGCATCGCCGGGCCGTCACCCACCAAAGGCGATCGGCCGCTTCCGCCACTCTTCAGATCAACTCGTAGTCTGCATACACCTTTACGCAGTATTAATGCTTGCTGTCAGCGCACCTCGAAGATCTTCACGGAGCGGGGCGGCAGCTGGATCGTGCCTGCCAGCGTCACGGATCCACCGTCCAGCACGTCGCGTGCGACCGCCGGTACCTTCAGTACTTCGGCAAAGCGCGTCAGGTCCAGCTCGGTCTGCACCCGGTTCTTGTTGATGACCACCATCACGGTGGAGTCGGCGTCGTAGCGGAACCAGGTATACGTGCCGTCGTGCGGCACGAAGTGCATCAGCTTGCCGCGGTGCACCGTGGTCTGCGTCTTGCGCCAGTTCAGCAGCGTGCGCACGAAGGCCTGCATGTCCTTCTGCTGCGCGCTCAGGCCCTTGCCGGTGAACGCGTCGACCTTGTCGCCCGCCCAGCCGCCCGGGAAATCTTGCCGTGCCTTGCCATCGTCGCGCACGGTGGGGCTGGTCATCAGCACCTCGGTGCCGTAGTACAGCTGAGGCACGCGCGGCATCGTCATCACGTAGGCGAGCGCCATCTTGGTCAGGCCGACGTCCTCCTTGAGCACGCTGTACAGGCGCGGCAAGTCGTGGTTGCCCTCGAACAGCACCAGCTTCGAGGGCTCGGGATACAGCACGTCGTTGACCAGCCCTTCGTACAGGTCCGTCAGGCCGGCATGCAGGTTGTCCTCGTCACTGGCCAGCGCCTTGCGCAGGATGCCGTTCAGGGGGAAATCCATCACGCTGGGCAGGGGCGTGGCGAGGCGGCGGCTGGCATCGCGTTCGCCGCCCAGCCAATGCATCAGCACCGTGGGCTGCGACGTCCACTCCTCGCCGACGATGTTCAGGTTGGGGTACTCCGCCATCACGCGGCGCGTCCATTCCTGCAGGAAGGCCTGGTCGGAATAGCCCCAGGTGTCCACGCGCAGGCCGGACAGGCCGGCGTACTCGATCCACCAGATCGCGTTCTGGACCTGGTACGTGGCCAGGAACCGGTTGCGCTGGTTCATGTCGGGCATGTGGGGGCCGAACCAGCCATCGGTATAGACCTTGGCGTCGGCGCGCGAGGCGTACGGGTCGCTCGCGGTCGTCCGCGCGTGCTGCGTCTGCACGTAGCGGCCGTCGAAACCGATCCAGTCGGGCGACGGCATGTCATGCATCCACCAATGCTCCGAGCCGATGTGGTTCAGCACCACGTCCAGGATGACGCCGATGCCCTTGGCGCGCGCCGCGGCCACCATGCGGCGATAGTCCTCGTTGCTGCCGAAGCGCGGATCGATCTTGTAGGTGTCGGTCGACGCGTAGCCGTGGTACGAGTACTTGGGCTGCTTGTTCTCGGTCAGTGGCGTGGGCCACAGCATGGTCACGCCCAGGTCGTGGAAGTAGTCCAGATGGTCGACGATGCCCTGGATGTCGCCGCCGTGCCGGCCGGCCTCGTCGTCGCCGCGCCGCGCCTCGTCACCATAGCCGGGCACGTTGTCGTTGGCCGGGTTGCCGTTGGCGAAGCGGTCGGGCACCAGGTTCAGGATCACGTCGGACGAATCGAAGCCGCGGCGCTGGGCGGAGCCCGGCTCGCGTGCGCGCAGCTCGAACGGCGCATGGAAGCGCTCGTCGCCATGGCGAAAGACGATGTCGACGCGGCCGGGCGCGGCGTCGCGCGCGATGCGCAGGTCGATGAACAGGTAGTTCGGATTGGCCACGCGCGACACCGATTCGATGCGCACGCCGTGGGCCGTCGCGCCCTCGATCTGCGGCGCGGCGTCGGCGATGCGCGGCCCGTGCACCAGCAGCTGCAGCTTGTCGCTCTTCATGCCGACCCACCAGAACGCCGGCTCGATGCGCTCGATCTGCGCGGGCATCGCGAGCGTGGGGGCAGCACCCTCGGCAGGGGCGGCGGCGCCGAGCGAGCTGGCGGCGATCAGGACGGCGGCGGAAAGCTGGCGAGGATGGTGCATGGGATGGATCTTCAAGGGGTTCTCAGCGCGCGACGAAGACGACGGCGCTGCGTTCGGGCAGGACGAAGGCGCCGGTCGCATCGTCGACGCGGGCCTCCTGGGCGATTCGGGCATCGGCCGCATGCGGGCCGAGATGGACGGGATGGAGTTGCCAGCCGCGTCCACGCAGCAGCGGCAGGTCGAGCGCATGTGGCTGCTTGTCGGCATTGAGCATGACCAGCACCGCGCCGAACCTTGCGCCTGCCAGGCCGCGGCCGTCGATCAGCTCGGCGATCACGGTGGGCTCCTGGGCCGGCCCGCTGGCGGGAAAGCTGATGCGCTGGCGCACCTCGGCGGACGTCGCCAGATGGAACAGCGCCGTGCTGGCGCGGATGCGCAGCAGGTCGCGGAAGGCGTCGCGAGTCCACCCGATGTCGGCGGGCGTCGGCTTGAGCGACGCGTCGGCCAGCAGCGGGCGCTCGATCCCCCACAGCGCGGCGTTGTCCGGCCCGGGCGGCAGCCCGGCGCCGAAGCCGTTGTCGGTCGCCGTCCAGTCCAGGCGGTTGAACCAGTCGCCGGAGTCGAAGCTGTTCTTGTCGAAGGACTTGCTGCGCAGCAGGTCGACGCCGGCATGGAAGTAGGCCACGCCCTGGCTGAACGCGACGATGGCTGCGCCCAGGATCTGCACGCGCGCCCGGTCGGCGCCCGAGGTGGCCAGCGGCAGCTTCAGCAGGTCGTTGTCGAACAGGGTCTGGTTGTCGTGGTTCTCCACGTAGTTGACGACCTCGCCCGGCGCGCTGGCGTAGCCCGCCGGCTGCTTGTCGTACGGTATCTCGTCGAGGCGCAGCGTCCGGCCGCGCCAAGTGGTGAGCGTCATGTCGCGCACGGAGCCGGCCAGGCCGACGCGGATCATGTCGGCGGCCGAAAGCAGGTCCTCACGGGTC
>JBJMWF010000051.1:0-8272 GCA_045810265.1 Vitreoscilla sp. | reverse complement strand
GTTCGAAGCGACGGACCAGGTGTTCGTTTCGCCGGCGACCGGCGTGTCGTTCGATGCGAGGTTCAGCGTGCCGGTGGACGCGTTCTCGGTGGCGCTGAACGTGTCATTCGTGGCAGTCGGAGCGACCGCCGCCACATTGATCGTCACGGTGGCGGTGGACGCGTGGCCGGAGCCGTCGGTGACCGTGTACGAGAAAGTGTCGACGCCGCTGAAGCCGGTGTTGGGTGTGTAGACGAACTTGCCGCTGGTGGCGAAGTCGGCGGCGGGCGTGATCGTGCCGTGGGCGGTGCTGTTCGAAGCGACCGACCAGGTGTTGCTTTCACCGGCGACGGGGGTGTCGTTGGACGCCAGGTTCAGCGTGCCGGTCGCGGCGTTCTCGGTGGCCGAGAAGGTGTCGTTCGTGGCCGTTGGGTTGATCGCAGCGACATTGATCGTCACCGTCGCGGTGGACGAATGGCCGGAGCCGTCCGTCACCGTGTACGTGAACGTGTCCGCGCCACTGAAGCCGGCGTTCGGCGTGTACGTGAACTTGCCGCTCGTGGCGAAGTCGGCCGCAGGGGTGATGCTGCCGTGAGCGGTGCTGTTGGACGCGACCGACCAGGTGTTCGTCTCGCCGGCGACGGGCGTGTCGTTGGACGCGAGGTTCAGCGTGCCGGTGGCGGCGTTCTCGGTCGCGCTGAACGTGTCGTTGGCGGCAGCCGGGTTGATCGGCGCCACGTTGATCGTCACCGTCGCGGTCGAGGTGTGGCCGGAGCCATCCGTGACCGTGTAGGTGAACGTGTCGGCGCCGCTGAAGCCGGCGTCGGGCGTGTAGGTGAACTTGCCGCTGCTGGCGAAGTCGGCGGCCGGCGTGATCGTGCCGTGCGCCGTGTGGTTGGAAGCGACCGACCAGGTGTTGGTCTCGCCGGCGACCGGCGCGTCGTTCGACGCCAGGTTCAGCGTCCCTGTCGCGGCATTTTCGGTGGCGGAGAACGTGTCGTTTGTGGCGGTCGGGTTGATCGCGGCCACGTTGATGGTCACCGTCGCGATGGAC
The DNA here is from genome assembly GCA_045810265.1 of Vitreoscilla sp. Classification (GTDB taxonomy): domain Bacteria; phylum Pseudomonadota; class Gammaproteobacteria; order Burkholderiales; family Burkholderiaceae_C; genus Scleromatobacter. The sequence continues at coordinate 7,239 of JBJMWF010000051.1, read as the reverse complement.
GAGTGGCCGGAGCCGTCCGTGACCGTGTACGTGAACGTGTCCGCGCCACTGAAACCCGCGTTCGGCGTGTACGTGAACTTGCCGCTGGTGGCGAAGTCGGCGGCCGGTGTGATCGTGCCGTGGGCGGTGGCGTTCGAAGCAACCGACCAGGTGTTCGTCTCGCCTGCGACCGGCGTGTCGTTGGACGCCAGGTTCAGGGTGCCCGTCGTCGCGTTCTCGCTGGCCTGGAAGGCGTCGTTCGCGGCCGTCGGATTGATCGGCGCCACCGTGAGGGTCACCGTCGCGCTGGAAGCGTGGCCCGAACCGTCGGTCACCGTGTACGTGAACGTGTCGGCGCCGCTGAAGCCGGCGTTGGGCGTGTAGGTGAACTTGCCGCTGGTGGCGAAGTCGGCAGCCGGCGTGATGGTGCCGTGGGCGGTGGCGTTCGAAGCAACCGACCAGGTGTTCGTCTCGCCGGCGACCGGCGTGTCGTTGGACGCCAGGTCCAGCGTCGCGGTCGTGGCGTTCTCCGTGGCGCTGAACGCGTCGTTGGCGGCCGCCGGATCGATTGGCGCGACATTGATCGTGACGGTGGCGGTGGACGAGTGGCCAGAAGCATCCGTGACCATGTACGAGAACGTGTCCGGGCCGCTGAAGCCGGCATTCGGCGCGTACGTGAACTTGCCGCTCGTGGCGAAATCCGCGGCCGGCGTGATGGTGCCGTGAGCGGTCGAATTCGAGGCGACCGACCAGCTGTTGATCTCGCCGGCGACCGGCGTGTCGTTCGACGCCAGGTTCAAGGTGGCCGTCGTGCTGTTCTCGGTGGCAGGGAAGGTGTCGGCCGTCGCGGTCGGGTCGATCGCCGCGACGTTGATCGTCACCGTCGCGGTGGAGGAGTGGCCCGAGCCGTCGGTGACGATGTATGCGAAGGTATCGGCGCCGCTGAAGCCCGGGTTCGGCGTGTACGTGAACTTGCCGCTGGTGGCGAAGTCCGCCGCCGGCGTGATCGTGCCGTGTGACGTCGAGTTCGAAGCGACCGACCAGGTGTTGGCCTCGCCGGCCACCGGCGTGTCGTTGGACGCCAGATTCAGCGTCGCCGTCGTGGCGTTCTCCGTCGCCGAGAACGTGTCGCTCGCGGCCGTCGGATCAATCGCCGCCACATTGATCGTGACCGTCGCCGTCGACGTCTGCCCGTCCGTATCGGTGATCTTGTAGGTGAAGCTGTCGGTGCCGCTGAACCCGGGGTTGGGCGTGTACGTGAAGTTGCCCGTGGTCGCGAAGTCGGCGGCTGGCGTGATGGTGCCGTGCGCGGTGTTGTTGGAGGCGACCGACCAGGTGTTGGTCTCGCCAGCGACCGGCGTGTCGTTGGTCTTGACGCTGAACGTGGCCGTGCTGCTGTTTTCAGTGGCGGAGAAGATGTCGGCCGCAGCCACGGGCGCAACGGCCGCGACATTGAGCGTCACCGTCGCGGTGGACGCGTGGCCCGACCCGTCGATGATGGTGTAGGAGAAGCTGTCGGTGCCGGAGTAGCCGGCGTCCGGGGTGTAGATGAACTTGCCGCTGGTGGCGAAGTCCGCAGCCGGGGCCAGGCTCCCGTGCGTGGGGTTGCTGACGAGCGACCACGTGTTCGACTCGCCGCCGACCGCGCTGTCATTGCTCGCCACGCTGAGCGTGCCCGTTGCCGTGTTCTCGACGACGTTGAACGTGTCGTCCGCCGCCGTCGGGTTGATCGCGGCGACGTTGATGGCCACGGTGGCGGTGGACGCGCGGCCTGAGCCGTCCGTGACCGTGTAGGTAAACGTGTCGACGCCGCTGAAGCCGGCGTTCGGCGTGTAGCTGAACTTGCCGCTGGCGGCGAAGTCGGCGGCTGGCGTGATCGTGCCGTTCGCCGTGTTGTTCGAGGCGACGGACCAGGTGTTGGTCTCACCCGCGACCGGCGTGTCGTTGGACGCCAGGTTCAAGGTGCCCGTGGTCGAGTTCTCGCTGGCCTGGAACGCGTCGTTCGCGGCCGACGGGGCGATCGCCGCGACATTGATCGTGACCGTCGCCGTCGAGGCGTGGCCCGAGCCGTCGGTGATGGTGTAGGTGAAGGTGTCGGCGCCACTGAAGCCCGGGTTCGGCGTGTACGTGAACTTGCCGCTGGTGGCGAAGTCCGCGGCGGGCGTGATGGTGCCGTTGGCCGTGCTGTTCGAAGCGACCGACCAGGTATTCGATTCCCCGCCCACTGGCGTGTCATTGGACGCAAGATCGAGCGTGGCGGTGGTGGCGTTCTCGGTGGCCGAGAAGGTGTCGCTGGCGGCCGTCGGAACGATGGCGGCGACGTTGATGGTCGCGGTCGCCGTCGAGGAATGGCCGGAGCCGTCGGTGACCGTGTAGGTGAACGTGTCGACGCCGCTGAAGCCCGCGTTGGGCGTGTAAATGAAATTGCCGCTGGTGGCGAAGTCCGCAGCCGGCGTGATGGTGCCGTTCGCGGTGTTGTTCGAAGCGACCGACCAGATGTTCGTCTCGCCAGCGACCGGCGTGTCGTTCGACGCCAGGTTCAGCGTGGCCGAGGGCGCATTCTCGGTGGCCGAGAACGTGTCGTTCGCGGCTGCCGGAGCTATCGGCGCCACGTTGATCGTGACGGTGGCCGTGGACGCGTGACCGGAGCCGTCGGTGACCGTGTAGGTGAAGCTGTCGACGCCGCTGAAGCCGGGGTTGGCCGTGTACGTGAACTTGCCGCTGCTGGCAAAGTCGGCGGCAGGCGTGATCGTGCCGTTGGCGGTGCTCGTCGAGGCGACGGACCAGCTGTTCGTCTCACCGGCCACCGCCGCGTCGTTGGCCGCCAGGTTCAGCGTGCCCGTCGTGGCGTTCTCGGTGGCCGAGAAGGTGTCGTTCGCAGCCGTCGGATCGATCGGTGCCACGTTGATCGTCACCGTGGCGGTCGACGCGTGGCCCGAGCCGTCCGTGACCGTGTACGTGAAGGTGTCCGTGCCGCTGAAGCCGGGGTTCGGCGTGTACGTGAACCTGCCGCTGGTGGCGAAATCCGCGGCGGGCGTGATGGTGCCGTGAGCGGTCGAATTCGATGCGACCGACCAGCTGCTGTTCTCGCCGGCGACTGGCGTGTCGTTCGACGCGAGGTCCAGCGTCGTCGTCGTGGCGTTCTCGGTCGCCGCGAACGTGTCGGCGGCAGCCGCGGGATCGATCGGCGCGACCTGGATCGTCACGGTGGCGCTGGAAACCTGGCCGGAGTGGTTGGTGACCGCGTAGGTGAAGCTGTCGCCGCCGTTGTAGCCGACGGTCGGGGTATAGGTGTAGCTGCCGTCGGCGTTGACGGCCACGGTGCCGTGTGCCGGGCCGCTGGCCAGCGTGAACGTGTCCGGGTCGCCCGCGATGGCCGTCGCGTTGCCGCTCAGGTTGCCGCTGACCGTGCCGTTCTCGTTGACCGTGGCGTGATCGGGCAAGGCCGTGATCGGCAGCGGCGTGACGCTCAGGGTGACCGTCGACGTGGACGTGGCGCCCGAGGCATCGGTGACGACGTAGCTGAAGCTGTCCGGGCCCGAATAGCCGGGGGCCGGCGTGTACGTGTAGCTGCCGTCGGCGTTGACCACGACCGTGCCGTGCGCGGGCGTGGTGGCGCCCAGGCTGAAGGTGTCGGGATCGCCCGCGACCTGCGTTGCATCACCCGCCAGGCTGCCGTTGACGGCGCCGTTCTCGACGACCGTATTGCTGTCCGGCGTGGCCGAGACCGGCGCGGCGGCGACGGTCAGCGTCACCGTGGCGGTTGACGTCTGGCCCGAGGCGTCGGTGATCGTGTAGCTGAACGCGTCGGTGCCCGAATAACCCGTCGCCGGCGTGTAGGTGTAGCTGCCGTCCGCGTTGACGACGACCGTGCCGTGCGCGGGCCCGGTCGCCACCGACCAGGTGTTGGTCTCGCCGGCCACCGGCGTGTCGTTGGCGGCCAGCGTGCCGCTGACCGGCGTGTTCTCGCGCGCATCGATCGCGTCAGGCGCCGCGACCGGCGTCAGCGGTGCGACGGCCAGATTGACCGTGGCGATGGACGTGGAGCCGTCGACGTCGGTGATGGTGTACGTGAACGAATCAGCGCCGCTGTAGTGGGCCTCGGGGACGTAGTTGAACGTGCCGTCGGTGTTGAGCGTGACGGTGCCGTGCGCCGGGCCGCTGGCCAGCGTCCAGACGTTGCCGCCGTCGGCCGATGGCGTGTCGTTGCCGGCGAGCGTGCCCCCCACGGCCTGGCCTTCGATGCCGCCGAAGGTGTCGGCGACGGCCACGGGCTGGTGATCGACCGGCGCCGCGACATCGACGGTGACCGTCGCGGTGGACGTCTGGCCGTTGGCGTTCGCATCGGTGTAGGTGAACGACAACGAGCCACTGAAGCCGTGGTTGGGCGTGAAGGTAAGGGTGCCGTCGGCGTTCATCGCGACGGTGCCTTGCGGCAGCGCCACCGGCGCGCTCGGGCTGATCGCGTGGCCCGCGATCGCGACGATGGTCAGCCCGGAGGAGGAGCTGTCGTTGGCGCGCGGATCGAACCTGACGGGCGTGCCGGACGCGGTGCTCTCGGTGTCCGGATTGGCGACCGGTGCCGTGGCCAGTGGCGTGACGGCCTGGGCCGCCCCCGCTGCGGCCGGCACTGCGTTCGCATGGAAGTCCAGCGCCGCCGGGGTGACCGACTCGGCGTCGCGGCCGACGCGCAGGCCTTCCTCGAGGCTGCCGCCGGCGCCGCCGGAGTTCGGGCCCGCGGCGGGCGCGACGTCGATGTCGCCGTTGCCGTTGCCGACCTGCGAGATCGTGCGTTCGACGTCGTCGCCGGCGAACTGCGTCGGCCGCGCCTCGAGCTGCACGATGCCGTCCTGCGCGGTCAGGACGACCTCGCCCTTCTTGACGACGTCGCCCACGTGCAGCGGGGTCACGCTGCCGTCCAGGTGGCGGATGTGCGCATCGCCCCAGATGCCGACCACCTTGCCCACGATCTGGCGCACCGGCACGTAGCCGCGCTCGATCAGGTGGTGCTCGCCCGGGTGCGGTCCGGCCGCGCGCTGCAGCGCGCCGATCCCGGACTTCGCGCCGTGACCGGCAACGGCGTCATGGGGATGGCGATTCAGCGGGGACGACGACATGCCTGGATACTCCAAAGTGGGCCAGTCACGCAAACCAGCTCATCGTCTTGATCGGCCGACCCATTGAAAATGTTTAGGCTTTTCGCTGACGCATGACGAGCGCGCGGTTCAGTAACCGTTTGGAGCAATTATCCCGGCAATGCCAAATTCTTATAAGTCGAGTTGCGGTCGATTTCCGTGATCGGCGTCACGACCTGCAAAGTCGGTGGCCAGATAGTGCGATTGACGCTCGAGCGTGAAATATTGCCGCCTTTTCGAAACGGAAATGCGGTCACGCCATGGGATGCGCACTAGTTGGCAATATCTCAACGTTCGCGCAGCGCGTACGACTTGACTTTGAGAACCGGCTTGAGCAAATACGACAGTACCGTTTTCTTGCCGGTCAGGATATCCACCTCGGCGGTCATGCCGGGAATGATCGGCAGTTTCTCGTCGAAACTCGACAGATGGGTGCGCACGCGTACCACGTAGTACGCGTTGCCCTTCTCGTCGATCACGGTGTCGGGGCTGATGTTCTCGACGTCCGCATCCAGGCCGCCGTAGATCGAGAAGTCGTAGGCGCTGAACTTCACGTTGGCCTTCTGGCCCGGATGGATGAACGCGATGTCGCGCGGCTGCACCCGTGCATCGAGCACCAGCGAGTCGTCCAGCGGCACGATCTCGACGATGTCCTTGCCGGGCTGCACGACGCCACCGACCGTGTTGGCCAGCAGGCGCTGGACGCGGCCGCGCACCGGCGACCGCACCTGCGCCTTGTTCACCTTGTCGGCCAGGCCGGGTGCGCCCTGGTTGAGCGCGTTGAGCTTGCCGACCGCCTCGGCCAGGTCGCGCCCGGCCTCGTTGCGGAAGGCCAGCTCGGTTTCCTGGATCTTGCGCGTCGACTCCTGGATCATCGCCTGCGCCTTGCCGATCTGCGCCGCCGACTGGTCGAGCTCGCCCTTGTTCTTGGTGACGTCGCGCTCCAGGCGCAGGATGTCGACCTCCGACACCGCGCCGGTGGCCAGCAGCGGGCGGGTCTGGTTCAGCTCCTGCGTGGACAGCTCCAGCGCCCGCTGCGCCGCGGTGCGCTTGGCCTGCATCTCGGTCAGCTCCTGTTCACGCTGCGACAGCTGCTGCTTGACGATGGAGACCTGCGTCTGCAGCTCGGTCACGCGCGAGTCGTACAGCTTGCGCTCGCCCTCGACGAGCGCGCGCTCCTGGCCGCTCGACGCGGCTGGGGGCAGGAAGGTGGTGCCTTGCGCGAGCGCGCGCAGGCGAGCGACGCGGGCCTGAAGGGCGAAGCCCTGCGCTTCGCTATCGGCCACCGCCGACGTCGCGCGCGTCGGATCTATCGTCAGCAGCACCTGTCCGGCCTGCACCTGGTCGCCCTCGTGCACGAGGATCTGTTCGACGACGCCGCCGTCCAGCGACTGCAGCACCTGCAGCTGCCTGGACGGCACCACGCGGCCATCGCCGCGCGTCACCTCGTCGACATGCGCGAAGCCGGCCCAGGCGATCAGCGCGACGATGACCAAGACCGCCATGCGGGCGATGCGGCGGGCGCGGGCCGTGTGCTGGCGCGACATCACCTCCGAGGCGTCGCGCTCGAACACGTCCATGCCGGGGATCTCGCCGGGCGTGAGCGGGGCGCCGGCCAACCAGGCCCTGAAGTCGGCGCGCCAGTTCCTGATGCGCTGGCCCAGCGGCGGCGGCGGCGGCGCGACGATCTGGACGGGGACACCGTTGATCATCATCTGTGCGCCAGGCACGGCCGCGGTCAGGTCGTCGTTGCTCGAACTCATGCTGCCCTCGCGATGCGGCCGCTCTGCAGCGCTTCCATGATGCGGTCGCGCGGGCCATCGGCCACCACCTTGCCGCCGTCGATCACGATGACGCGATCGACCAGCGTCAGCAGCGACGTGCGGTGCGTCACCAGCACCACGGTCTTGTTGCTGGCGAAGGCCATCAGCCGCTGCGTGATCGCGGCCTCCGACGAATAGTCCATCGCGCTGGTCGGCTCGTCCAGCAGCAGCATGGGCGCGTTGTGCAGCACCGCGCGGGCGATGCCCACGCTCTGGCGCTGGCCGCCCGACAGCGATTCGCCGCGCTCGCCCACGTTCATGTCGAAGCCGTGCGGATGGCGGTTGACGGTGTCGGCCAGGCC
>JBJMWF010000050.1:0-4235 GCA_045810265.1 Vitreoscilla sp. | reverse complement strand
GTCAAGGACGTCATCGCCGACGCCTTCCTGCAGCAGATCATCCTGCGCCCGGCCGAATACTCGGTCATCGCCACGCTCAACCTGAACGGCGACTACGTCTCCGACGCGCTCGCGGCGCAGGTCGGCGGCATCGGCATCGCCCCGGGCGCCAACCTGTCCGACACCGTGGCCATGTTCGAGGCCACCCACGGCACCGCGCCCAAGTACGCCGGCAAGGACTACGTCAACCCGGGCTCCGAGATCCTGTCGGCCGAGATGATGCTGCGCCACATGGGCTGGACGGAGGCCGCCGACCTGATCATCGCGTCGATGGAGCGCGCGATCCTGAGCAAGAAGGTCACCTACGACTTCGCCCGCCTGATGGACGGTGCGACGCAGGTGTCGTGCTCGGGCTTCGGCAACGTGATGATCGAGCACATGTGAGCAGGGCGTCGGAAGACGCCTCGTTCGGACGCCAGCCGGCGGCCCCAGGCACGGCCTGCCATCGCTGCAGAACGTCGATTTCGCACGATTTCGGTTCCCCGAGCCGGGCGACGGGCGCAGGCGCGCCCCTAGACTGGAACGGATGCTCGAGCTTTGCCCCAAATGCGGCCACTCGCCGTTGCCTGACGACCAGGCGTTTCCCGCCGAATGTCCCGCCTGCGGCGTGATCCTCGCGCGCGCCGGCGTGCCCGCGCCGCTGCGCCCGGCGCCGCATGAGCGGATCGAGGCTGAAGACGGCGAGTCCCTGCTGTGGCACGTCCCCGAGAAGGTCGACGCGACCGCTTTCAAGCTGCGCCTCGCGCTGCTGGTCTTCTTCGCGGCCTGGGGCGGGCGCCTGGGCTGGATGGACTACCGCGACGGCGAACTCGGGAGCTCGTTCATCCACGCGCCCCTGCTCGTCTTCCACGAGGCCGGCCACGTGATCTTCCGCTTGTTCGGCCAATGGGTGATGGTGCTGGGCGGCACGCTGGGGCAACTGCTGATGCCGGCGATCCTGTGCGGCGCGCTGCTGTGGAAGAACCGCGATCCGTTCGGCGCCGCGATCGGGCTGTGGCTGGTCGGCGTGTCGCTGCTGGACGTCGCGCCCTACATGTACGACGCCCGGGATCCCAGGCTCACGCTGCTGGGCGGGGGCACCGGCAACGACAGCTTCCACGACTGGATCTACCTGTTCGAATCGGTCGGCCAGCTCCGCCATGCGCAGGGCTTGGGCGCCTTCACGCATGCCGTGGGCGTCGTGGTCGTGTTGCTGGCGCTGGCCTGGGCCGCGGGCGTGCTGCGGCTGCAGCGCCGCCACCTGGCCGGCAATGTGCTGATCGAACGCTAGCCCGCCTTAGAATGGGCGCATGCTCCCACCGACAGGCCCGCCTCGCGCGGGCCTTCGCGTCTCCGACTTCCGCTTTCCTGATCCCGACACCGTGAACATCGTCGTCCAAGAAGACCTCAAGACCTACATCGATCCGCTGACCCCCGACGAGTACGACGCCCTGGAGCGCAGCCTGCTGGCCGAAGGCTGCCGTGACGCGCTGGTGCTGTGGGGCGACATCCTGGTCGACGGCCACAACCGCTACGGCATCTGCCAGAAGCATGGCCTGCCGTTCAACACGTTGCAGAACACGCGGTTCCGCACGCTCGAGGACGTGCACCTGTGGATGATCGACCAGCACCTGGGACGCCGCAGCGTGTCCGATTTCCAGCGCGGCGTGCTGGCGTTGCGCAAGAAGCAGATCGTCGAGGAGCGCCAGGCGGCGGCCCGCGCCGCCAAGAAGGACGCTCACATGCGGGCCGAGGTGCTGGGCGAGGCGGAGCCGGCGTCGCCGATCGACGGCGATCCGGCAGCCGCGGCCGAGCCGTCGCTCAAATCGCGCGAGGCGGTCGCCAAGGCTGCCCGGCTGACGCCCGGCCAGGTCACGATGATCGAGAAGATCCAGAAGCAGGCGGCGCCCGAGCTGGTGGCGGCGGTGCGCGCCGGCACCATCTCGCTCAACGCGGCCGCCGCGGTGGCCGGACTGCCGGTCGAGGAGCAGGTGGCCGCCGCCAGCGCGGGCAAGGACGAATTGAAGCAGGCCGCCAAGCGGGCGCGCGACGCCAATCGCAAGCCGGCCAGGGAGGAGGGCGCCGAGCCGGTGGCGGCCGAAGTCCAGGCGCTGCAGGATCGCGTGGCGCAGCTCACCGCGGAAAACGAGTACCTTCGGGGCCAGGTCGCGGAACTCCAGGCCCGCCTGGGCGTCTGACCCCGGGGCGGCACCGGACGGGCGCCGCTGGTGCCGAAAAATCCTCGTCAGCTCAGTGCAACATCGGCCCAACCTGGGCGCGCGACGTGCTACCTTGGAGCCATGCAAGACACTTTTTCGGGATCCGTCAGCCCGGCTTCGACGGTCGGGGTGCGGGCTCGGAGCAGTTGTCCAGTACGCTCGTCTTGAAATGGCTGCCGTCGTCCCGAAATGCGTGCCCTGGGCAAAGCTTATCCGGCAATGCTCTTTCCCCTGTCAGGGCGACGATATGTCCCGTCGTGCCCGGACGTGCGCGAGTCTATAGAATCAATTCATGCCCGAGGAAAACCCTCCACCGCCGCCGCCGCTGCTGCCCAAGCCGAGTCTTCCCGACTCGGGCCAGGGCGCCGTGGTGGCCGAACGCAAGGCTGCCCGTACCAAGCCGCCCCGCATGTACCAGGTGGTGCTGCTCAATGACGACTTCACTCCGATGGAGTTCGTCGTCATGGTGCTGCAGGAATATTTCAAGTTGGACCTCGAAACCTCCACGCAGATCATGTTGAAGATTCATCATGAGGGGCGTGGCGTCTGCGGCTTGTTCACCAAGGACATCGCCGCCACGAAGGTCGAGCTGGTACTCGCCGCCGCACGTCGGTACGGACACCCGCTTCAATGCATTATGGAGGCCGCATGATTGCGCAAGAACTGGAAGTCAGCCTGCACATGGCGTTTGTCGAGGCGCGTCAGCAGCGGCACGAATTCATCACCGTCGAGCACCTGCTGCTCGCGTTGCTGGACAACCCGTCCGCCGCCGAGGTGCTGCGCGCCTGTGCAGCCAATATCGAGGATCTGAGAAAGAGCCTCTCCACCTTCATCCGCGAGAACACCCCCACCGTGGGCGGTTCCGAGGAAGTCGACACGCAGCCGACGCTGGGATTCCAGCGCGTGATCCAGCGCGCGATCATGCACGTGCAGTCCACCGGCGGCGGCAAGAAGGAAGTGACGGGCGCCAACGTGCTCGTCGCGATCTTCGGCGAGAAGGACTCCCATGCCGTGTACTACCTGCACCAGCAGGGCGTCACACGTCTGGACGTCGTCAACTACATCGCCCACGGCATCAAGAAGTCCGATCCCCCGGAGCCGCCGAAGGCGAGCGGGGAGCAGGGCGGCGAACAGGCCGAGAAGGACGATGGCGGCGAAGGCAAGGGCTCGCCGCTGGATCAGTTCACCCAGAACCTGAACCAGATGGCCCGCGACGGCAAGATCGATCCGCTGATCGGCCGCGAGCATGAGGTCGAGCGCGTCATCCAGATCCTGTGCCGCCGGCGCAAGAACAACCCGCTGCTGGTGGGCGAGGCCGGCGTGGGCAAGACCGCCATCGCCGAGGGCCTGGCCTGGCGCATCACGCAGAACGACGTGCCCGACGTGCTGGCCGACGCGGTGGTCTACTCGCTGGACATGGGCGCGCTGCTGGCGGGCACCAAGTACCGCGGCGACTTCGAGCAACGGCTCAAGGGCGTTCTCAAGCAGCTCAAGGAGCAGCCGCGCGCGGTGCTGTTCATCGACGAGATCCACACGCTGATCGGCGCCGGCGCGGCGTCGGGCGGCACGCTGGACGCGAGCAACCTGCTCAAGCCGGCGCTGTCCAACGGCACCATGAAGTGCATCGGCGCGACCACGTTCACCGAGTACCGCGGCATCTTCGAGAAGGATGCGGCGCTGTCGCGGCGCTTCCAGAAGGTGGACGTCAACGAGCCCACCGTCGAGCAGACCGTCGAGATCCTCAAGGGCCTGAAGTCGCGCTTCGAGGAGCATCACAGCGTCAAGTACGCCATCGGCGCCCTGCAGGCCGCGGCGGAGCTGTCGGCCAAGTACATCAATGACCGTCACCTGCCCGACAAGGCGATCGACGTCATCGACGAGGTCGGCGCAATGCAAATGCTGGTGCCGCCCAGCCGCCGCAAGAAGATCATCACCCCCAAGGAGATCGAGCAGGTCGTCGCGACGATGGCGCGCATCCCGCCCAAGTCGGTCAGCGCC
>JBJMWF010000049.1:0-3080 GCA_045810265.1 Vitreoscilla sp. | reverse complement strand
CCCGAGCGCATCAGGACGCTGAAGCTGCCCACGCTGATCCTGTGGGGCGCCCGCGACCGCCTGGTGCCGCCCGCCAGCGCGCATCATTTCCAGCAGGACATCGCCGGCAGCCAGCTGGTGATATTCCCCCGCCTGGCCCACGTGCCGCACGAGGAGGATCCGCAGGACAGCGTCGTCCCGGTGCGTGCCTTCCTGGGCCTCGACACGCCGTCCAACCCCGTTGCCGCCCCTGCGGCTGCGGAGCCTGCGGCGAGCGGCAGCCCGCCACCCGCCGCGGCCTCGTCCGGCGCGCGCAGCGCGGAGAAATCCTGATGACCCTCGACCGACGTTTCGCGTTGACCCCCGAGGCGCTGACGATGATGGACACCATCGCCCGCACCGGCAGCTTCGCGGCCGCGGCGCGCGAGCTCGGCAAGGTGCCGTCCGCCCTCACCTACAGCGTGCGCCAGCTGGAAGACGCCCTGGACGTGCTGCTGTTCGACCGCAGCTCGCGCCAGGCGCGGCTCACGGCCGCGGGCACCGAGCTGCTCAACGAGGGCCGCCGCCTGCTGGCCGAGATGGACGCCGTCGCCAATCGGGTGCACCGCGTGTCCACCGGTTGGGAGACGCAGCTGACCATCGCCGCCGACGCGGTCGTCTCGCGCCAGACGCTGTTCGAGCTGTGCGAGGCCTTCTACGCGCTGCGCCCGCCCGAGCTGCACGATGGTGCCGGCCCCGGCACGCGGCTGCGCCTGCGCACCGAGGTGATGGCCGGCACCGTGGAGGCGCTGATGCTGGGCGCGGCCGACCTGGCCATCGGCCTGCCCGCCGACACGCTGGCCCCGGCCGGCATCGAGATGCGGCCGCTGGGCGAGGCACCGTTCGTCTACGCCGTGGCGCCGCATCACCCGTTGGCGAGCGCCACCGAACCGATCAGCGATGCGGTGCTCAGGCAGCATCGCGGCGTCGCCGTGGCCGACTCGGCGCAACGCATGTCGCCCATCACCATCAACATCCAGCCGGGGCAGGACGTGCTCACCGTCAGCAGCATGCAGGCCAAGCTCGAGGCCCAGATGATGGGCCTGGGCGTCGGCTTCCTGCCCGAGGTGCTGGTGCGCGAGCACGTCGCTGCCGGACGCCTGGTCGTCAAGCAGGTGTCGCGCCAGCGCATGGCGGCCAACCTGTCCTACGGCTGGCGCAGCGCCGCCGCGCCTCAACCGCAGAAGGCGCCGCAGGGGCTGGCCCTGCAATGGTGGCTGCAGCAGCTAGAGAGCCCCACGACTCGCTCGGCCCTGCTGCTGCGCGGCGGGCCGTGCCCGCCGGCGGACAAATGAGCAACGGGCTGGCGACCGGGTACGTCGGCCGCTTCGCGCCCTCGCCCACCGGCCTGTTGCACGCGGGCTCTCTGGTGGCCGCGCTGGCGAGCTGGCTCGATGCACGTGCGCACGGCGGCCGCTGGCTGGTGCGCATCGAGAACGTCGATACCCCGCGGTGTATCCCCGACGCCGACACCGGAATCCTGGCGCAGCTGGACGCGCTCGGCCTGGTGCCCGATGCGCCGCCCGTCTGGCAGTCGCGCCGCGGCGATCGCTACGACGCCGCGCTGACGCAGCTCAAGCGCAGCGGCTGGGCCTATCCTTGCGTGTGTTCGCGCTCGGACATCGCCGCCGCGCTCGCGCGCGCAGGCGTCCCGCAGGTCGCGCACGTGGAGCGGGTCTATCCGGGCACCTGCTGCCCGCCCGGCTTGGAGTCGACCGACATCGAACCGCAGACGCCGTTCAGGCGCACACCCGCATGGCGGCTGCGCACCCGCACGCCCGCGGGCGGCGACATCGTCATCGACTGGCATGACCGCCTGCTTGGCGAGCAGCACCAGGACGTCACCCGCACGGTCGGCGACTTCGTTCTCAAGCGCGCCGACGGCTTGTGGGCCTACCAGCTGGCCGTGGTCGTCGACGACGCGGCCCAAGGCATCACCGACGTCGTCCGCGGCGAGGATCTGGCCGACAACACCGCACGCCAGATCCACCTGCAACACACGCTGGGCCTGCCCACGCCGCGCTACCTGCACACGCCGCTGGTCTACGCCGACGACGGCCAGAAGCTGTCGAAACAGACCGGCGCGCGGCCACTCGCCTTGCGCAGTGACGTCGAGGCGGTCGCCGCACTGCGCCGCGCCGCGCGTGTGCTCGGCTTGCCGGCCCCGCTGCACGACGGCAGCGACCACTGCGAGACGCCCTCCGGCTGGCTCGCGAAGGCGGTGCCGGCCTGGGCCGACCGGCTGCGCGAAGTCGGTGGCATCATCCCTTCCTCCGCGCCGCCCCCGGCGTCCTCCCTCCTCAACCAGAGCGAACCCGACATGACCACCACCCCCTCCGGCCTGCAATACGAAGACACCAAGATCGGCGACGGCCCGGTCGCCAAATCCGGCCAGTCGGTCACCGTGCACTACACGGGCTGGCTGTCCGACCCGGCGGCCGCCAACGGCCGCGGCAAGAAGTTCGACTCCAGCAAGGACCGCGGCCAGCCCTTCGTGTTCGGCCTCGACCAGGGCATGGTCATCAAGGGCTGGGACGAAGGCGTGCAAGGCATGGCCGCCGGCGGCACCCGCGTGCTGACCATCCCGCCGGAACTGGGCTACGGCGCGCGCGGCGCCGGCGGCGTGATCCCGCCGAACGCAACGCTGGTGTTCGAGGTCGACCTGATCTCGTCGAAATAAGACCGGGTCGCCGGGCGGGCGACAAGCGGCTTGCTTGCGCGCCCGCCGGCTTTTGCTCGAAGGCCGATTGCATTCATCGGGCGCCGCGTGGCGAGGGCGTCATCAGTGAACGTGCAGCGAGGAACGGCATGACGCTCAAACGCATGGACAATGTCCTCATCGTCGTCGACGACCTCGAGGCCGTGAAGGCATTCTTCATCGCACTGGGCCTGGCGCTCGAGGGCGAGACGACCGTCGAAGGGCCGCTGGTCGGACGACTGATCGGGCTCGAGAATGTCCGGGCGACGCTCGCGATGCTGCGCACTCCCGATGGGCAGGGAATCGAGCTGGACAAGTTCCACACGCCCGATGCCGTCCGGTTCGGTCCCGTGGACCAGCCGGT
>JBJMWF010000048.1:0-15146 GCA_045810265.1 Vitreoscilla sp. | reverse complement strand
TTCCCACGCCGCGTCGGAATCGGCGATGTTGTTGAACGACAGCTCCTTGCCTTGCAACTGGTGCCAGCCGGCCAGCGTGCCCGGCGCCGGCTGCGCGTCGCGGTAGAACGCGGCGCCCTGGTGGGGGTTCTCGCCGTAGCGCATGTCCTGCACCTTGGTCAGCTGCAGCGTGAAGGTGGCCGGGTAGTCGCCGCGCTTGGGAACGGCGTCGCCATGGCCCTCGGCGCCGTCTTCGAGCGCGGTCAGGTAGTTGGTGATCATGCCGTCGTAGGCGGCGGTGTGCGCGAACACCTTCCTGGCGAGCGCGAACTTGGTCTTTCTCTGCAGACCTTCGGGCGACTTGAGTTCGGCGATGACCTGCGGGTAGTCGGACGGATCGATCACGACGGCGACGTCCTGCCAGTTCTTGGCGGCGGCGCGCAGCATCGCCGGGCCGCCGATGTCGATGTTCTCGATCGCGTCCTCCAGCGTGCAGTTGGGGTTGGCGGTGGCCTTGGCGAACGGGTACAGGTTGATGATGAGCAGGTCGATGGTGCCGATGCCGTGCTCCTTGAGCGCCGCCATGTGCTCGGGCACGTCGCGGCGCGCCAGCAGGCCGCCGTGCACGCGCGGATGCAGCGTCTTGACGCGGCCGTCGAGCATCTCGGGAAAACCGGTGATCTCCGAGACCTCGGTGACGGGCAGGCCGTTCTCGGCCAGCAGCTTGGCGGTGCCTCCGGTGGACAGCAGCTTGACGCCGCTGTCGTGGAGCGTGCGCGCGAAGTCGACGATGCCGGTCTTGTCGGACACGGAGAGCAGGGCGGTGAGGGACATGGTGGGCTACTTGGAAGGAAAGGTTCTTGGAGTGCGGTGGGCGTGCGTGCCGGCCGCGGCGCCGGTCACTGATCGACCAGCTTGTGCTCGAGCAGCTTGCGGCGCAAGGTGTTGCGGTTGATGCCCAGCCACTCGGCGGCCTTGCTCTGGTTGCCGTCCGCATGGCGCAGCACGACGTCCAGCAAGGGCTTTTCCACCGTGCTGAGGAACATCTCGTGCATCGAGTGCGGCTCGACGCCGTGCAGGTCCTTGAAGTACTGTTCCAGCGTCTCCCGGACGCAGGCTTCGATTTGCTTTTTGCTCATGCTGGCTTGGTCTTCTTGTCGTCAGGCTTCTTGTTGAAGCAGCGCTTCGTTGGCGGCCGGCCACAGCTTGTAGCGGTCGGCCAACTGGTCGAAGTAGTCCGTCACGCCCGCCATCTGGGTCTTGCAGTCGGCATGCGTGTTCATCACCGCGCGGAACTCGGATCCGCCCGGCAGTGCATGGACGGCCCAGCCGATGTGCTTGCGCGCGGTGCGCACGCCCAGGTCCTCGCCGTACAGGCCGTAGTGGTCGTGCAGGTGTTCGGTGAGCCAGCGCGCGACGTCGCGCGTGGGCGGCGGCGCGAGCAGCTCGCCGGTGGCCAGGTAGTGGGCGATCTCGCGGAAGATCCAGGGCCGGCCCTGCGCCGCGCGGCCGACCATCAGCGCGTCGGCGCCGGTGGCCTGCAGCACCGCGCGCGCCTTCTGCGGCGAGTCGATGTCGCCGTTGGCCACCACGGGGATGCGCAGCGCGGCCTTCACGGCGGCGATGGTGTCGTATTCGGCGAAGCCCTTGTAGCCCTGCTCGCGGGTGCGGCCGTGCACGGTGACCATGGCCACGCCGGCGCTCTCGGCCGCGCGCGCGATGCGCAGCGCGTTGCGCTCGGTGTCGCACCAGCCAGTGCGCATCTTCAGCGTGACGGGCACGTTGGCGGGCGCGCAGGCGGCGACGACGGCCTGGACGATCTCGAGCGCCAGCGGCTCGTCCTGCATCAGCGCCGAGCCGGCCCACTTGTTGCAGACCTTCTTGGCCGGGCAGCCCATGTTGATGTCGATGATCTGGGCGCCGCGGTCGATGTTGTAGCGCGCGGCGTCGGCCATCATCTGCGCGTCGGTGCCGGCGATCTGCACCGAGATCGGCGCCGTCTCGCCGTCGTGGTTGGCGCGGCGCGAGGTCTTGAGCGTGTGCCACAGATCCTTGCGCGAGGTCACCATCTCGCTGACCGCGTAGCCCGCGCCCAGGCGCTTGCACAGCATGCGGAACGGCCGGTCCGTCACCCCGGCCATGGGCGCGACGAACAGGGCATTCGGCAGCTCGATCGCGCCAATGTGCATGGGGGTGATCCGGGGGAAGGAGGTGGGCGGCGCACCTGCTGTCGAGCGGGGTGGGGCCCCCGGAGCAAGTGCTGAAAAACGAGGCAGAAGTATAGCCGGACGGCCGCCCCGCGGCGCGGCCGGCGCGTGTTGGCGGCGTGCGAATCCGCACGCCGACTACCCGCCCGGCCGAGCTCGCGCACAATGCGGTCGCATGGATCATTGGTTCGCCGGGGTCATCGCCTGGCTCTCCTTGCCGCAGTACGGACTGCTGACGCTGTTCGTCGTCTCGCTGGTGTCGGCGACGCTGCTGCCGCTCGGCTCCGAGCCGGCGCTGGCCGGGCTGGTGCTGCTGAATCCCTCGCTGATCTGGTGGGCCATCGTGGTGGCGACGATCGGCAACACCATCGGCGGCGCCATCAGCTGGGCCACCGGCTACGGCGCCGAGCGTGCCTACGAAGGCCTCGCGCACAAGAAGCCGCCGGGGCCCGCCAGCCGCCGCGCGCGGGCGCTCGTCGACCGCCACGGCCCCGCCGCCTGCCTGCTCAGCTGGTTGCCGGTGATCGGCGATCCGCTGTGCGCCATCGCCGGCTGGTTGCAACTGCCGTTCTGGCCCTGCGTCGGCTACATGGCGATCGGCAAGTTCCTGCGGTACCTCATCTACACGACGGCGCTGGTGTGGCTCTGGCCGCACCTGAAGCCCTGACTCGAACTGCACCGGTTCTGACGCGCCGCGTCGCCAGCCCGCCCAACAGGGGGATACGGGCAAATGGGGAGGCGGCGAGCATCGTGGGCGCGGCGAGAATGAATCGGCCGCGGCGCCGAGCGCATGCCGAACCACCGCACATCGATCTCAGGGAACCAAGATGACAACGACTGCCACGCCGTCCTACGACGCGCTCACCGCCACCTGGCTGCGCCTGTATCGCCTGGGGCATCTGCAAAGCATGGCCAGCTGGGACCAGGCCGCCAACATGCCACCCAAGGGCAACACCGCGCGCGGCCAGGCGCTGGCCGAGATCGCGATGCTGCTGCACGGCATGCGCACCGATCCGGCGCTCAAGAACCACCTGGCGCGCGCCAAGGACGAGGCCCTCAGCGACGCCCAGCGAGCCAACCTGCGCGAGATCGAACGCGACTGGTTCCGCGCCAACGCGCTGCCGGCCGAACTGGTGGAGCGCCGGGCGCTCGCCACCTCGCGCTGCGAGTACGCCTGGCGCACGCAACGCAAGGCCAACGACTGGGCGGGCTTTGCCGCCAACCTGAAATCAGTGCTGGAGGTCGGCCGCGAAGAGGCGCGCCATCTGGCCGAGCAGAGCGGCCTGTCGCCCTATGACGCGTTGATCGACCGCTTCGAGCCCGGCATGCGCGGCGCGACCATCGAGCGCATCTTCGGCGAGGTCAAGCAATGGCTGCCCGGACTGATCGCGCGCATCACGGCCAGGCAGGCGAGCGAACCCACGCTGACGCCCCAGGGCCCGTTCGACCGCGCCGCCCAGCGCGCGCTGTGCGAGCAGGTGATGCGCGTGCTGAAGTTCGATTTCGATGGTGGCCGCCTCGACGTCAGCTCGCACCCGTTCTCGGGCGGCGTGGCCGAAGACGTGCGCCTGACCACGCGTTTTCGCGACGACGAATTCGTGCAGAGCCTCATGGGCACGATCCACGAGACCGGCCACGGCCGTTACGAACAGAACCTGCCGCGCGAACTGCTCGGACAGCCGGTGGCCGAGGCGCGCTCGATGGCCATCCACGAGAGCCAAAGCCTGTCCTTCGAGATGCAGGTCGGCTGCCACCCCGGTTTCGTCGGCCACATCGCGCCGCTGATCCGCGACGCGTTCGGCAACCAGCCCGCGCTGGCCACCGACAACCTGCAGCGCCTGCTCACGCGCGTCCAACCGGGCTTCATCCGGGTCGACGCCGACGAGGTCACCTATCCGGCGCACGTGATCATGCGCTACGAGATCGAGCGCGGCCTGATCGAAGGCCGCTATGAGGTCGACGACATCCCCGCGCTGTGGGACGAGCAGATGATGACCCTGCTGGGCGTGGACACCCGCGGCAACTACCGCGACGGTCCCATGCAGGACGTGCACTGGCCCGAAGGCCTGTTCGGCTACTTCGCCTGCTACTCGCTGGGCGCGATGTACGCGGCGCAGTGGTTCGCCACCATGCGCCGCCAGATCCCCGACCTGGACGCCCGCCTCCACGACGGCGACCTGGCGCCGGTCTTCGACTGGCTGCGCGAGAACATCTGGCTGCAGGGCAGCCGCTGGACGACCGACGAACTGGCGCTGCGCGCGTCCGGCGAAACGCTGAACCCGGCGCATTTCAAGGCGCATCTGGAGAAGCGCTACCTGGGCTGAACGGCGGCCTGCTGGCCTTCAGTCGTTCGACACGAGAAATTGAATGCGGATGTTCAAGCCATAGAACTCCGGCACGACGCGCACGACGATCTGTACCGACCCATCGTCCTGCGGGACGATATTGTTGACAGCCAGCATCGCCGCACCCTGGAACGGAAAATCCAGCGGGCCGCCTGGCGGTGCCGCGACCTCGGTCACCGTGGCAAAGACAGCGCTGTGCCGGTCGACTCCGCCGATCGGATCGTCCTCCCGCTTGGCGAAATTGATTCGGCGCGAGTCGTTGATCGACTGTGTCTGCAACTCGACGAACCAGCGTGTGACGTTGCTCATCGTTCCGTACTCCCTTTGCCGTGATCGGCGGCGCTTGCCGCCCGGGACGCCTGCACGACCACATCGACGCCGGTGATCCGGTGTTCGGTCCTGATCGCAGGCGATCCACGTTGCGCGTGCCCATGGCCTGCCACGCGGTACACCTGCTCGCGCCCCAACTTGTCGACGGGTGGTCGTTCGAGCGTCGGCCCGGTGAGGTGGTCTGTTTGCCTCGAACCCGCCGACGTGCGAAGTGGATCGGTGGATGAGGCCCGAATCGCCTGGAGGGGTTCGTGCACCTGGTTCTCCCGTTGTGTTCCGCTTGGTTGAACCATGATGCTTGGCCCTGGCAGGAATGAGCATCCATCAGATTGATGATGACGTGGGGGGGGCGCTGTCCGGACGAGACGCGGACTGACCTGCTGATAGAGTCGATTGGCGGCGCCATCGCCGATGGGAGACGACGATGATCAACTGGATCTATAGCACTCCGACCATTCTTTGGGGCTCGCTGTTCGTCGCGCTCGTCGTGGCCCTGGCCATGGCGGGCCTGGTGGTGACGAACCGCTTGGTCAATGTCGACATGCGGGGCAGCCAGAACGATGTCACCGCCGCCGCGATGGGCATCGTGGGGGTCGCCTATGCAGTGCTGCTGGCCTTCATCGCCGTGGCGACGTGGGAGAGCTTCACCAGCGGGGACAAGATCGTCGACGTGGAGGCCAGCTATGTCGGCGATCTCTATCGCGAGACCATCGGCCTGCCCGACGCCCAGGTAGCCCCGATCAGGGCCGACATCAAGAAGTACCTCCACCAGGTCGTCCATGACGAATGGCCGTCGCAACAGGCCGGACATATCAACCAGGTCGGCAGAGGGACGCTCGTCCATATCCATTCCCTGATCGCGACGCTCGACCCCAAGACGCCGCGCGAGACGGTCATCGTCGCGGAACTCCTGCGCACCATGAACTCGCTGTACGACGCCCGCCGCACGCGCATCCTGGCCGCCGACGCCGCCATACCTGCCATCGTATGGTGGATCGTCGCCTTTGGCAGCGCGGTCACCATCGGCTTCACGTACCTGTTCGGTACCCGGCACTTTCGCATGCACCTTGCCGTGACCGCGATGGTGGCGGCCTCCATGGCGCTGGTCATCGTGCTGATCGTCGCGCTGGACCGGCCATTCCGCGGCGATCTGTCGGTGTCCGTGGAGGCCTATGAAAACGTCGCAGGATCCATCGCGGCGGTGGATCAGCGCTAGCGTCGATGTCGAGCCCGGGAGTTGTGCCGACTCGAAGGCATCGAAGGATGAAAACTTGTCGGTACTTTCGTTGGTGATTCGGATGTTTCAATCTCATTGAAACGAAAGCGAACACCCGTGGCAATCGACGGAGCAGATGGCCGTTCACCTTGCGAATCCAGCCTGTCATCCGCTCGTTTCGTTATCATTCGAAAGTTGCGATCGAACATCGAGACCCTGACATGCCTGATTCCCTCGCCGACGCGCCGGCGCTCGAGCGCCCGTCCGGCCTGCTCATCGACGAGCGCCGTGGCTTGATCGTCGACCTGGTGCGTCAGCAGCGCCGGGTGACCGTGGCCGAGCTCGCCGAGCGCTTCCAGACCTCGCTGGTCACCATCCGTGCCGACCTCGCGGCGCTGGCGGCCGAGGGCTCGCTGGTTCGAACGCGCGGGGGCGCGCTGCCGGCGCGCGAGGGCGAAGAGGTGCCGCTGGATGTCAAGCAGGCCTTGCACCAGGACGAGAAACAGCGCATCGCCGTGGCGGCCGCCGGGCTCATCCGCGACGGCGAGACCATCCTGCTGGACTCCGGCACCACCACCTACGCGATCGCACGGCAGATCCGCGATCTGCCGCTCAGCGGCATCAACGTGATCACCAATGCGCTCAATATCGCGACCGTGCTGGCGCCGGTGCCTCACGTCAACCTGATCATGCCGGGCGGGCAGTTGCGCGAGCAGTCGTTTTCCCTGTCCGGGCCCATCGCCGTCAATTCACTCGGCACGCTGCACGCCGACCGCCTGTTCCTCGGGGTCGACAGCCTCGATCCGGAGATCGGCCTGATGACGCCATACCTGCAAGAGGCGCAGTTCAACGCCCAGATGATCCGCATCTCGCGCCAGGTGGTCGCGGTGGCTGATTCGTCGAAGCTGATGCGACGCAACCTGTCGGTCATCGCCAGCGTCGATCAGGTGCATCTGCTGATCACCGACAAGGCGGCGAATCCGGAGATCGTCGAGGAGCTGCGCCGCCGCGGCGTCGAGGTGCGGCTGGTCTGACCGCAGGCGGCCCGCGCGCCGGCCCCGGTCGGCCGGGCGATTGGTTTCACGCCCAGCGGCCTCGTCTCGTCTTTCGTTTGTTGTATAACGAAAGCGAAATCCGTAAGTGAAACCATTAACGAAACTTTTCGCAAGTCGATCTAGACTTTACTCGTCCTGAAGAGCGGTGCTTCGAAGCCGCCCGGTGTCCTGCATCCGAACTCGACCGCCTGATGTCAGGCGGCGACTCCAACGAGGAACTACCCGATGAGTGTCCGACCGACTCCGCGACCCGCTGTGCACCCTCTCTCGCTGATGGCACTCGCTGCGATCAGCCTGATGTACCACGCCGCCTCACACGCCCAGACCGCGGCGCCGGCCGCCTCGGCGTCCGCACCGGCGGCGGCGCCGGACCCGGTGCAGTCGGTGGTGGTGACCGGCACCCGCGCGAGCCTGGAGCGCGCGATGGCGATCAAGCGCGACGCCGCAGTCGTGCAGGACAGCATCAGCGCGACCGAGCTCGGCCGCTTTCCCGATGACAACGTCGCCGATTCGCTGAGCCACATCACGGGCGTGTCCATCAGCCGCACGGCCGGCGGCGAGGGCCAGTACGTCAGCGTGCGCGGCCTGGGCCCCGACTACACGCTCACCACCTTCAACGGCCGCATCCTGGGCACCGACGGCGCGGGCCGCGACTTCGCGTTCGACGTGCTGCCATCCGACATCATCAACGGCGCCGATGTCGTCAAGTCGACGCAGGCCTCGCTCACCGAGGGGGCCATCGGCGGCCTGATCAACCTGCGTTCGGCCAGCCCGTTCGACCAGAAGGGCCAGCACGGCCTGCTGCGCCTGGAGGGCGACCGCAACCTGATGACGACGCTCAAGGGCTCGAAGCTGTCCGCCACCTACAGCAATACCTTCGCCGACCAGTTCGGCATGCTGCTGGGCGTGGTCTACGCCCATCGGCGGGAACGCACCGACACGGCGGGCAACGACGGCGGCTGGACGCGCAACCCGACCACCGATCCGAAGGCGAACTGGCCCTACGGCAATGCCTGGGGCGGCAACATCGACCTGAACGGCGACGGCGTGCTCGACCCGAACGAGGAAGGCCTGATCGCGCCGGGGCAGTTCCGCGTCGGCTCGATCTTCGAGGACAAGAAGCGACTCGCGCTTTCGGGCAAGCTCGAGTGGCGACCGAGCAAGGACCTGAAGGTGGTGGTCGACGGCATCAAGACGCGCCTGGACTCCCCGCAGGTGGGCATGGAGCAGTCGTTCTATCCGCTGTTCTCGCCGGGCCGCTGGTCGAACATGACGGTGACCAACGGCGTGGTCACCGACTTCACGATGGACAACCCGGATCCGGAGCTGCGCCTGAATCCCGAACTGCTGAACAACACCACGCACCGCGTCGTCAACACCGGCCTGTACGGCATCAACGCCGAGTGGCACGCGACGAAGGACCTGTTGCTCACCACCGATGTGTACCAGTCGACATCGGGCCGGCACTCCGGCGGCCAGGACACGTACGTCGTGCTGCGCATGAACCAGCCCAACACGACGCACATCTCGCTCAGGGGCGGCCAGATTCCCGATGTCTCCGTCAGCTTCGACGACGGCCGCGACCTGGCCCGCGGCCTGGCCAACGGACAGTTCGGCGCGTCGGACTTCAATACGCACTACTTCGAGCTGTCCGGCGACAACGTCGACGACCGGATCTTCGGTGCCTCCGAAGCGGCCGTCCTGCAGATCGACAAGCTGCACGTCGACCAGCTCAAGTTCGGCGCGGCGCTGACCTCGCGCAAGAAGTCGCGCAACCTGATCGACAACGACTTCAACAACGGCGCCAACTACTACTCCGACGACGAGGCCGTCAACGTCGGCGCGCTGAGCGGCAACATCATCAACCAGCACCTGAGCCTGCCCAACTTCATGAACGGGGTCAGCGGCAACTTTCCGCGCGACTTCCTGGGCTTTGACGTCAACAACTACATCAACGGCCTGAAGAGCTACAACGGCCAGCCGCGCGCCGACGGCACGACCTACGACTACGCCGCAGCGGCGCCGGCCTGGGATCCGCTGCAAAGCTATCGCGTCACCGAACGCACGCTGGCGACCTGGCTCGAGGCCGACATGTCGGGCGACAACTGGACCGCCGACGCCGGCGTGCGCTTCGTCAAGACCAAGACGACCTCGCTCGCCTGGGACGCCAAGATCGTCGGCCTGGAGGAATTCAACCCGTTCAACTACGCCGTGACCTACGGCGACCCGACACCTCTGACGCAGGACGGCGACTACAGCTACGCGCTGCCTTCGGCCAACTATGTCTGGCACATTTCCAGCCCGCTGCAACTGCGGCTCGGCGCGGCCAAGACGATGGCGCGGCCGTCGGTCGACAAGCTGGCGCCCACCAGCACGACGCAGAGCGTGTCGTGGGGCGACTTCACCGACGTCTTCGGCGGCAACGCCAAGCTCAAGCCCTACAGCGCGATCCAGTTCGACGCCTCGCTCGAGTACTACTACGCCAAGGACTCGGAGGTGAACTTGGCGGTCTACCAGAAGAACATCAAGAACCAGATCACGTCCAGCTACACCAGCGGCATCGACATCGGCGTGCCGGGCCACCTGTTCAACGTGCAGATGCCCATCAACGGCGACCGCGCCAAGGTGCGCGGCTTCGAGGTCGGCTTCCAGCACCTGTGGGCCAACGGCTTCGGCGTGCGGGGCCAGTACACGCACAACAACTCCAAGAGCTGGGTCGGCGGACTCGAGCAGCCGCTCGAAGGCATCGCGCCCTCGACCTCGTCGCTGGGCGTGCTGTACGAGAAGGGCCCGTGGAGCGCCAGCATGACCGGCGACCACACCGCCGCCTACGTCACCACCAACAACGTGCTGGGCACCGGCTTCAACGCGCAGGCCAAGGCCATCACCTGGCTGACCGCGCAAGTCGCCTACAGCGTGACGGACCACGTGCGCCTGACGCTGGAAGGCCGCAACCTGCTCGACACCAAGGAGGAATACGTGATCACCAATGGCAACGTGAGCCTGCCCAACGGCTACTTCCGCTACGGCCGCGCGTTCACCCTGGGCCTGAGCCTGTCGCTGTAAGCCATGACCAGATCCTCGCTGATGACCCTGGCCCTTGCTGTGGCGGCCGCTCTTGCCGGCGGCCAGGCGGCCGCGCAGGCGGCCAACGGCTACACGATGAGCGACTACGACCATGTCGCCAAGATCGACACGCACATGCACCTGCACAACCCGGAGCCCGGCTTCGTCGAGGCCGCGCGGGCGCAGAAGTTCAAGGTGCTCACGATCAACGTCGACTACCCGGACTTTCCACCGATCGACGAGCAGTTCCGCGTGGCGCTGGCGCTGCACACCGTATTCCCGGCGGAGGTGGCCTTCGCCGGCACCTTCTCCGTGTCCGACTTCGAGTCGCCCGGCTGGGTGGAGCGCACCGAGCGCCGCATCGATGCGGCGATGGCGGCCGGCGCGGTCGGCATCAAGGTCTGGAAGAACGTGGGCATGTCGCTGCGCGACGCGCAGGGCAAGCTGGTGATGCTCGACGACCGTCGGCTCAGGCCGGTGTTCGACTACATGGAGGCCAAGGGCATCGCGCTGCTCGACCACCAGGGCGAACCATACAACTGCTGGCTGCCGCTTGAAAAGATGTCAGTCGACAACGACCGCGAGTACTTCAAGGCGCATCCGCAGTACCACATGTACCTCCATCCCGAGATGCCCAGCTGGCAGGACCAGATGGCAGCGCGCGATCGGCTGCTGGACGCGCATCCGAAGCTTCGCTTCGTGGGCATGCACATGGCCTCGCTCGAGCGCAACGTCGACGAACTCGCCGCCTTCCTGGATCGCTATCCGGGCGCCACGGTGGACATTGCGGCGCGCCTGGGACAGATCCAGTCGCAGAGCCGGCAGGACCGGGACAAGGTGCGCCGCTTCTTCATCAAGTACCAGGATCGCCTGCTGTACGCCACCGACATGGAACAGGAGCCCGCGCAGCCGGGCGCCGAGATGGCGCGCTTGGCGGGCATTGCCTGGCGCGAACAGTGGCGCTACTTCGCCACCGACGACACCTTCAAGGCGGCTGACCTCGACCAGCCCGTGAAGGGACTGGCGCTGCCGCGCGGCGTCATCGACAAGCTGTATCACCTCAACGCGGAACGCGTCTTCAAGGGCGCCTGGGGAGCCACGCAATGACCGCTCGACGGGTCTTCCTGAAATGGCTGGGCGCCACCACGATGCTGCCGGCCGCCAGCCGCGCCGCGCTGGTGGACTCGGGCCGCGGCCACGTGCGCGTGGAGGACGAGCGCATCGGCCTGCACTTCGACGACGCGATGCGCTGTCGCATCGTCGGCAAGACCGCCCTGCGCCTGCAGGCGCTCACGCGCTTCGACGCCAGCGGCATTGCGGTCAAGGGCCGCCGCATCGAGCGCTTCACGCTGGTCTCGGCCGAGCCGCACGCCGGGGCCACGCCGTTCGGCGCCGGCCAGTCGCTGCGGCTCACCGGCCGTTCGAGCGACGGCGTCGTCAAGGAAATGACGATCACCCTGCTGGACGCGTTCCCCGGCACCGCACTGCTGGACGTCAGCTACTCGAACCAGGGCAAGGCGCCGCTGGAGGTGCAGGGCCTGTGGGCGGTCTCGCAGCGCCTGCTGGCCTCGCCGCGCCACGGCGGCGGCTGGTGGACGTACTCCGGCTCCACGCACCGCGATCGGCGTGACTGGGTACAGCCCGTGGTGCGTGGCTTCGACCAGCGCAACTTCATGGGCATGGACGCCTCAGACTACGGCGGCGGCACGCCCGTCTCCGACGTCTGGCGGCGCGACGTGGGCCTGGCCGTCGGTCACCTGGACAAGCTGCCCCAACTGGTGTCGCTGCCCGTGCGTGCTACGGGCGACGAGGTGGAACTTGGCCTGGTCGACGACACGGCCCGCACCCTGGCGCCCGGCGAGACCGTGCGCCTGCCGCTGTCCTTTGTCACCGTGCACAACGGCGACTACTACGCGCCGCTCGATCGCTACCGCCAGCTGATGACGCTGCAGGGCATCCATGCGCCCAAGCCGCCGGCCTCGGCCTACGAGCCCGTGTGGTGCGCGTGGGGCTACGAGCGCGAGTTCTCGTTCCCGCTGGTGCGCGCCACGATTCCCAAGATGCAGGAACTGGGCTTGAAGTGGGTGGTGCTGGACGACGGCTGGCAGGTGCGCACCGGGGACTGGCGTCCCGATCCGGCCAAGTATCCGAACGGCGACGCCGACATGAAGGCCTTCGTCGACGACATCCATTCGCGCGGCCTGCTGGCGCGCATCTGGATCGCGCCGCTGCAGGTGGCGCCGGGCAGCGACGAACTGCACGACCACACCGACGAGCTGCTGCTCGATCAGGACGGCGCGCCGCAACTGGTGAGCTGGTGGAACAGCTTCTACCTGTGCCCCGCCTATGGCCGCACGCAGGAACGCATGGGTGCGCTCGCGCGCAAGATCATCGGCGAATGGGGCTTCGACGGCTTCAAGGTGGACGGCCAGCACCTGAACGGCGTGGCGCCGTGCCACAACCCGGCCCATCACCACGCGCACCCCGAGGATTCGGCGCAGCACCTGTCCGATTTCTACAAGGCGCTGTACGACGCAGTGAAGGCCGTCAAGCCCGAGGCGGTCGTCGAGGTCTGCCCCTGCGGCACGGGCTACGCGTATCACAACATGCCGTGGATCGACTCGGCGCCGGCCTCCGATCCCACCTCCAGCTGGCAGGTGCGCCACAAGGGCAAGACGCTCAAGGCGCTGATGGGCGCCTCGGCGGCGTACGCGGGCGACCACGTGGAGCTGAGCACCGGCGGCCAGGATTTCGCCTCGGCCGTCGGCGTGGGTGGCGTGGTGTCCACCAAGTTCACCTGGCCGGTCGACCCCAAGCCCAAGGACTCGTTCCTGCTGACACCGGAGCACGAGGCGCACTGGCGCAAGTGGATCGGCGCCTACAACGCGCGCCGTCTGTCGCAAGGCACCTATCGCGGCGAGCTGTACGACATCGCCTTCGACAAGCCCGAGACCCACGTGGTGGAAAAGGAGGGCGTCCTGCACTACGCCTTCTTCGCCGACGCGTGGAAGGGCCCGGTCACCCTGCGCGGCCTGGGCGCCGGCGACTGGGTGATCGAGGACTGGATCGAGGGCCGCACGCTGGGCACCGTCAGTTCGCAACGGCCGACGCTCGACGTGAGCTTCAAGGACAACCTCCTCATCCTGGCGCGCAAAGCATGAACAACGACCTGACCATGACCTTGCCCGCGGGCAGCTCCGGCGCGAAGTCGCGCTGGCTCATGTACGCGCTCATCACCACGGTGACCTGGGGCGTCTGGGGCGTGTTCGCCGGCCTGCCGGCGGAGCACGGCTTCCCGGAAACGCTCAACTACGTGGTGTGGTGCCTCACGATGATCCCGCCGGCCTGGATCGCGCTGCGCCGCGCCGGGGTGCGCCTGCAGACCGATCGCCGCAGCGTGGTGCTGGGCCTGGCGGCCGGCCTGCTGGGCGCCGGCGGCCAGCTGGTGCTGTTCTACGACGTGCGCATCGGGCCGACCTACCTGATCTTTCCCATCATCGCGCTGTCGCCCGCGCTCACCATCGCGTTGTCGTTCTCGATGCTGGGCGAACGCACGGGCAAGCTGGGCATCCTGGGGGTGGTGCTGGCACTGGCCAGCCTGCCGCTGTTCGACTACGGCAACGGCGGCGCGTCCAACTACGGGTTGTGGTTCTGGCTTGCCTTGGCCGTGCTGGCGGCATGGGGCATCCAGGCCTATGTCATCAAGCTGGCCAACGGCAGCATGAACGCCGAGAGCATCTTCGGCTGGATGGCGCTGTCGGCCGTCGCGTCCATCCCGTTCGCGCTGATGCTCACCGACTTCCACCAGCCCATCCATTGGGGCTGGAGCGGCCCGGGCCTGGCCGCGGTGATCCAGGTGCTCAACGCCATCGGCGCGCTGACGCTGGTCTTCGCGTTCCGCTATGGCAAGGCCATCGTCGTCTCGCCGCTGATCAACGCGGGCGCGCCGCTGCTGACGGCGGTGATCGCGATGTGCATGTCGGGCGGCCTGCCGGGTCCGTTCAAGCTCGCCGGCGTCGCGCTGGCCACCGTCGCGGCGCTGCTGCTCGCGCTGCAGCCCGAGACGCCCGCGGAATCCTGACCATGCAAGACCTGCTCGACTTCGTGAGCCGCCACAAGGCCGGCGATCCCGTCGGGATCACCGCCGTGTGCTCCGCCCATCCCGTTGTCCTCGAGGCCGCCGTGACGGAAGGCGCGCGCCACGGCAGCACCGTGCTGGTGGAGGCCACCTCCAACCAGGTGAATCAGTTCGGCGGCTACACCGGCATGCGCCCGGCCGACTTCCACCGCTTCGTCTCCGGTATCGCCGCCGCCTGCGGCCTGCCCGCCTCGCGCCTGCTGCTGGGCGGCGACCACCTGGGCCCCAACTGCTGGCAGGACGAGCCTTCTGAAGTGGCGATGGTCAAGTCCGAGGCGCTGGTGGCCGACTACGTGCGCGCCGGTTTCCGCAAGATCCACCTCGACTGC
This sequence comes from Vitreoscilla sp., assembly GCA_045810265.1. Taxonomy (GTDB): domain Bacteria; phylum Pseudomonadota; class Gammaproteobacteria; order Burkholderiales; family Burkholderiaceae_C; genus Scleromatobacter. The sequence goes on along the minus strand of JBJMWF010000048.1, from coordinate 481 downwards.
TCGATGGCCTGTGCCGACGACGGCGTCTCGCTCCCGCCCGCGCTGGTGGCGGCGCGCGCGGCGCGTCTCGCGCTGGCGTGCGAGCACGCGTGGGGCGAGGCCGGCGGTGAGCCGCCGGTCTACGTGATCGGCACCGAGGTGCCCGTGCCCGGCGGCGCGCACGAGGACCTGGGCGAGCTGGCCGTCACGCGGCCTGCCGACGCCGCGGACACCATCGCCGTGCACGAGGAGGCCTTCCAGCGGCTGGGCCTGCTTGCGGCCTGGCGCCGCGTGATCGGCCTGGTGGTGCAGCCGGGCGTGGAGTTCGACCATCACAAGGTCGTCGACTACGTGCCCGTCAAGGCGCGCGCGCTGTCGCACTTCATCGAGGCGGTGCCCGGCATGGTCTTCGAAGCGCACTCCACCGACTACCAGACGCCGCAAGCCTTGGCGCAGCTCGTGCGCGATCACTTCGCCATCCTGAAGGTGGGCCCCGGTGCCA
>JBJMWF010000047.1:0-6009 GCA_045810265.1 Vitreoscilla sp. | reverse complement strand
TTCCTTGAGTTCGAGACGCTGACCCTGTGCCCGATCGACACCCGCTGCATCGAGCCGGGCATGCTGAGCGCGGACGACGTCGCCTGGCTCAACGCCTATCACGCCACCGTGCGCGAGCGCCTGCTGCCGCTGGTCGATGGCGACGCCAAGGCGTGGCTGATCAAGCGCACCGAGCCCTTCGCCGGCTGACGCCCGGCCCCACGCACGGGCGTGCGTTACGCGCGCCCGTGCAACTCACGCGCACTCGGACCGCCAACGCCGGCAATGCGACACTGAGCACCGGCGCACGCGCCGCATCGACAACACGCCCGCGGGCGACCAACCAACCTCACGGAGACCGCCATGGGCGCGCAGTGGAAAGAGAAGGGCAAGGCGCTGGCCGCCGATGCCAAGGGCAAGCTGTTCGGCAAGCTCGTCAAGGACATCATGATCGCGGCGCGCGCCGGAGCCGACCCGAAGGACAACGCCAAGCTGCGCATGGTCGTCGAGCAGGCGCGCAAGGTCTCGATGCCGCGCGACACCCTGGAGCGCGCCATCAAGAAGGGCGCCGGCCTCACCGGCGAGACGATCAACTACACCAGCGTGGTCTACGAAGGCTTCGCGCCGCATCGCGTGCCGGTGGTGGTGGAGTGCCTGACCGACAACGTCAACCGCACCGCCTCGGAAGTGCGCGGGCTGTTCCGCAAGGGCCAGCTGGGCACCCCGGGCTCGGTCACCTGGGACTACGACCACGTCGGCATGATCGAGGCGGAACCGTCGACGCCGGGCGCCGATCCCGAGAACGCCGCCATCGAGGCCGGCGCCCAGGACCTGGAAGCCGGCGACGAGGAAGGCACCACGCTGTTCTACACGGATGCCGGCGACCTCGATGTGGTCGCCAAGGCGCTGCCTGAGCATGGCTTCACCGTGCTGTCCGCCAAGCTGGGCTGGAAAGCCAAGAACCCGGTCGATCCGTCCACCTTGAACGCCGAGGCACTGGCCGAAGTCGAGGCCTTCCTGCAAGGGATCGACGCGAACGACGACGTGCAGAACGTCTACGCCGGCCTGGCCGGCTGATCGTCGACTGCGCGCGTCGTCGTCGACGCGTCGCGCCGGCCGCTCACTCCAGCCGGAACGTGTGCACCAGCGTGTTCAGGCTCTGCGCCTGATCGCGCAGCGACTCGGCGGCCGCCGCGCTTTGCTCCACCAGCGCCGCGTTCTGCTGCGTCATGGTTTCGAGCTGCTGCACCGAGCCGCTGACCTGGCCGATGCCCGACGACTGTTCGGCCGCGGCCGAGCTGATCTGCGAGATGATGGCCGTCACGCGGTCGACGCTGGACTCGATCTCGCGCATCGTGGTGCCGGCGTCGGCCACCTGCCGCGCGCCGGTCTCGACACGCTCGACCGATGTGCCGATCAAGGACTTGATCTCCTTGGCCGCCGCCGCCGAGCGCTGGGCCAGCGAGCGCACTTCGCTCGCCACGACGGCGAAGCCGCGGCCCTGCTCGCCGGCCCGCGCCGCTTCCACCGCGGCATTCAAGGCTAGGATGTTGGTCTGGAAGGCGATGCCGTCGATCACGCCGATGATGTCGGAGATCTTCTTGGAGCTGGCGTTGATCTCGGTCATCGTCGTGACGACGGTGGACACCGCCACTGCGCCGCGGCGCGCCACGTCGGTCGCCGAGGTGGCCAGCTGGTTGGCCTGCGAAGCCGCGTCGGCGCTCTGGCGCACGGTGCCGGTCAGCTGCGTCATCGCGCTGGCGGCGTGCTGCAGGCTGCCCGCGGTCTGCTCGGTGCGTTCGCTCAGATCCTGGTTGCCGACGGCGACTTCCTTGCTGGCGGTACCGATCGATTCCGCGGTGCTGCGGATGTGGCCGACCAGCGAACGCAGCTTGGCCTGCATCGCGCCCAGAGCCTGCAGCAGTTGGCCCAGCTCGTCGTCGCGGTCGGCATGCACCTGGGCCGACAGGTCGCCTTCGGCGACGCGCCGGGCGAAGCTCATCGCCCGCTCGAGCGGGCCCTTGACGCTGCGGATCAGCCGCCAACCCACGAGCGCGCCCACACCGATCGCGGCCAGCGCGAACGCGCCGAGGATGGCCATCAACGTGGCCTCGGCCATCCTGGCGCTTGCAGCCGCAGCGGCGCTGTCGGCCGTGATGGCCTTCTGCAGCGACTGCAGCTGTGCGCGCCACTGGGTCTCGAGCGGCAGGATGCGGTTGGTCAGCGACAGCGCCGCTTCGACGTTGTTGCCGTCGGCACCCTGCTCCGCGGCTTCCTGGATCATGGGGATGGTGGTGGCCGCGAGCGCCGCGATGTCCTTGACGGTGCGGCGTTCGTCGTCATTCGCGCCCGGGCCGGCGGCCAGCGCCTGCAGCGTCTTCTCGTCGGCCAGGTAGCGGCCCTTGGCAGCCTTGAGCTTGTCGACCTCGGCCGTGATGGACTTCATCTCCGTCATCAACGCGACGCTGCGCGCCTGGATGGCCATCTCGTCCATCGAATTGCGCAGCTTGCCGACCGCATCGGTCATGGCATTGTTGACCTCGACCACGCGCTCCACCTTGGCGGCAATCACCTGCGCCTGCCAGGCGCTCACGGCCGAACCGAGCAACGAAAGCGCAACGATGGTGCCGAATCCAAGCCCCAGCCTCTGGGCGACGGAAAAGTTCTTGCGGGAGGGAGGCTGCGACATCACGGGTTCCTTTGAGGGTATTCCCGTATATCGACGATCGCATCGAGAACTTGAGCCGGAAATGCCTGTCCAGCGTCCATACCGACGCCTGCCGGCAGCCACTTCTCATTGGCTCGGATACGCCGTTGCATCGGCCGTTTCACGCACCGATTGAGCGTCCTGAATCAGTCAGTTTCGAATCGCAGCAATAGTTCACGGAAATCGCTATCCCACATGCGATACTGTTTTCTCTTATTGCAATGCAGCATTGCAACAAGTTGTAAACTAGCTGCGGACCACCCGGAAACCGCCGCTGATCCGATCCATCGCCCCGGCCGAAGGCCAAGAGGGCAATTCCAAGGGAAAACCCAATGATCAAGTTCTCGCGCGCCCTCCTCGGCGCTGCCCTGCTGGCCGTCGCCGGTGCCGCATCCGCTGCCAATGTCGTGGTCGATGCGCGTCTCAACAGCCTGGGCGGCGGATCCGCCCTCGCAACCGGCGTGTTCCTGACGGCCGGCGAGTCGTTCAGCGTGCGTGCCAATGCGGCCGACCTGTGGGACAACTCCTGGACCGACCCGACCTACCTGTCGAACGCCGACGGCCACCCCGCGCTTCAGAGCGGCACGATCGGCGGGCTGCACGACGGCTTCGCCTCGCTCGTCGGCGAGATCGGCAACGGTCCCCTCTTCCACGTCGGCACCAGCCTGGACGCCACCGCCACCGGCACCGGCGAACTGAAGTTCTTCTTCTTCGACTCCGACGCCTACAACAACACCGGCGCCGTGCACGTCGAGGTGTCGGCCGTGCCGGAACCCGCCAACGTCGCCCTGATGGGTCTGGCGATCGGCGCCTTCATGCTGTCGCGCCGCCGCAAGGCCTGAGGACACATCGGGCTCGTTCGAGCCCTGCCTCCCGAACGACAAAGGGTGCCGCGGCACCCTTTTTTCATGCCCGCCCGGACAACGCTTCAGTACTGCCGGAACCAGTGCACGTGGTTGCGGCTGACGCTGAGCGTCTCGTTGCGCCCCTTCAGGTGCACCTCGGCCGTCTCGTTGGGCCCCTTGATGACCTGCGACACGAAGCGCAGGTTGACGATGGTGGAGCGGTGGATCTGGATGAAGGTCTCCGGCTCCAGGCCGTCCAGCAGTTCGCGGATGGACTTGCGGATCAGGGCTTCGCCGCCGACCCACACGACGAGCGTGTACTTCTCGTCCGAGCGGAAGTACAGCACCTCGTCGACCGGGATCAGCTTGATCATCTGCCCCACCGACGCGCGAATCCACTGCAGCCGGTCGCCGGCGGGCGTGCGGCGCCGCAGTTCGCCGGCGAGCGCGGACAGCACGGCGTCCAGATCGTTCGGCGGCAAGCCGGCGAGGGGGCCGCTGGTGCCGGTGGCCTCGCCGGCCAGGCTCGCGAGCGGGCCGGCGCCCGCATCCGCAGCGCCCATGCGCCGGCGCTCGGCGATGCGCCGGCGCAGCCGGGCCACGCTCTCGGCCAGGCGTTCGGCGTCGAAGGGCTTGACGAGGTAGTCGATCGCGCCCTGCTCGAAGGCGGCCACGGCGTACTGTTCGTAGGCGGTGACGAACACGATCTGCACGTCCGGCCCCATCAGCCGCGCGGCCTCGACGCCGTTCATGCCGGGCATGTGGACGTCGAGGAAGACGACGTCGGGCCGCAGCTGTTCGACCAGGTCGACCGCCTCGCGGCCGTTGCGCGCCTCGCCGGCAATCTCGAGTTCCGGCCACAGCGAGGCCAGGTGGTGCGCGAGGTGCGTGCGCAGCAGCGGTTCGTCGTCGACGATCAGTGCGCGCACGCTCGCAGGCGTCACGCGCGGGCGCGCGGCGTCATCGTCGTGTTCGTCGTCCCGTGTCGTGCCGCTCATGCGGGCCTCCCAGGCGCGGTGATGGCAGCCATGTCGACCAGGATCTCCGCGCGCAGGCCGTGCGGCTCCACCTCGGTGAGCTCCAGCCGCGCGGCGCCGCCGTAGAACGCGGCCAGCCGCTCGCGCAGGTTGACCAGCCCGGTGCCCGGCACGGCCGACTCCCCCATGCCGACGCCGTCGTCGCATACGGCCAGGCGCACGCGGTCGCCGTCGCGCAGCTCACGCGAGGCGGTCACGGCGATGCTGCCACCGGTCTCGGACGGATCGATGCCGTGGCGCACGGCGTTCTCCACCAGCGTCAGCAGCAGCATCGGCGGGCATGGGAAGCCTTGCAGCGCCGGATCGACCTCCACCGTGAAGCGCAGCCGGTCGGGCATGCGCAGGTGCATCAGCTCGAGGTAGCTGCGCACCAGCGCCATCTCGCGGCCCAGTTGCGCATCGCCGTCGTCCAGGCGCGGCATCGTCGCCTTCAGGTAGGCGATCAGACTGCGCAGCACGGCGGGCGCGCGCGGCGAGCCGGTCTCGACCAGCGCCTGCACGTTGGCCAGCGTGTTGAACAGGAAGTGCGGCTCGACCTGCGCGGTGAGCACGGCCAGGCGGGCGTCGGCCGCGTGGCGTTCGAGGCGCGAGCGTTGCAGCGCCAGCTCCAGGCCCATCGCCTTGGCCTCGGAATCGCGCTGGCGCTCGAGCGCGCCCAGCGCCAGGATCAGGCCGACGATGGTGCCGGTGCCCGAGATGAGGACGAAGCCCTGCACACGCCCTTCGTGCGAGACGACCGCATTGAAGTCGCCGCCGGTGGCCAGCAGGTAGACCGCCAGCGTGGCGAGCGTGGCCGCCACCAGCACCGTGACGGACTGCAGCACCCACGGCGCCACCAGCCGCTGGGGCATGGTCAGCGCCGCGCTGCGCGCGACCAGCGTGATGAAGCCGACGAAGAGGGTGCGCCCCAGCAGCACCGTGAACGGCAGCTCGAACAGCGGGTTGAGGGCGACCGCGACGAGCAACGAGAAGACCAGCGTCAGGCCGATGGTGCGCGGCGACAGCGCCCGCAGGAACAGCGCCCAGCGCGAGCGTGGCGAGGCATCGGCTTCGGAGCCGGGCGGCGCGACGGGAAGAGGAGAAGACATGGCGCCACGATAACGCGCCGCGTCGCGTCGGCCCAGGGGCGGCGGCCGGCGGTGCGACGGACGACGGAAGACGAGGGCCAAGAAGCGGCCGTTCCCATCAAGCTGTCATTCTGCGCGGAGCGAAGCGCCGTCGCAGAACCCAGGCACGGGAAGGTGCGACCCGGCGCGTGGATCCTGCGACCGCGCGCAGGATGACACTCGAGAGCTGCTGCCATCCCGCGGGCAGGACGGCGGCTTGCGCGCTAGAACCCCGCGCGCTGCATCGGCGCATTGAGCGCCACGCGCAGCGTCTCGGCACAGTCGGCCAGGTGCAGCCGCGACGCCTCGCTGAGCCCCGGCCGGCGCCGCGCGGC
>JBJMWF010000046.1:0-5804 GCA_045810265.1 Vitreoscilla sp. | reverse complement strand
GCCGCAGGCGCTGGCCGTGGCGCGCGAGTATGCGCAGTTGCCGCCGGTCGCGCAGGCGCTTCTGAAGAGCGCGCTGTCGCAAGGCGTCGACGACCTGCACGCCGCCATCCGCACCGAGGTCGAGTTCCAGGCCGTGGCGATGGGCACGCAGGACCACGCCGAGGCGGTGCGCGCCTTCACCGAGAAGCGCCTGCCGGTGTTCGAGGGCCGATGATGACTGTCGACACGACGCTCGACGCCTTGCGTGGCTGGGTCGGCAAGCGCGAGACGCACACCGACGTGATCACCGCCACGCCGCTCGCGGCGTTGGCCGCGACGCTCGACCGCGATGACGCTTCAGCGGACGCCCAGGTGCCGCCGTTGCACCACTGGCTGTACTTCCTGCCCGTCGCACCCATGCGCCAGCTCGGCGACGACGGCCATCCCGCGCGCGGTGGCTTTCTTCCGCCGGTGCCCTTGCCGCGCCGCATGTGGGCGGCCGGCCGGCTCCAGTTCCATGGCCCGCTGCGCGTCGGCGAGACGGTGACGCGAAGCTCCGAGATCACCGACGTGCAGGCCAAGGATGGCAAGAGCGGGCCGCTGGTGTTCGTCACGCTGCGCCATGAGCTCGCCTCGGGCGGCGCGCTGGCGGTCACCGAGGAACAGGACATCGTCTACCGCGGGCACCCGCAAGCGGGCAGCGCGCCACCCGCGATCAAGCCGGCTCCGCTCGAAGCGGCCTGGCGGCGCGAGATCCACCCCGACCCTGTGCTGCTGTTCCGCTATTCGGCACTGACCTTCAACGGCCACCGCATCCATTACGACCGCCCCTATGCGACCGGCATCGAAGGCTATCCCGGACTCGTCGTCCATGGCCCGCTGCTGGCGACGCTGCTGGCCGATCTCGTTCGCCGCAACAGGCCCGACGCCCATCTGGCGCGTTTCGACTTCCGCGCGCTGCGGCCGGTCTTCGAAGGCGCTCCGATCCAGCTGTGCGGCGAGCCGGCCGCGGACGGGCGCAGCGCGCGCCTGTGGGTGCGCGACGCCGAAGGCGCGCTGTGCATGCAAGCCGACGCGGCCCTGTCCTGAACCTCCAACGACTCTGAAGAAGACGCCACCGTGTTGAACCAGCCCGCCGACAAGTTCCAGGACATCCGCGACGCCGTGCGAGCGCTGTGCGCCGAATTCCCCGACGAGTATTTCCGCCGCGTCGACGAGCAGCGCGCCTACCCCGAGACCTTCGTCGACGCGTTGACCAAGGCCGGCTGGATGGCGGCCCTGATCCCGCAGGAATACGGCGGCTCCGGCCTCGGCCTGGCCGAAGCGTCGGTGATCATGGAGGAGATCAACCGCAGCGGCGGCAACTCGGGCGCTTGCCACGGGCAGATGTACGTGATGAACGCGGTGCTGCGCAGCGGCTCGGCGGCGCAGAAGGAGAAGTACCTGCCGCGCATCGCCTCGGGCGAGCTGCGCATCCAGTCCATGGGCGTGACCGAGCCCACCACCGGCAGCGACACCACCAGGCTCAAGACGATGGCGGTCAGGAAGGACGGCCGCTACGTGATCAACGGGCAGAAGGTGTGGATCTCGCGCGTGCAGCACAGCGACATGCTGGTGCTGCTGGCGCGCACCATGCCACTGGCCGATGTGCAGAAGAAGTCCGACGGCCTGTCGTGCTTCCTGGTCGACCTGAAGCAGGCGATCGGCCACGGCCTGACCGTGCGCCCCATTCCCAACATGGTCAACCACGAGACCAACGAGCTGTTCTTCGACAACCTCGAGATCCCGGCGGAGAACCTGCTGGGCGACGAAGGCAAGGGCTTTCGCACCATCCTGGACGGCCTGAACGCCGAACGCACGCTGATCGCGGCCGAGTGCATCGGCGACGGCTACTGGTTCATCGACCGCGCGACCAGGTACGCCAGCGAGCGGATCGTGTTCGATCGCCCCATCGGCCGCAACCAGGGCGTGCAGTTCCCGATCGCCGAGAGCTACATCGACGTGGAGGCCGCCAACCTGATGCGCTGGCGCGCCTGCGAGCTGTTCGATGCCAACCAGCCGTGCGGCGCCGAAGCCAACATGGCCAAGTACCTCGCGGCCAAGGCCAGCTGGGCGGCGGCCAACGTCTGCCTGCAGACGCACGGCGGCTTCGGCTTCGCCTGCGAGTACGACATCGAACGCAAGTTCCGCGAGACGCGGCTGTACCAGGTCGCGCCCATCTCCACCAACATGATCTTCAGCTACGTGGCCGAGCATGTGCTCGGGCTGCCGCGCTCGTTCTGATCCCCGACATCGAAAGGGCACCGCATGTCCCAATCCACCGTCTACGTCGTCAGCGCTGCCCGCACGGCCATCGGATCCTTCGGTGGCACCCTGAAGGATGTCCCGCTCGCCACGCTCGCGACGACCGCCGTCAAGGCCGCGTTGCTGCGTTCCGGCATCGCGCCTCACGAAGTGGGACACGTCGCGATGGGCACCGTCATCCCGACCGAGCCGCGCGACGCCTACCTGTCGCGCATCGCCGCCATCGAGGCCGGCCTGCCCAAGGAAGTGCCGGCCTTCAACGTCAACCGGTTGTGCGGCTCGGGCCTGCAGGCCGTCGTCTCGGCGGCGCAATCGCTGATGCTGGGCGACGCGGAAGTCGCGATCGGCGGCGGCGCCGAGTCGATGAGTCGCGGGCCCTATCTCATGACCGCCGGCCGCTGGGGCATCCGCATGGGCGATTCGACCCTGCTGGACTACACCGTGGGCGTGCTGCAGGATCCGTTCGGCCGCATGCACATGGGCGTGACGGCCGAGAACGTGGCCGAGAAATTCGGCATCGACCGCGCCTCGCAGGACGCGCTCGCGCTTGCCAGCCACCAGCGCGCGGTCGCCGCGATCGCGGCCGGGCGCTTCGCCGAGCAGATCGTGCCGGTGGAGATCGCCTCGCGCAAGGGCACGGTCGTCTTCGACACCGACGAGCATCCGCGCGCCGACACGACGCTCGAATCGCTGGCCAGGATGAAGCCCGCGTTCAAGAAGGACGGGGGCAGCGTGACCGCGGGCAACGCATCGGGCATCAACGATGGCGCCGCCGCCGTGATGCTGGCGACCGAGGCCGCGGTCAAGCGCCTGAACCTGGTGCCGCTGGCCCGCCTGGTGGGTTATGCGCATGCCGGCGTCGAGCCGGAGCTGATGGGCATCGGCCCGGTGCCGGCGACGCGCGCGGTCCTGCAACGCTGCGGCCTGAGGGTGGCCGACCTCGACGTCATCGAAGCCAACGAAGCCTTCGCGGCGCAGGCCTGCGCGGTCGCGCGCGAACTCGATCTCGATCCGGCCAAGGTCAATCCGAACGGTTCCGGCATCTCGCTGGGCCACCCGATCGGCGCGACCGGCGCCATCATCGTCGTCAAGGCGATCCACGAACTGCGGCGGATCGGCGGCCGCTACGCGCTGGCGACCATGTGCATCGGCGGCGGGCAGGGCATCGCCGCCGTCTTCGAGCGGGTCTGACGATGACGGGCTCGGCGCGCCCCCTGGACGGCATCACCGTCGTCACGCTGGAGCACGCGGTGGCGGCGCCGTTCGCCACGCGCCAGCTGGCCGACCTGGGCGCGCGCGTGATCAAGATCGAGCGGCCCGGCGAAGGCGACTTCGCGCGCCATTACGACACGCGCGTCAACGGTCTGGCGTCGTATTTCGTGTGGATCAACCGGGGCAAGGAAAGCCTCACGCTGGACCTCAAGCACGAGCAGGCGCGCGGCATCCTGAGCCAGTTGCTGGCGCAGGCCGACGTGCTGGTGCAGAACCTGGCGCCCGGCGCCAGCGCGCGGCTGGGCCTGTCAGCGCAGGCCTTGCGGCCGGCGCATCCGCGGTTGATCGTGTGCGACATCTCGGGCTACGGCAACGACGAAGCGAACCCCGGCCCGTATCGGGACAAGAAGGCCTACGACCTGCTGATCCAGGCCGAGGCCGGGCTGCTGTCGGTCACCGGCACGCCCGAGGACGTCACGCGCGTGGGCATCTCGGTGGCCGACATCTCCGCCGGCATGTACGCCTACAGCGCCATCCTGGCCGCGCTGCTGCAACGTGGCCGCACGGGCGCGGGCTCGCACATCGACGTGTCGATGCTGGAGAGCCTGTGCGAGTGGATGGGCAATCCGCTGTACTACGGCTTTGCCGGCCAGCCGCCGGCCGCGCGGTCCGGCGCCAGCCATCCCAGCATCTATCCGTACGGCCCGTTCCTGGCCGGCGATGGTCGCACCGTGCTGTTCGGCCTGCAGAACGAACGCGAGTGGGCGAGCTTCTGCGCGAAGGTGCTGGAGCGATCCGACGTGGCGGTGGATCCACGCTTCGACACCAACGCCAAGCGCAGTGCGAACCGCGTCGAGCTCAAGGCCTTGATCGAGGAGCTGCTGTCGCCCCTGGACGCGGCGCAGGTGACGGCCAAGCTCGATGCGGCCGGCATCGGCAATGCGGCGGTCAACACCATCGCTGACGTTTGGCAGCACCCGCAGCTGCAGGCGCGCGGCCGCTGGAGCGAGGTCGGCACGCCGACCGGGCCCATCCCGGCGCTCAAGCCGCCTGCCAGCTCGGATGCCTTCGACTGCCGCATGGGCGACGTGCCGGCGCTCGGCCAGCACACCGAGGCCATCCTGCGCGAGCTGGGCTTCGGCGCGGACGAGCTTGCCTCGCTGCAAACGGGCCACGTGGTCTAGGACCGGAGCCGCCATGTCGCTGTTCTCGCTCGATGGCCGTGTCGCGCTGGTGACCGGGGCATCGCGCGGCCTGGGCCTGGCGATGGCGCGTGCGCTGGCCGCGGCGGGGGCGCACGTGGTGCTGGCGGCGCGCGACGAATCGCAGCTCGAAGCCGCCGCGCGGGACATCCGGGCCCGCGGCGGCCGCGCCGACGTTCAGGCCTTCGACCTGCTCGACGAAGCCGCCGTCGTGGCTTCGATGCAGGCGATCAGGGCGCGCTTCGGGCGCCTGGACATCCTGCTGAACAACGCCGGCATCTGCCTGTGGGGCGGCCTGCTCGAGTCGACGCTGGACGACTGGCGCCGCACGCTGGACACCAACCTCACGGCGGTCTACCTGCTGGCCCGCGAAGCGGCGCGCCTGATGGTGGCCCAGCGCCACGGCCGCATCATCAATGTGGGCTCGTACGTGTCGGTCATCGGCCGCGAGCGGCTGACGGCCTACGTCGCCAGCAAGCACGGCCTGGCCGGACTCACCAAGTCGCTGGCCGGCGAGCTCGGGCGCCACGGCGTGACCTGCAACGGCATCGCGCCCGGCTTCTTCGAGACCGAGATGGCGGCACCCATCCTGCGTGATCCGGAGCGCGCGCGCATCTTCACCGAGGCGATCGCGATGGGCCGCTGGGGCCGGCCGGACGAGCTGGCCGGCGCGGCCGTCTTCCTGGCCTCGGACGCCGCTTCCTACGTCAACGGCCACATGCTGCATGTGGATGGCGGCGTGGCCGAGGTGCTGTCGCTGCCGGTCGCGGTGGCCTCCTGAGCAGGCACGGCAACATGGCTTCGACGCGCTCCTTCCTGTTCGTTCCGGCCGACCGGCCGGAGCGCTTCGCCAAGGCGATGGCGAGCGGGGCGGATGCGGTGATCGTCGACCTGGAAGATGCGGTCGCACCGGCTGCCAAGCAGGCGGCGCGCGACGCGCTGGCCGATCGCCTTGGCGCGGACACGAGCGTCGTGCTGCGCATCAATGGCCGCGACACGCCCTGGTTCGACGACGACCTGCGCGCCGCGGCGCATCCAGGCGTCGCCGCCGTGATGTGCCCCAAGACCGGCAGCGCGGACGACATTGCCGCCGTGCGTTCGCGCTGC
>JBJMWF010000045.1:0-13757 GCA_045810265.1 Vitreoscilla sp. | reverse complement strand
TGGCCGCGCACGTTGACCAGTTGCAGCGTGGAATCGATGGCGTGCAGCTTCTTGCGCAGCCGATGCAGGGCGACGTCCAGGGCGTTGGGCGTGACCGCCTCGGTCAGGCCCCAGGCCGCCGCCTCCAGCGCGCCGCGCCGCACCACCAGGCCGGCCGCCTTGACCAGGCACAGCATGATCTGCAGCTCCGCCGACGGCAGCGTCACCGTCTCGGCGCCGCAGCTCATGGTGCCCTGGTCGGGCGCCAGCTGGATGTCGGCGAACGAGGGGTTGAGGCTCTGCATGGCGGCAGGCCGGCGCAGCAGCGCGCGCACCCGAGCCGCGAGCTCCTCCATCGAGAACGGCTTTGCCAGGTAGTCGTCGGCGCCGGCCTCCAGGCCCTCGACGCGGTCGTGCACGGCGTCGCGTGCGGTCAGCATCAGGCACGGCGTGTCGTTGCCCTCCGCGCGCAGCCGGCGCACCAGCGACAGGCCGTCGCCATCGGGCAGCCCGCGATCGACCACGATCGCGCCGTACGGCGTCTCGGCGATCGCGTGGCGCGCGCTCGCGATGCGGTCGAACACGTCGACCTCGATGCCGGCCGCGGCCAGCATCTTGCGCACCAGCTCGGACAGGCGTTCGTGGTCTTCGACGAGAGCAATGCGGTTCATGTCAGTCGAGAGCGATTTTTCCGGGAGCCCAATAAGCCTTGACGAGCATCTGCGACGGCTTGGCGCCGGCGACCTTGAGCGTGCGCTGAAGACGCTGGATCGTCGCCGAGTGGCCGCTCAGCACGTACTGGCGGAACGAGTCGGCGCCGGCGTAGCGGGCCAGCGCCGACTCGACCTGCGCCAGGTGGCTGCCGTCGCCGCGCCGTTCGACGAGCCACGCATGTTGCAGCATGCCATGGCCCATCGCCTGCAGCACCGAGCGCACCTCCGCGGCATCGGCCACCTCGAAGATGAAGTGCGTGTCCAGGCCGCCCAGCGGGGTGCCGCACAGCGCGAGCGCCAGGCCCAGCGAGGTCTCGTCGCCGACGAAGACCGTGGAGCGATCGATCGCCGCCAGGTCCATCGAGCGCCGCGGGCCGCGCACATGGCAACGATCGCCCGGCGCCACAGCGTGCAGCCACCGGCCCGCCGGCGTGTTGGCGTGCGCATAGCCCAGCAGGTCGAACGCGCCATCGGCCCGGTCCAGGCAGAAAGGCGTGAAGGTGCGGAACGCCATGCGGCCGACGCGGACCTGCACCTTGTCGCCGGGTCGGTACGCGGCGCGCTCGGGCGCGTCGCTGCGCAGCGAGACCAGCCGAAAGCGCGGCGACAGCGCATGCACCCCATCGACCCGCATCGCCTGCGTCAGCAGCCTGAGCACCGCCTGGCCCACCAGGCCGGGCTCGTCGTGCGGGGCGTCGCGCAGCACGGCAGGGGTCGAGGCAAGGGAATTCATGGCGCGCTCCGGAGTTCGTCGGCGCCCATGGTCGTCGTCGGTGGCTTTCCGCCGACTTACGGTCCAACCGGTCCGGGAAGACCCGCGCGTCTCGACAAATCGCTGCCTAGCTTGAGCCGACTGTGCGGAACTAGTTCACGTTTCGGTTCCAGACTTGGTCCGGGCCCTGCCGAGGCCGTCAGAAACGTCCTGTCGAGCCAGTAACATACGGTAACTAGCTCATCATCGGACCGGACCATGTTCAACACCAAGCGCAAGCGAGCCGTCGTACTGGCGCTCATCGCCTTCTTTTGTGGCGCGACCGCTTACGTGGAAGTGGACTGGAAGCGCTTCGGCGGGGGCTTCCTGGCCTTCCTGAAGCCCAAGGGAGAACCAGTCGTCGCCCACGCGGGCGGCAACTCATCCTCCGGCGCCGGCGTCCAGGGACCGATGACCGATGTCCATCCGGACTCCGGTCGGGCGCCGCTCCTGGCGTCCGTCACGCCGCGCCGCCATGCCAGCAAGGCCGGCGGCGGTTCAGGCAAGCACCCGTCCGACGACGACCTGTTCAAGTACGGCGACCCGGCCGCCGGCGGCATCCCGCCCGGCAGCTTCGTGGTGGCCCAGAACGACCCGCCCGCAGCTGGCGGCGCCGCCGGCGCGCCTTCGATCGACACGCTCACGGCCTCCGACAGCGTGTCGGCTCCGGGCGACGTCGGCGGTGGCGGTGGTGGTGGCGGCGCGAATTCGCCGGCTCCGGCACCCGGCGGCAACGGCGGTTCTGGCGACGGCGGCCTCGTCATCACCAAGCCCGCTCCTGCGCCGCCGGTGGGCACGCCCCCGTCGCCCGCGACGCCGCCTGCTCCGACACCGGCTGCTCCGACGCCGCCGATCCAGTCGGGCACCACCGACAATCCTGGCGACGGCGGCACGCCGGTCGTCTCCCCGCCGCCGGTCTCGGCCGTCCCGGAGGCCTCCAACGCGGCCATGATGGGCCTGGGCGCGCTGTTCCTGGCGGTGGCCGCCACGCGCAAGCGCAAGAACGGCTGATCCCTTGCCGCAGGCGCAGGACGCGCCTGCTGTCGCGACCCATGGGCGCCCCTCTTCGAGCGGCGCCCGATGCGCTTTCGCGGCGTGATTTCCGGCGGTTTATCGCCGGTATCGGCGCGGCAGGGGCGGTGAATCCCTAGCTTCGGGCCAAGCCGTCTTCCTCTGGCACCAGGGCGCCTGTAGCATCCTGCCCGGCAGCGGCGTGCTGCCGAGCGAGTTCACCGGGCCGCGGGCGGCCAGTGCCTCGTGCGCGTCGGCTTCTCCAGCAACCGGACAGCAAGGCATGGCCAGGCCCAACTTTCACGATCGCAGCTGGCACGACATCGATTGGGAGACCTGGGGCTCGCAGTTCAGCATCGCCGACCGCGCCTCGTCCGTGCGCGAGCTGCAGAACGGTATCGCCACCCGTTACATGGAAGTGCAGGACCTGCTTTCGCAGCTGCCGCCGCATGCCGGCCGGGCGCAGTCGCTGGTGGCGGGCTGGCGCGCCGAGGTCAACGGCTACGGGCGCGTGATCGTGTTTTCCGAATCCACCCGCCTGCTGCGCCGGCTCGACGACCTGCACGCGCAGGTCAGCGCCCAGCTGCAGGCCGCGCGCCAGGCCGCCAAAGCCGCGCGCAAGGCACGCCAGCGAGCGCTCGCGTCGAGCGCATCCGCCCGCGCGGAAGGCACGCCGAACCACCGCGTGTCCGATCAAGCCTCCGACGACTTCGAAGGCATGCGCCACAGCGCCGCCACCGCGCGCCAGCGCAGCGACGACGTCAACCCGGGCCAGCAGACCGCCGCGATGCGCTGGGCGGCCGTGCAAGCCGCCATGGCACGTGAATGCGATGGCCGCGTGCCCGACAGCGCCAGGCCCGTCACGGCGCGCCAGTTCAAGCAGGCCGTCGACGCCACGGGCGAGGCCGTCGTCGAGCAGTTCCGGCCTTCACGCGACAACGGCACGGTGCGCATCGTCCTGGCCGGTCGCACGCAGTTCTGGACCACGGGCCTGCCCAATCTGGAGAACCTGGGCATCGCCCGCTTTGCCATCTATCGCCGCGACGGCGCCACGCGCCGCTTCGAGTACGTGGCCGGCGTGCGCCGGCCCGAAGACGTTGCCGCGCAGCGCGAGGCGACCGAACAAGGCAGCGGTTAGAGCTGGCGGCGGACGTACTCGATGTCGTCGACCAGCACGCCACGCAGCGTGTCGTTGCCGACGATCACCCGTTCGCGCACGAAGCCGGCGCGCTCCAGCACGCGGCACGAGGCCTCGTTGCCCACCGTGACGGTGGCGTGCTGCTCGATCACGCCATGGCGCCGCAGGTGCTCGCTGAGTGCCGTCACGGCCTCCGTCGCATACCCCTGGCCCCAGCAGGCCGGCACGAAGGCATAGCCCACGTTGGTGGCCACGCCGCGCGCAGTCACCTCGGCGTCCATCTTGCCGATCCAGGCGCCATCGGCGATGCGCTGCACGGCCCAGCCGAAGTCCAGCACCTGCACGCCCTGCAGCGGGCGCTGCGCGACGCGCGCCCAACGCGCCTGCAGATGGGCCAGGTCCGGCGAGGGTTGCAGCGAGATCCACTGGTAGATCGCAGGCTCGCGCAAGCCCTCGAACAAGGACGCGGCATGGCGTTCGGCCAGCGGTTCCAGGCGCAGGCGCGGGGTGGCGACATCGACGTTGATGGCGGGCCCGTCCACGGGCGTCGAGGAGTGCTGCATGCCGCAGTGTCGGGCGCGCTTGCGTGGCGCGCAACCGCTGGCAAGAGGAAATCCCCGTGGGCTCCGGGCACGCGATGCGGCGCTGCAACGGCCGGTTGCGCCCCCGTATTGACCCGGTTGAACTGCAATGCCACGTCGCTATCCTCGCGGCCACCCCAAAGCCTCGGCATCGCAGGAGCAATGAGACATGGACCGCAGACAACTACTCAAGCGTGGCGCCTTCTTCACCGTCGCGGCCGCCACCGGCGCGCTGGCCGCCTGCAGCGGCGACCCGTTCCCGCCCCCCGGCACGTACGTGTTCGACCAGGGCGTGGCCAGCGGCGATCCGCGCGACACCAGCGTCGTGTTCTGGACGCGCTGCGTCCGCGCCGACGGCGCCGCCGAGACCATCCCCGTGCACCTGCAGGTGTCGACCACGGCCGACTTCGCCACCTACGTCGGCCAGGTGACGATGACCACCGATGCCCAATGGGACAACACGCTGCGCGCCAAGCTCACCGGGCTGCCGGCGAACACGCTGCTGTACTACCGCTTCGTGGCCGGCACCGATTTCAGTCCCGCCGGCCGCACCCGGACCGCGCCGTCCGCCACCGCCACCGTCGCCCAGGCGAAGTTCGCCTGGTTCACCTGCCAGGACTGGTCGATCAACCACTGGGGCGCGATGTCGCTGCTGGCCGCCGAGCCCGACCTCGACTTCATCGTGCATGTGGGCGACTACGTCTACGAAACCGTGGGAGCCTCGTTCCAGGCGGGCGCCGCCGAGCCCGCGCATACGGCCCTGAAGCTGCCGGACGGCCTGCCCTTGCCCAACGGCGGCACCTACGCGAACACGCTGGCCGACTACCGCTACCTGTACCGCACCTACCGCAGCGACGCGCGCCTGCGCACGCTGCACCAGCAGTGGCCGATGATCGCGATCTGGGACGACCACGAGTTCAGCGACGACTGCTGGCAGGACCACCAGACCTACACCAACGCCAACCTGCAGCAGACCTCGCGCCGGCGCGCCGCATCGCAGGCCTGGGTCGAGTACATGCCACTGGACTTCGGCGACGTCTCGTTCGACACCGCCAACGCCGCGTACGACAACCTGCGCATCTACCGCGACTTCCAGTTCGGCAACCTGATGCACCTGGTGATGACCGACGAGCGGCTGTACCGCGACGACCACGTCGTCCCCGAGGCGCAGATCGCGCTGGCCCAGGGCCACGACCCGATCAACGGCAGCGATTCGGTCGGCTCGCGGTACTTCGTGCAGCAACCGGTGCTGGCCACGTTCGACGCCCTGCGCACGCAGCAACTGGGCCGCCCGTCGTCGATCCTGGGCACCACCCAGACGCAATGGTGGAAGGACACGATCTCGGCCTCCAGCGCCATTTGGAAGGTGTGGGGCAACGAGGTGATGCTCAATCGCCTGTGGGCCGACCTGACGCATCTGGCGCCGCCGCCGTACAACGCGGTCTACGTCGTCAACTGCGACGCGTGGGACGGCTACCCGACCCACAAGGCCGAGCTGATGGGCTTTCTGAAGGCGCAGAACGTGCAGAACGTGGTGGCGATCACCGGCGACCTGCACGCCTTCCAGTGCGGCATCGTGCGCGACACGGCTGACCCGGCGACCGGCACGCCGGTGCTGGTGGATTTCGTGTCGGCCGGCATCTCGAGCTCCAGCTTCTTCAAGTACCTGCAGGCCGGCGCGGCCAACACGCCGCTGCTGCCGCTGGTGGCCAACCCGCCGACCTTCGAGGCGCTGGTGGGCGCCAACAATCCCGACCTGAAGTACCACGACCACGACGCGCAAGGCTATGCCACGGCCACGGTCTCGGCCTCGCAGATGGTGGTGACGTTCAACAAGGTCAAGCCGCTGAACGCCGACGGCACCGTCCCCGCGTCGCCGCTGCTCAAGCGCACGCAGATCACGCTGTCGGCGGGCAGCCTGGTGCCGGTGATCGCCGACAACGTCTGAGCCCCGCGCGGCCTCAGAACCCGTGAGTGAGGGTACGACCGCGCGTGTCGGCTTCGTTCACAGGTTCTCAGCCCTGCGGCATCTGCGACATGTCCATGAATATCGTCTCCCAGATGTGGCCGTCCACGTCCTCGAAGCTGCGGCCGTACATGAAGCCGAGGTCCTGCTTCGCGTTGACGTCGGCCTTGCCGCCGTGGGCGCCGGCCGCGTCGACCATGGCATCGACCGAGGCGCGGTCGTCGGCGCTCAGCGCCAGCATGACCTCGCTGGACTCGCGCGCATCGACGATGGGCTTGCTGGTGAAGAAGGCCCACTTCGGGTGGGTCAGCAGCATCACGAAGATGGTGTCGGACAGCACCATGCAGGCCGCGGTGTCGTCGGTGAACTGCGGGTTGTTGACGGCGCCGATCGCTTCGTAGAAGGCCTTGGCCTTCGGAAGGTCGCGCACAGGCAGGTTGATGAAGATCTGCTTGGCCATGAGGGGTCTCCGTGGAAATGTGTCGGATCGATGGGTGGAAGCGCCGCGCGTTCAGCGACGGCACATCCACACGACGAACGAGACCCCGCGATTTCGACATCGCCCCGGCACCACGATTCGCCGGCGGCCAGCATAGCCGCCGCCGGGCGAACCGGCCGGGCTCAGTTCGGTGGATCCTTCAGACGCGTACGCGATACCGCCATCATCACGCCGATGCCGGCCACGATCAGGCAGACGATCAGGACGTAGGTCGATGCGACGTGCGCGGCGACCAGTGCCCAGGCAATGCCGCCGATGAGCAGCACAAGCCCGACGATGTAGAGAAGGAACGACATGGCCACCCCCAGTGGTTGCTGACGTTCCGACGATAGACGCCCCCGGCCGGGCGCCCCATCGGCTGGCACCGCGGGCGGCCGTAGGCCATTCCCTACAGCCGCCGCCCGGTCACCGCGTCACGGGTGGCGGGGCGCTCGCCGGCAGCTGGTTCGCGGCGGCCGCCTTCGTGGCCTCGCGCTCCTTCTTGGCGGCGACGTGATGGCCCACGGCGCAGCCGACGACCGCCCCGGCGACGGCATGATGGCCGACGAAGTGGCCGCCCACCCCGCCGACGGCGGCGCCCTTGAGGCAGCCCTTGGCCTGGGCGGGTACGGCGGCGGCCACGATGCAGGCCGCCAGCGTGGCGGCAAAGGCGATGCGTGCTTTGAACATGTCTTGCTCCTTGGCTTCGAACGGTTCGAACTGTGGGCTGTCGCCCGTTTCGCGGCAATCGCCGTGCGACGCAGCGCGAACGGCGCGCGACGGACTGCACCGACGAACGACGATCCGTCTGGCACACAATCGCCCCGAAGCGGCACGATTCCTCGCTCGACAGCAACTTTCGGCCGCCGTTCGCACTCCGATCACGCGCCGGCCGTAAAGTGCAGGGCGGCTCCTCCACCCGAATCGTCGACTTGACCAAGCCCCTGCCCTCCAACGCCTTCGAGCCCGCCTCCTTTCGCCGCGGCACGTTCCACAACGCCAGCGGACGCGAGAAGCACGGGCTCGCCAACGTGCTGCGCTGGCTGCTCACGCGCTCGCGCGGCCCGTGGCCCACGCATGTCGAGGACGTGCCCGTGGCGCCGCCGCTGCAACGCGTCGACGACGGCTCGATCCGCGCCACGGTGATCGGCCATGCCACCGTGCTGGTGCAGGTGGACGGCCTGAACATCCTCACCGACCCGGTGATGTCCGCGCGCGTCGGCCCCGCGCCCTGGATCGGCCCCAAGCGCGTGCGCCCGCCGGCGGTGCCGTTCGAGGCCATCCCGCGCATCGACGTCGTGCTGCTGAGCCACGACCACTACGACCACCTCGACCGGCCGACGCTGCGCCGCCTGGCCGCGCGCGACAACCCGCAGATCCTGACCGGCCTGCGCGTCGGCGCCAAGGTGCCCTCGAGCAACGTCGTCGAGCTGGACTGGTGGCAGGGCCACGCGATCTGCGAGGGCGTGACGGCCACCTACGTGCCGGCCGAGCACTTCTCGGGCCGCGGCGCGTTCGACCGCGACAAGTCGCTGTGGGGCGGCTTCGTGCTCGAGACGCCGCACGGCAAGGTCTACTTCGCGGGCGATACGGCCGCGGGCTTTCACTTCCAGGCGATCCGCGAGCGCTTCGGCGCCATGACGCTGTCGCTGCTGCCGATCGGCGCCTACGCGCCGCGCTGGTTCATGGAGCGCGTGCACATGGATCCTGACGAGGCCTTGCAGGCCAGCCTGACGCTGGAGTCGCAGACGACGCTGGCGATCCACTTCGCCACCTTCAACCTGGCCGACGACGCCTATGACGCGCCCACCCATGCGCTGGCGCGCGCGGTCTCGCAGTTGTCCGGCCATCCACCCGGCAGCGATTTCCGCGTGGTGCCATTCGGCGAGGCCGCGAGCGTGCGCCTGGGGGAAGGCGCGGAGGCCGCCGCGCGCCGCCGCTACGCGTAGTCGCCTGCCTATCCGCGGCGCTCCCAGTCCAGGTAATCACGCATCGCCTCCGGGTCGCGCCGCGCGGGCGGCAGCAGCTCATCGTCCTGCGTCGGCAGCGCGGCGCTCTCGAGCGCGCGGCCGGACGCCGCCCACAGGCGCGTGCCGCCCTGCAGCCAGGCGACATGGGCGTACCCGCTGCGGCGCAGCGTCGCCGCCGCGTACGCGGACTGCGCGCCGTCGCTGCACGTGAGCAGCAAGGCCTCGTGCTGCGAGGGCGCGACGCGCGCGATGCGCGGCTCCAACCAGCCCCGCGGCAGCCAGGTGGCGCCGGGCAGATGGCCGCGCCGATATGACGAACTCGTGTCCACGTGCAGCACATGCGCTGGCGCGTAGGCGGCCAGCCAGCGCGAGACGTCGTCCACGCCCAATCCCGGCGTCACCGCGCTCGCCTCCGCCCAGCCGAGCGGCAGTTCGGCCACCGAGCTCGCCGGACGCCCGTTGGAGACCCAGGACGCGTAGCCGCCTGCGAGCTTCTGCACGCGCGGCAACCCGAGCCGGCGCAGCCACACACCGGTCAGCAGCGCCCGCACGCCATCATCGTCGATCAGCACCACCGGCGCGTCCCGCACCGCGATGGATTCCTCATGCCGGACGATCAGCAGGTCGCTGCGCACCGACACGCTGCGCGGCACGTGCGCCACCACGTGGCTGGTGTGATGGCGCAGGTCGAACGCGCAGAAATTGCCGCTCGTCGCATACAGCAGCGCGGCCAGCTCGGCGGCCTCGATGCGCTCGACGCCGAAGTGCTTGGCCAGCCGGGCCGAACCGAGTTGCGCGAACTGGCGCGCCGGCCGCGAGGGCGCCACCCGCCGACGCCGAGAGCCCTGCTCGAGCTCGTGCCCAGCCAGCTGCCAGGCGAGCGTGCCGCCGTCCAGCACCAGGACATCCGCCAGGCCCAGGTCGATCAAGGTGCGCGCGACGATCATGCTGCGCGTGCGCGCACACGAGCACAGCACGATGACGTCGGACTCGGCGGTCATGTCCAGCGCATGCGAGACGATCTCGAAGCCCGGCAGCGAGACGGCGCCCGGAATGCAACCTTCGGTGTGCTCGGCCGCGCTGCGCACGTCGCACAAGGCGACGCGCCGGCCCTGCTCGAACCAGCGCTTCAAGGTCTCGACGTCGACGCTCGCGACGCGCTCGAGATCGCCGATCCGGCGTCCGAAGGCCTTGCTCGACACCTGCGTGCCCGACACCACCGGCAGCCCCGCGCGACGCCAGCCGGCCACGCCGCCCTCGAGCGCGCAGACGTCGCGGTAGCCGAGCGCCGAAAGCGTCGCGGCCGCCAGCGCCGCGCGCGGATCGCGCTGGCCGTCGTCGATGTCGTCACCGCTGTCGACGACGATGAGCGGCGTCGCGCGGTCGCGCACCAGCGCCTCGATGCGGAACTCGATGCGGCGCCGCGGCAGGATCGCGGCGCCGGGAATGTGGCCGCGCTCGGACTCGATCAGGTCGCGCACGTCCAGCAGCGTCGGCGGATGCTCGCTTCCGAGTGCGGCGGCGAGCTGGTCGATCGAGATGAGACGGCTTGCCACGCTCACGCCTCGTCCGCACCGGGCAACGGCTCGACCGTGGAAACGACGGACGGCCGCGCCGGAGTCATGCCTGGCTCTCTCGATCGTCGACGCGCATCGGCTCAAGGCGCGGCCACGCCGGACATGCGTCGTCCGAGGGCGGGGTGTCCACAGGGGAACGAGCGGCAACGAGACGATGCGATCGACTCATGTGCGTACCCTCGCAAGAACGCGACAGAAGTTGTGAGCCGGCTTTCACGCAGGTGAATCCAGGCTTTCGAACCAGTCTATGTGTCGCTTTGACCGCCTGTCAATGACCTATTCCGGCAGAGGGCACCAGGGCCCGCGCTCGCCGCGCCACCGGCGCTGGCGCCGATGATGCAGCCGACGGCGAGCCACTGCAACGCGCTCAGCCGTTCACCCAGCACGATCGCGCCGCAGGCGGCGCCGACGGCCGGCGTGGCGCTGACGAGGATGCCGAAGACGTGGCGCGGCATGCGGCGCAGCGCCGCCATCTCCAGCGAATACGGCACGGCGCTCGACAACAAGGCCACGCCCAGGCCGGCCAGCAAGGTCGACGGCACCCACATCGCGGCGCCCGCATGCGCAATGCCGATCGGCACCGCGAACAAGGCTGCCACCAGCATGCCCAGCGACACCGCCTGCCCGCTCGCGAGACTGGACACCCGCTTGCCGAACACGATGTACAGCGCCCACGACGCCGCCGCGCCGAACGCGAACAGCAGACCGACCGGATCGAGCGGCCCGCTGCCCGCCAGCGGCAGCAGCAAGCCGAGGCCGGCGAGCGCGAGTGCGACCCAGGCGACGTCGAGCGCGCGCCGCGATGCGGCCAGCACCACCACCAGCGGACCGGTGGTCTCGATGGCGGTGGCGATGCCGATCGGGATGCGGCCGAAGGCGTGGTAGATGCACAGGTTCATGCCGCCCAGCATCGCGCCGTAGGCCACGAGGTTGCCGATGTCGCGCCGCGCCACGGCCCGGCGCCACGGACGCCAGAACGCGAGCAGCAGCAGGGCCGACAGGCCGATGCGCAGCGCCGTCATGCCCTCGACACCGACCACCGGGAACAGGCTCTTGGCGATGGCCGCGCCAAGGTTCTGCGAGACCAGCGACGCGCCCAGCGCCACCAGCGGCAAGCTGGCCGGCGTCCGCCGTGCGGCGTCATCCAAAGCGATAGCTCGACACCGTGATGCCGCCGAAGAAATCGCGCTCGTGATAGACCCGCGTGGCCGCCTCGGCCTCGGCCGCGCCGAGCGCCACCATCAGCGGCAGCAGGTGCTCCTCGCGCGGGTGCGCGAGACGCGCGGAGGGTGCACGCTCCCATGCGGCCAGCGTCGCCGAGCGCGTGCCCGCATCGGCGATCGCCAGGGTGCTCTCGAGCCAGCCGTCGAACGCCGCCGACGGAGCGCGCGCCGCCGGCCCGAACGCGCGCAGGTTGTGATAGCTCAGGCCGCTGCCCACGATCAGCACGCCCTCGTCGCGCAAGGGCGCGAGCGCGCGCCCGAGCGCCAGGTGTTCGTCCGGCACCAGGCCCTTCTTGAGCGACAGCTGCAGCACCGGCACGTCGGCATCCGGATAGATCACGGCCATCGGCGCGAACATCCCGTGGTCGAAGCCGCGCACGGCGTCCTCCTGCGACTCGATGCCGGCCACGGCCAGCGCCTCGCGCACGCGCGCCGCCACATCGGGCGCCCCGGGGGCGGGGTACTGGATGCGGTAGGTGAATTCGGGAAAGCCGCCGTAGTCGTAGAGCATGGGCGGCGCGGCGTTGGTCTGCACCGTGAACTGCGGCGCCTCCCAGTGCGCGGACAGCATCAACACCGCGCGCGGCGTGCGGCCGATGTCTGCGGGCATGCGGGCGAGCGCGGCTTCGAGCCGGTCGTAGACCCCGCCCATCTGCTCCTTCATCCAGGGCCAGGGGCCGCCACCGTGCGAGATGAAGTAGGTGGGAAGACGCTCGATCGGGGTGTCGGTTTGCATGGCGTGTCCATTGTGGCGGCCCAGGTTCATTCCGACGGTCCGGCAGGGACTTGTCGCAACATTCCCCACCGCGCGGCATCATGGCGCCTCATTCCGACAAGGCCTCGCCATGCGCATCCTGTTCGTCACCACCTCGCTCGCCCTGACCCTCGCGAGCGCGCATGCGCAGGACGCCGCCGCCGGCGGCATGGCGTTCCAGCAATGCGCGGAGTGCCACTCACCGGGCACGGCCGATGGCGCGGGCCCCGGCCTGAAGGGCGTGTTCGGCCGGCGCGCGGGCGCCAAGGACGGCTTCGCCTACAGCACGGCACTGGCGGCCTCGAAGATCGTGTGGGACGACAAGTCGCTCGACGCCTTCCTGGCGAACCCGCAGAAGGCCGTCCCCGGCACCAGCATGGCCTACGGTGGCGACGATGACGCCAAGGAACGGGCCGACCTGGTCGCCTACCTGAAGACGCTCAAGTAGCAGGCAGCGCAGGCGTGTCGTCGGCGCCGACAGCGGCCAGCTCGCTGCCGTCCTTCAGCTCGATGCCCGTCACGCGCCGGCGCTGCGCCTCGCGCAGCAGCCACGCGATGCGCGCGGCCGCCTGGGCCAGCGGCAGGCCGTCAGGGCGGATATTGCTGACGCAGTTGCGCTCGCTGTCGACGCGTCCGGCCTTCGGCGCCCAGGTCAGGTAGGCGCCGAGGCTGTCGGGCGAGCTGAGTCCGGGGCGTTCGCCCAGCAGCATCAGCACCAGCGAGGCACCCAGGCGCTCGCCGATCTCGTCGCCGAGCGCGACGCGTGCCTGCGTCGCGACGACCAGCCGGTCGGCCGCAACGCCGGCATCGCGCAACGCCGTCACCAGTGGCACCGCATGCATCTGCGCGGCCACCGCCGACAGCCCGTCGCCGATCACGATGCACAGGCCGCCGGCAGCGTCGCCTTCGAGCGCATCGCGGCTGGCGGGCGCCAGCTGCCGGCCCAGGTCGGGTCGCGTCAGATATTCGACGCGTGAACTCGCGCGGCTGGCCACCGTGGCCGCGTCCAGCCCCTGCGCACGCAGGTCGGCCAACAGCGCGGAAACGTCCAGCGGCAGGTGCACCGCGTCGCGCGCCAGCGCGTGCGCCGCGGCGAAGCGCAGCACCTCGCTGGTCGGCAGGCTGGTGCCGGACCGGCCCAGCGCGATACGCGCCGGGGTATGACCACGCAGCGCCGTCCAGGGATCGGCTGGCGGCGCCGGGGCATGCACCGGCGGGTCGCCGTCGTCCCAGTGCACGGGATGGTCGGGCAGGCTGCGGGTCATGCGGCGGCTCCGACGAGCAGCTTCTGCGACACGGCTTGCGCCAGCGCGGGCATCGCCGCGACGCCACGCAGCGCGCCCAGTTCGTCGGTGATGCCCATCGCCTGCAGCCAGGTCTCGAACTCCGGCGCGCGTCCCAGCCCCAGCAGCTTGCGCGCGAACAGCGCGTCGTGGAAGGACGTGCTCTGGTAGTTCAGCATCACGTCATCGGCCCCCGGCACGCCCATCATGAAATTCAGGCCGGCGCTGGCCAGCAGCACCAGCAGCGTGTCCATGTCGTCCTGGTCGGCCTCGGCATGGTTGGTGTAGCAGATGTCGCAGCCCATGGGCAGGCCCAGCAGCTTGCCGCAGAAG
>JBJMWF010000044.1:0-6526 GCA_045810265.1 Vitreoscilla sp. | reverse complement strand
TTCTTGCCGGCTTGTTGTCCGCAGCCAGCTCGATGGCCGGCATGCCCAGAGAGTCGCTTTTCATCGGGTCGTCGCAAATGAGGCCTGATTTTGACATTGGCGCCCCTGCGGTCGCGCGAATACCTGACGAGCGCCAGCAGGTTTGGCGTGGCCGGCGAACGGCCTTCGCAAGCCTGGCTTCAGGAAAGGCCGTTTCATGCAATGCCGTCGGCAAGCGTGGCAGTTTTGACGGCTCGCCAGATGACTTGTCATGTTGGCTAAGGGAAAATGCTGAGTTGCTTCCAAAACAGTCGTTGGCCCCTCCCATGTCGAACCGCCTCATCTCGCTTGTCCTGTGCGCCGCCGCTGCGGCCGCCACTCCCGTCCATGCCGCGGAGTCGATCTCCGGCGCGGGCTCCTCCGCCGCCGCCCCGGTCTATCGGATCTGGGCCGCGGAGTACGCCAAGGCGCGCGGCACCACGCTGGACTACGCGCCGGTGGGTTCGGGCGCCGGCATGGTCAAGATCAACAAGCACGAGGTCGACTTTGGCGCGTCGGACGTCATCGCGAGCGCGGCCGACCTCAAGAAGAACGACCTCGTGATGTTTCCGACGGTCATCACCGGCGTCGTGCCCGTGGTCAACCTGCCCAAGGTCGGCCCCTACCAGCTGCGCCTGACGGGCGATGTGCTGGGCCGCATCTTCGCCGGCCAGATCACGCAATGGGACGCGCCCGAGATCAAGGCGTTGAACCCGGCCCTCAAGCTGCCGAACCGGCCGATCCACCTCGTGGCTCGCGCCGACGGCTCGGGCACCACGTACCACTTCTCGGACTATCTGTCGCGCACCAGCGCCGCCTGGAAGGCCAGGTATGGCGTCGCCAGCCACTTCGACTGGCCGGCCGGCACCCTCGCCGTCAAGGGCAGCGGCGAGATCGCCAAGGCGGTGCAGGCCACCGAGGATTCGATCAGCTACATCGACTACAACTACGTCGTCGACGCCGAGCTCACCGGCGTGGCCATGAAGAACGCCGACGGCCAGTTCGTGCCGGCAAGCGTCGAGGGCTTCCACCAGGCCGTGATGCACAGCACCTGGTACAGCGCCGGCGACTTCTCCACCGAGATCAACGACCTGCCGGGCCCGGGCACCTGGCCGATCACGATGGGCACCTACGTGGCGGTGCCGCGCGTGGCGGCGGCCGGCGACCGCGCGGAGCGCACGCTGGGCTTCCTGACCTGGGCCTACCTGCACGGCGATTCGCTGGCGCGCCAGGCCAAGTTCGTTCCGCTGCCCGAACGCGTGCAGGCCAGCGCGTATCGCGAGATCTCGCGCGTGATGGGCGCCAACGGAGAATCGCTGGGCGCCAAGGCGATGGGCAAGTTCATCGATTGACGCGCGCATTCAGGGCCAGAGCGCCATCAAGGTCTGCGCGAGGCGGGCGCCGGCCAGCGTCAGCTGACGCTTCTTGATCGGTGCCATCGCATCGTCATAGCGGCCGGTCAGCGTCACGGTCCACTGGCCGCCTTCCCGTGCCCGGAAATCCAGCCCCTGCCAGGCGATGCGCGCCTCGTCCAAGGTGTCGTCGGCCCATTGCGTTGACCAGCTTTCGAGGCGGCCCCGGGTGGGCGGCACCCGTCGCGCGAGCTCCAGCCAGGCGCGGTCGATGTGGCGGACGTTGAGTGCCTCGGGCAGGTCGTCCCAGGTGGCGTGCAGCGTCTCGCTGCGGTGGTTGGTGGCCGCGCGGATCGTGACGATGCGATTGCCGCCCTGGGTGTCCATGGCATCAGAGCGGTTGCGCGCCGGGTCGACCGGGCGGCCTCGCTCGTCCAGGTACAGCACGCCCACGTGCAGCGGCTGCGTGATGTCGCCCACGTAGTGCGCGAGCAGCAGCAGCGCTTCACGCTTGTCCTTGATGTCGAACGGCGCAGGCGCCGGCTGGCCTTCGAGCACACGGATCGTCGCGGTGACGGAGGCCACCACGTCGAAGCGCCGCGTGCCCACGTCGCCCAGGCGGTAGCGTGTGCGCTGGATCGCCTCGTCCGTGAAGTGGTACTCCGCGTGGCAGGAGGGTGCTTCGGCGGCATGGGCGCAGTTGCTGTCGTTGCGCCGGACGAAGTCGATCATGGCGGCCTCGCCCTCGGGCGTCTCGAAGACGGCGCATTCGGGGTACTTGCCCGGGGTATCGTAGGCAAAGCCCTTGGCCGGATCGACGCCCTTGGCGCAGTCGGCCCAGGTCGCGGCCTGCTCCAGCGTGAGGCCGTCCAGCAGTTGGTGCACGTGGGCCTGCGCGGGCGTGCCGGCGATGAGCCGGTCGGCGATCGCGCCGATGGTGTGATGGCCGTCGGCGCCCCAGGCCGAGGCGGTCGCGGCGGAGACGGCCGCGAGGAGCGCCACCAAGGCGCGGAGCACGGGACGAAGCATCGAGGTTCCTGCGTTGGCGGCAGCGTACGCACCGAGCCTGGGAACGGGCGTGTGAAGGAGGTGGGATGGTCTGGTGTGCATCGGCGTCCCGGCATGCAGCGCAGGGTCGACGGCGCGCAGCACCGACATCATGCCGTTGTCCGCCTGCTCGACCAAACGGCAATCGAGCCGAATATCAGGCGCCTGGTCAAGCGCGTCGGCACTGCGGTCGTGCAGCCGCAAGGCGTGTCCGGTCGAGGCGCGTGTCGCTCGAGCATGCCTTGCGATGCGCCTGCGGCAAAGCCAGGGCTAGGGAGATACGGCCCATGTCACTGCGCTGACACTGGCGCTTCCTAACCTCGACTGCGGCGTGGCGATGCCAGCGTGGCGTTGGGGCCGCGGTGGCCGCCACTCGTGCAATGCTTCAGGAGCAACCAATGACAGACTCGAATCGCCGCGACTTCCTTCGCCTGGCCACCGCCGCGGGCGCCGTCGGCGCCAACGCCGTGCCCGGCCTCATCCAGAAGGCGCTGGCCATCCCCGCCAACCGCGAAACGGGCACGCTGAAGGACGTCAAGCACATCGTGATCCTGATGCAGGAGAACCGGTCGTTCGACCATTACTTCGGCAGCATGAAGGGCGTGCGCGGCTTCGGCGATCCGCGTCCGGCCACGCTGCCCAACGGCAAGACGGTGTGGCACCAGCCGAACAACGGCGGCGAACTGCTGCCGTTCCATCCCGACGCGCCGAACCTCGGCCTGCAGTTCCTCGACGGCACGCCGCACGACTGGACGACCACGCACCAGGCCTGGAACGGCGGCCGCTACGACCAGTGGATCGCGGCCAAGGGCAGCAACACCATGGCCTACTTCACGCGCAAGGACATCCCGTTCCACTACGCGTTGGCCGACGCCTTCACGGTGTGCGACGCCTACCACTGCTCGCTGCTCGGCCCGACCGACCCGAACCGATATCACATGTGGACGGGCTGGGTCGGCAACGATGGCTCCGGCGGCGGCCCCATCGTCGACAACGCGGAGGCCGGCTATGGCTGGTCGACCTATCCCGAGAAGCTGCAGGCCGCGGGCGTCACGTGGAAGGTCTACCAGGACGCGGGCACCGGCCTCGATGCCGCCGGTTTCTGGGGTTGGACCGACAACCCGTACATCGGCAACTACGGCGACAACTCGCTGCTGTACTTCCATCAATACCAGAACGCGCTGCCGGGCTCGCCGCTGTACGAGGGTGCGCGACGCGGCACCAGCGTCGCGACGGATCCGTCGCAGACCTTCTTCGACATCCTCAAGGCCGACGTCGCCAACGGCACGCTGCCGCAGGTGTCGTGGATCGTCGCGCCGGAGGCCTTCAGCGAGCATCCGAACTGGGCGCCGAACTACGGCGCCTGGTACACCTCCCAGGTGCTGGAGATCCTGACCTCCAACGAGAAGCTGTGGGCGCAGACGGCGCTGTTCATCACCTACGACGAGAACGACGGCTTCTTCGACCATGTGGTGCCGCCGACGCCCGCGCAGACGCCCTCGCAGGGCGCCTCGACCGTGACGGTGGCCAATGACTTCTTCCCCGGCAGCGCGAGCTATCCGGCCGGTCCGTACGGCCTGGGCCAGCGCGTGCCGATGATCGTCGTGTCGCCCTGGACGCGCGGCGGCTGGGTCTGCTCCGAGGTGTTCGACCACACCTCGCTGGTCCGCTTCATCGAGCAGCGTTTCGGCATGGAGCATGCGCACCTGCGCGAGTCCAACATCACGCCATGGCGCCGCGCGGTCTGCGGTGACCTGGTGTCGGCCTTCAACTTCGCCAGCCCCAACGACGCGGTGCCGGCGTTGCCCGCCACGGCCGGCTACGTCCCGCCGGACAACCAGCGCCACCCCAGCTACGTGCCCACGCCGCCGGCCGTGCAGGTGATGCCCAGGCAGGAGCGCGGACTGAAGTGGTCGCGCGCGCTGCCGTACGACCTCGCCGCCCACGGCAAGGTCGACTCGACGCACCGCAGCTTCCGCCTGGCTTTCGCCAACCGGGGCGATGCCGGTGCGGTCTTTCGCGTGACCGCGGCCGGCAGTGCCGACGCTCCGCGCACTTATACGGTCGAGGCCGGCAAGCACCTGGACGACAGCTGGTCGACGGTGCCTGCCAACGGCCTGTACGACCTGGTCGTCACCGGCCCGGGCGCGTTCTACCGCCGATTCGCCGGCGACGCCGCGGCGGCCGCGGCCCGGTCGTCCGTCGCGCCGGAGGTGCGCGCCGAGCACGGTGGCCACGGCCAGGAATGCCTGCGCCTGAAGCTGTCCAACGACGGCGAGACGACCGTGCGGCTCACCGTCGCGGCCAACGCGTATTCGCGCCTGCCGGCGCGCCACTACCGCCTGTCGCCCGGCGAGGTCGTCGAGGACAGCTGGCCGGTGGAGGAAACCTACGGCTGGTACGACCTGTCGGTCACCTGCGACGCCAGCCCGGCCTTCCTGCGGCGCCTGGCGGGCCGCGTCGAGAACGGCCGGCCACGGGTGAGCGATCCCGCTACGGCCTGACGACGGCGCGCGCCCACCCTTTTTGGGGACGGGCGCGCCCTTAGGGGCTAGCGATCATTCGTCCTCCTGAGCCTCGCGGCGACAATCCAGGCTCGCGCGACGCCCGCCCAACGGGCGCGGGAGACGGGCAGGGGGAGGATGGAATGATTGCAGGCAACGGCGTCCGCGCGGCGCGAGTGGCGCTGGCTGTCGCAGCGCTGCTGACCGCGGCGGCGGCGTCGGCGGCTGACTACCGCATCGGGCCGGCGCCGTCCTGGGTCGAGCCCGTGCCGTTCGACTCCGCGGCGCATCCGCTGGCGGACGCCGCCAACGTGGCCTTCGGCGTGCGCTACGAGCTGATCGACGACCAGGTGCGCCTGGCCGCCAACACCCGCGCGCGTTTCCATCACGTGGTCAGCGAGGCCGTCACCGACAAGGGCATCGACGACCTGAGCCATCGCGAGATCGAGGTCGACCCGAGCTGGGAGTCGGTGGTCATCTCGCAGCTGGATGTCATCCGCGACGGACAGCGCGTCTCGCGCCTGCGCGACGTGCAGGTCAAGGTGCTGCAGCGCGAACGCGACCTCGAGTCGCGCATCTACGACGGCCGCAAGATGATCGCGCTCGACCTGCCCGACATCCGCGTCGGCGACATTGTCGAATTCGCCTATGTGCGCAGCGGCATGAACCCGGTGCTGCAGGGCCATCACGCGGGCGACTTCGACATGCAATGGCAGGTGCCTGTCGCCCACCTGCATCGGCGCCTGTCGGCCGCGACCAGCCTGAACCTGCGCGTGGCGCAGCTCACCGGCGCGGCCGCGCCGCAGGTGGCGCAGGCCGGCGGCTTCGACGAGCGCGTCTGGGATGCCCACGACGTGCCGGGCCTGCGCGTCGAGGCCTCGGTGCCGGGTTCCTACAACCCGTATCCGTGGATCGAGTGGTCGGACTTCGCCTCCTGGGGCGAGGTCGCCCGCTGGGCCGAGCGGCTCTACCCGGTGCCGGCGCGCCTGAGCCCGCCGCTGCAGGCCGCCGTCGATCGCATCGCGCAGCAGTCGCCCGACGCCGACGCGCGCGTCGTCGCCGTGCTGCGCCTGGTGCAGCAGCAGGTGCGCTACCTGGGCGTCGAGATCGGCGCCGGCACGCATGCGCCGAGCGCGCCGGACGCGGTCTACGCACGCCGCTGGGGCGACTGCAAGGAGAAGGCGCTGTTGATGGTGACGATGCTGCGCGCCCTGGGCATCGACGCCAGCCCCGCGCTGGTCAACACCGAGCGCCACAAGGACATCGAGCACGACCTGCCCAATGCCGGCTCGTTCGACCACGCGATCACGCGGGTGCGCGTCGACGGCAGCGACCATTGGCTGGACCCGACGCGCTCGCCGCAGCAGGGCACGCTGGCCACGGTCTCGCAACCGGACTACGCGCGGGCGCTGGTGCTCGACGGGCGCAGCAACGCGCTGACGGCCATGCGCGCCAACACGGCGGCCGCGCATTCGCGCGAGGTGCGCATCGACGTCGACAGCCGCGCCGGCTTCGACCAGCCCGTCAAGCTCGACGTGCGCACCATCTACCGCGGCTTCTCGGCCGACATGATGCGCGATGAACTGGGCAATGGCGAGCGCGCCA
>JBJMWF010000043.1:0-8806 GCA_045810265.1 Vitreoscilla sp. | reverse complement strand
GAAGTGCTCGCCTTCGGCGATGTCCATGTCGCCGGCGGCCAGCGCCATCAGCGGGTCGTAGCGTCCGGCGGCGGCCTGCTCGATCGCATACGGCAGCAGTGCGCCCAAGGTTGGCGAATAGAGGCCCGGGCGCACCAGGCCCTGGAGTGCGTCGCGCGTCATGGTGACGTGATGCGCCTGGCCGCTGACGGGCCCTGTGAAGTCGACGGCCCTGGGCATCGAGGCGAGAAGTCCTTGCCAGGCGGGCGCCAGCGCGGGATGCGCCTTGGCACAGGCCGTGTCGGCCGCGCAGTCGCGAAACAGCGCGGCGAGCGCAGCCTCGGCGTCGACGTCGTCGCTTTCGGGCAGCACCATGTCAGGCGGTGCGACGCCGTCCAGCACCGCCCGGCGCACGTGCGTCGGATACGCGCGAAGGTATTCGAGCGCCGCGCGCGTGCCGTAGCTGATGCCGATCAGGTCGATCCGGTCGGCCCCCAGCGCGGCCCGCACGGCGTCGGCGTCGGCCATCGCGATGGCGGTGGTGTAGAAGCGCAGGTCGCCCCAGGGCAGCTTCTGCAGCGCGACGCGGCAGGCATCGAGCGCCGCGAGCGCGCGTGCGCGATCGAGCGTGCGTGCGAGCGACTCCTCGGCCGTTGGTACGTCGCAGTGCAGCGGCGCGCTGTGGCCGGTGCCGCGCTGGTCGATCAACACCAGGTCACGCCGCGCGCCCAGCCGTGCGGTCAGGCGCTCGATCATGCCGGCCAGCCCGATGGCGCTCTGCCCCGGCCCGCCGGCGAAGAAGAAGATCGGATCGGGCAGCTTCTGGCGCGCCAGCGCCGGAATCACGACGACGTGCAGATCGATCTGCGTGCCCTGCGGCCGGGCCGGATCGAGCGGGCGTTCGAGCACGCCACATTGCGCGTCGTGCGAAAGGCCCACCAGCCGGCAGGTGTGCAGCGGCAGCGTCGCCGCTTGCACGTCGGCGCCTGGCAGCAACGAGAGCGCGGCGACGAACGCGGCGCGCCAGGCGGGCCGCCAACTCACACGCGTGCGGGGGCGGCGCCCGCCCCCTTGTTCAGCGCGGCCGGATCGAACCTGGCCAGGTCGTCGAAGCCGCCGATGAACTGCCCGTCGACGAAGATCATCGGAAACGTCGTCCAGCCGGTCCACAGCTTCAATGGCAGGCGCTTGCGCCACTGGCTCGCGTAGTTGCCGTACTCCAGGTACTTGTAGGGCACCGCGGCGGCGTCCAGCCACTTGCGCGCCTTGGCCGGGAACGGGTTCCAGCCCATGCCGACGACGACGACGCGATTGGCGGCCACCGCAGCCTCCACTTCGGCGATGACTTCGCGGCCTTCGCCGGCGATGCGGGCGCGGATCGCGGGATGCACGCGGGAGTCGTCGAGGATCTGTCTGGTCACGATGGCGTCGCCGATGGTTGGGCAGCCGCGAGCGTAGCAGACCTTCATGGCGTGTCCAGGTGCTGCGGGCCGGCGCCGATTTGGGCATCATGGGCGGCTGCTCGCGCCGTCCGCCAGGCGCGCTTCCCATCCCCTTGAAAGGCCGTCATGAAGCTCTACTACAGCCCCGGTGCCTGCTCGCTGGCGTCGCATATCGCCCTGTGCGAGGCCGGCGTGAAGTTCGAACTCGTCAAGACCGCACTGCAGACGCACACGCTGGCCGACGGCACCGACTACTACCAGATCACGCCCAAGGGCCAGGTGCCGCTGCTCGAACTCGATGACGGCTCCCGCCTGTCGGAGGGGCCGGCGATCCTGCAGTACGTGGCCGACCACGCGCCGGGCACCGGCCTGGCGCCGCCCGCCGGCACCATGGAACGCTATCGCCTGATGGAGTGGCTCAACTTCATCACCAGCGAGCTGCACAAGGGCTTCTCGCCGCTGTTCAACAGCAAGCTGCAGAAGGAGGCCAAGGAGATCTTCGCGTCCCGCTTGAAGGACAAGTACGCCTTCGTCGACGCCAAGCTCGAAGGCAAGGACTACCTGATGGGCCCGCAGTTCAGCGTCGCCGATGCCTATCTGTTCACCGTCACGAACTGGGCGCCCGGCGTGGGCGTCGACCTGACGGGCTTGCGGAACATCGAGGCCTTCAACGCGCGCATGAAGGCGCGTCCCGCCGTGCAGGACGCGATGAAGGCCGAAGGCCTCGCGAAATGAGGCTCAGTCCACGGCCTTTGGCGTGACCTTGCCCGCGGCTTCCTTGGCCAGCACGCGGGCGCGTTCGACATCGGCGTCGTGCGCCAGCGCCACGCCCATGCGGCGCTTGACGAAGCTCTCGGGCTTGCCGAACAGGCGCAGCTCGGTCTGGGGTACGCGCATGGCATCGGCCAGGCCGTCGAAACGCAGGGCCTTGGCATCGACGCCGCCATAGATGACGGCGCTGGCGCCCGGGCTCTTGAGCGAGACGTCCACCGGCAGCCCGAGGATCGCGCGGGCGTGCAGCTCGAACTCGTTCTGCCACTGCGTGATCATGGTCACCATGCCGGTGTCGTGCGGACGCGGGCTGACTTCGCTGAACCACACGTCGGCGCCCTTGACGAACAGCTCGACGCCGAACAGGCCCTGGCCGCCCAGATCATCGGTCACGGCCTTGGCGATGCGCTCTGCGCTCGCGAGCGCGGCCGGATCCATGCGCATCGGTTGCCAGCTCTCGACGTAGTCGCCCTTGACCTGCACGTGGCCGATGGGCGCGCAGAAGCTGGTCTGCACCGCGCCGTTGGCACCCAGCGAGCGCACCGTCAGCAACGTGATCTCGTAGTCGAAATCGATGAAGCCCTCGACGATCACGCGCCCGTGACTGACACGGCCTCCGGCCATCGCGTAGTCCCAGGCCGCCTTGACGTCGGCCGGGCCGTCGATCTTGCTCTGGCCCTTGCCCGAGCTGCTCATCACCGGCTTGACGATGCAGGGGTAGCCGATCTTGCCGTCGATGGCGGCCTGCAGCTCCTGCAGCGAGTCGCAGAACACGTACGGGCTGGTGGGCAGGCCCAGCGTCTCGGCGGCCAGGCGGCGGATGCCTTCGCGGTCCATCGTCAGCCGCGCGGCGCGGGCGGTCGGGATCACGCGCACGACGCCTTCGGCCTCCAGCGCCTGCAGCTCGGAGGTTGCCAGTGCCTCGATCTCCGGCACCACCAGGTCCGGCTTCTCGCGCTCGATCAGGGCGCGCAGCGCCACCGGGTCGCTCATCGTGATGGTGTGCGCATGGTGCGCCACCTGCTGGCCCGGCGCGTTCTCGTAGCGGTCGACGGCGATGGTCTCGACGCCCAGGCGCTGCAGCGCGATCAGCACTTCCTTACCGAGTTCGCCGCTGCCCAGCAGCATCACGCGGGTGGCGGCAGGGCTCAGGGGCGTGCCGAGGGTCTTGTTGTAAGTGGTCATGAATGGTGGTCGGTCGGATGAAAGTTCAGGCCGTGGTGGGCGCCTTGAAGACGCCGTCGCAGTTGGTGCGCTGCACATCGCCGGCGGGCAGCCTGGCGCAGACGCCCTGCAACTGGGCGGCGAGGCGGTCGACGACGGCCTGGTGCTTGCCGCCGGCGTTCCACTTCACGAGCTTGGCGCCCAGGCGCTGCAGCGAGCGGCCGTTGCGCTGGTCGAACGCGTTGGACTGGCCCGCCGCTTCGTTGAACACGGCCTGCGCCGTGGCCTCGATGCGCTTGGAATCCTGCGGCGCGAGGTCGACCAGCGCGCTCAGGTAGGTCGTGCCCCACTGCAGTCGCGTGGCCGGGCCCTCGCTCTTGTCGAAGGCCTGCTGGTACCACTGCAGGGCCTCGGCGTTGCGCCCTTGCTTGCGTGCGTTGGAGCCCAGCTCGCTCATCAGGTAGTACGGCGAGTGGCTCTTGGACAGGCTGGACTTGAGCAGCGTCGCCGACTCGCCCCACAGCCCGGTCTCTTCCAGCAGTTGTGCCGTGGTCGGAATCACCGCCTGGCGCTCGAACGCGTTGGTCGCTTCGCGGTCGGTGGCGGCGGCCGTGTCGCGCACCTCCTTGACCAGGGCCGGCGGCAGCTTCGGATGCAGGGCCTCCTTGGGCTGGTCCAGGCGGGCCAGGTCGACACGCGCGAACAGCGCGTCCAGGCGATCGCCGCGCGACAGCGTCGCGTCTGCCTGCAGGCGGACCAGCGCGGCGTCGAACGAGGCGACCAGCTTCTGGCGCTCCGCACCCGGCGTGGGCGCCAGCGCGGTGACGATGTCGCGCGCGCTGTTGGTCAGCACGTCCATGTAGGTGCGGCTGGCCTGGGGGTCGGCCAGCACCTGGGCGACGCGGGCGCGCGTGGCGGCGTCGGGCGCCGGGGCATTCTTCTCGGCGCTGTCGCCGATCGACTTCAGCGCCAGGCGCGTGCACGCCGCGGCCTCGGTCGCCGGGCAACTGGCGGCCAGCTTGCGCAGCAGTGCACCGCGTTCGGCGGCCGGCACCGCTTGCGCCCCCTCGTCGGTATCCCAGGAGTAGAACGCCAGCAGGCGCCACTCGCTGGCCGTCAGCGGCTTGCCGGCGCGCGCATCGGCCAGCACCGCCGCGATCGGCCGGCCGCTGGCCATGCCCAGCTGCAGCAACTGCATCACCTGTTCGGCGTCGACCTCGCCCGGCAGGCGCGTCAGCTCCTTGCGATCGGGACTGAACAGGATCAGCGTCGGATAGCCGACCACCTTGAACTTCGTGCCCAGCCGCTGCGCGCCGGGCGCATCGCCGTCCAGGTGCACGGCGATGAAGCTTCTGGACTGCTCGGCGAAGTCGTTGCGGTTGAACAGCGTGGCCTTCAGCTGATTGCAGGGTGGGCACCAGACAGCACCCCAGTACAGGAGCACCGGCTTGTTCTGCGATTTCGCGGCGGCGAAGGCCTTGTCGATGTCGGCGTCGCTGGTGGCGTCCTGCCAGGCCACGTTGGTGGACGGCGGGCCATCGACCGCATGCGCGGCCGGGACGACGCCGGCCAGCGTTGCGGCGAACGCGAAGGCCACGGCGGACTGCTTCAGGATGCGGACGGAGGATGGCGGCAGACGGCTCATCGGAGAGATCTCCTGGACAGGGGCGGCGCCTGGAGCGGCGCAAACGCCTATTGTCCGCGACCTCGCGCGAGCGGGCACGCACATGCTCATGCGCCCCGCGAGTGCGCGGGGCTCAATCGGGCGCGGCCGGCGGCGGCTCGTCGCCGAGCGACTGCTGCGTCGATTCCTCGATCGGCTCGGGCGTCGCGCGCGCCAGCGCCATCCAGGTGGCGAACGGCAGGCGCATGGGCCGGCACGGCGCCGGACGCAGCACGTCCAGCACGCCGTCGCGCTCCATCATCACGCCGTAGTCCTCGGGCACGTCACTGGCGCCGCCGATGCCCTCGGCCAGGACATACCAGCACTCGCGCGCCATCTGGCGGTAGGCCTCGCCCTTGGCCGGCTTGCGAAGGTCGCCCAGCAAGTCGGCGCGGCGCACCTTGATCTCGTGGACGACGGGCTCGAGGTAGTCCTCGACCGTCGTGTTGCGCACTGAGAACAGGTCGGGCATCGCCACCGTCCATTGCCCGGTGCCGAGCGCGTCGTCGCCCGTGCGCACGCGCAGCGACAGCCCGCGCCAGGCAATGCGGCCCGCGCGCTGCATGGCGACGGCGACGCGGCCGATCAGCGCCTCGTGGGCGTCGCGCGCGGCGCGGTTGCGCGCCAGCGTCGCGGCCAGCACCTGGATGCCGGCGTCGGTCACGCGCAGCGTCTCGCGGCCGTGGCCGTCGCGCAGGCGCTCGGCCCACCCGGCGGCCAGCAGCTCCACCTCGACCAGGTCCTGGCTGGGCCAGCCGGCGGAGCGCCAGATCGCGCGCAGGCGGCGGCGATGCAGTTCGGTCAGGGAGGGCGATGGCGATGGAGACACGATGAGCACGCGAAAGTATCGGAGTACTACCCGCTCACCACGTGAGCTTCGAACAATGGCGTCTCCCATCCAGCCAACCCAGGAGACGACCATGGCCAGGAAGATTCTGATGATCTGCGGCGATTTCGGCGAGGACTACGAGACCATGGTGCCCTTCCAGGCGCTGCAGGCCGTGGGCCACGTGGTGCACGCCGTCGCGCCCGACAAGAAGGCCGGCGAGTACGTGACGATGGCGATCCACGACTTCGACGGCGCCCAGACCTACAGCGAGAAGCCCGGCCACCGCTTCACGCTCAACGCCAGCTTCGCCGACATCCAGGCCGAAAGCTACGACGCGCTGGTCGTGCCCGGCGGCCGCGCGCCCGAGTACCTGCGCATGAACGCCCAGGTCGTGGCGATGACCAGGCACTTCCTGTCGGCCAACAAGCCGGTCGCCGCGATCTGCCACGGCGCGCAGCTGCTGGCGGCCACCGGCCTGATCAAGGGCCGCAAGGTCTCGGCCTATCCGGCCTGCCAGGTCGAGGTGGAGCTGGCGGGCGCCGAGTACATGGGTATCGCGGTCGACCAGGCGGTGACCGACGGCAACCTGGTCACGGCGCCCGCCTGGCCGGCGCATCCGGCCTGGATCGCGCAGTTCCTGGCGGTGCTGGGCACGCGGATCACCTTGTAAAGCACCGATTCCGCGGCTGGCGGCCCGCGGCGGCCGGGCGTACATTGGCCGCTGGCGCGCGTCCCGCGCCGCCTTCGACAGAGCCGCGCGCGACGTGGCCCAGGCCCAAGGAGACATGCATGTGTGAAATCTTCATCAGTGCCGATCCCGCCAGCTACGAAAGCCGCACGCGCTCTGTTCGCCTGCACGGCGTGGTCACAAGCATCCGGCTGGAGCATCTGTACTGGGAGGTGCTCGAGGAGATCGCGCGGCGCGACGGCATGACCGTCGTCCACCTCATCGAGAAGCTGTATGACGAGCTGGTGGCAGCGCGCGGCGGCGTCGGCAACTTCGCGTCGTTCCTGCGCGTGAGCGCGCTGCGCTACGAGGCGCTGGTGGCGCAGGGCCGCATTCCGGCCGACGTCGGCGTGCCCATCCGCTCGCTCGACGCCAAGGCGGTGCTGCACGCGCTGCCCAAGGGCTGGAGCGCTCCGCCCGTGCCCCCGGCGGGCAGTGCCGAGACGCCGGCCGCGGGCCGCGCCTTGCAGCGAGCGCTCACGCGACTGCCGCACTGAGCCGGCCTCCGCACGCCGTCAGCCGACGCGGAATCGGCCCGGCGACGCATTGACCGACGGCGCCGAAGCATCGACCGCCACGGAGCAGGCGCTCATCGCCTTGGACAACATGTCGATGAAGGCGCGCGTCTTCGCGGGCATCAGCCGCCGCCCCGGGAACACGGCCCAGCAATCGGCGTCCGGCAGGCACCAGTCCGGCAGGATGCGCTGCAGTTCGCCGCGCACCAGGTAGGGCTCGGCGAAGAAGTCGGCCACCGCCACCACGCCGGCGCCGCTGCGCGCCAGCCGGATCAACACGTCGGGCGAATTGGCGCGCATGTGCTGTTGCGGGACGATGGTCTGCTTGATGGCGTCGCCGGCCGCGCGACGCGCCTTGGCGGCCGGCGCCGCGTCGCCCATGGACAACTCCCAGGGCACCGGATCGCCCGAGCGCGACAACAGCATCAAGGCCGGCATCGTGTGCAGCGCCTCGGGCGCCAGCGGGTCGCCGTGCTCGCGCAGCAGCGAGGGCGCGGCGTACAGGCCCGTGGTGAAGACGGCCAGGCGGCGCGCAGCCAGTTGGGTGTCGTCTGGCAGCGTGCCCATGCGGATCGCCAGGTCGAAGTTCTCGCCGATCAGGTCCACGCGGCGCGGCGACAGGTCCAGCTCGAGCGCGACCTGCGGATAGTCGCGGATGAAGTCGGCGAGCGGCTTTTCGAGCGCGGTGCTGGCGAAGTCGCCGGGCATCGTCACGCGCAGCCGCCCGCTCGGACGCGCCTGGCGGGAGAGCGCGAACGCGAGCGCCGCGTCCACCTCCTCCGACATCGCGCGCGCGTGATCGAGCACGCCTTGGCCGAAGTCGGTGATGACCAGCTTGCGCGTCGTGCGTTGCAGCAGCCGTTCGCCGAGCCGCTTCTCGAGCCCGGCGATGCGGCGCGAGACGGTGGACTTGGGCAGTTGCACGCGGTCGGCCGCGCGGCTGAAGCTGCCGCTCTCGGCCACGCGGGCAAACAGCAGCAGGTCGTCGGCGTCGGGCGTCATGGCGGGCTTTCTGCAAGGCGCACCGTCATTTGGTGCCCGGTGATTGTGCCATCCACGGAACGATGATGTGCAAATCAATGGCTTCCGGTGCATGGGAGAGATCAATACAGTCTCATCAAACGGGAAATCCGTTTCGACCCGACCCTGACACCGCCTCCAAGGAACCCATCATGAACATCCTGCAAATCAACTCCAGCGCGCGCTCGTGGGCCAATGGCCAGGGCTCGCAATCCACCCGCCTGGCCAACGAGCTGGTCGAGCAGCTTCGCGCCGCCAATCCGGGCGCCACGCTGACGCTGCGCGACCTGACCGCGGATCCGCATCCGGCGCTCGACGAGTCGGCGCTCGGCGCGCTGTTCACGCCGGCCGAGGCGCGTTCCGCCGAGCAGCATGCCCGCGTCGCGCGCGACCAGGCCCTGATCGACGAGGTCAACGCCGCCGATGTCATCGTGATCGGCGTGCCCATGGTCAACTTCGGCATCACCAGCCAGCTGAAGAACTGGATCGACGCCATCGCCAAGGCCGGCATCACCTTCAAGTACACCGCCACCGGGCCGGTCGGCCTGATCGAAGGCAAGAAGGTCTATGCCGTGCTGACGCGCGGCGGCGTCTACCGCGACCAGCCGCACGACACCCAGGTGCCGTACCTGCGCCAGACGCTGGGCTTCCTGGGCATCACGTTGATATAGTTATTGTTTGGTGTAGGGATTGAGT
>JBJMWF010000042.1:0-11687 GCA_045810265.1 Vitreoscilla sp. | reverse complement strand
CGACGGCGGCAGGCTGCCGCCCAGCGTCGCGACGTGCTTGCGGATGGCGTCTGCCGCGCCCTTTCGGATCACGCGGCGGGACAGGCCGCCGTGGGCCGGCAGGTCGACGCCGCTCATGCGCGTCTGCGCCGTGAACGCCACGAACTCGGCCTGCATCGACGCGACGTCCACACCGTCGTCGCCGAACTTCTGCCGTGCCAGCGCGACGATGCTGCGACCTTCCGGCGTCTCGTCCGCCAGCGAGGCCAGTTGCGCAGCCTGCGCCAGCTCCGCCTCGCCGACGCCCGGCGCGCCGACGAAGGCCGACGCCTGGCGGTTGCCCAGCGTGATGGTGCCGGTCTTGTCCAGCAACAGCACGTCGCAGTCGCCCGCCGCCTCCACGGCGCGGCCCGAGGTGGCGATCACGTTGGCCTGCATCATGCGGCTCATGCCGGCCACGCCGATGGCCGACAGCAGGCCGGCGATGGTCGTCGGGATCAGGCACACCAGCAGCGCGATCAGCACCGTGACGCTCACCGGCGCGGCGGCGCTCGCGCCCGCGGCGCGCGCGAGATCGGCGCCGAAGGCCGAGAACGGCAGCAAGGTGACGGTGACCCCGAGGAACACGATGGTCAACGCCACCAGCAAAATGGTCAGCGCGATCTCGTTGGGCGTCTTCTGGCGCTTGGCGTTCTCCACCATCGCGATCATGCGGTCGACGAAGGTCTCGCCCGGGTTGACCGTCACGCGCA
Source organism: Vitreoscilla sp. (assembly GCA_045810265.1). GTDB lineage: Bacteria > Pseudomonadota > Gammaproteobacteria > Burkholderiales > Burkholderiaceae_C > Scleromatobacter. Next base: position 10,956 of record JBJMWF010000042.1, on the reverse strand, counting down.
CCACGATCCAGTCGCTCAGCACGCGCGTGCCGCCGGTGACCGACGAGAAGTCGCCGCCGGCCTCGCGCACCACCGGTGCCGATTCGCCGGTGATCGCGCTCTCGTCGACGCTGGCCACGCCTTCGATCACCTCGCCGTCGGCCGGCACGATGTCGTCCGCGATCACGTAGACGACGTCGCCCTTGCGCAGGTTGGTCGCCTCGAGCGGGAACCACTTGCCACCGCGTTGCGGCGACACGGTGGGCTGCTCCAGCTTCTTGGCCCAGGTGCGGCCCTTCAGGCTCCTGAGCGAGGCCGCCTGGGCGCGGCTGCGGCCCTCGGCCATCGCCTCGGCGAAATTGGCGAACAGCACCGTGAACCACAGCCACAGCGCCACGGCGAGCGTGAAGCCGGCCGCCGCGCCACGCCCGCCGCGCAAGGCGTCGATCCACAGCAGCGTCGTGATGACGCTGCCCACATAGACGACGAACATCACCGGGTTGCGCCATTGCACGCGCGGGTCCAGCTTGTGGAAGGCCTGCGCCACCGCCGCCTTGAGCAGCGTGCGATCCAGCCAGGCGAAAGAGGTCGTTCGAGGGGTTGTCATGCGTCACTTCCAGAGCAGCAGGTGCTCGACGACCGGGCCCAGCGCGAGCGCGGGCACGTAGTTCAGGAGACCGACCAGCAGCACGGTGCCGACCAGCAGCGACGCGAACAGCGGCCCGTGCGTGGGCATGGTGCCGGCGCCGGCGGCCAGCCTTCTCTTGGCGGCCAGCGATCCGGCCATCGCCATCACCGGCACGATGACCCCGAAGCGGCCGAACCACATCGCCACGGCCAGCAGCACGTTCCAGAACGGCGTGTTGACCGACACGCCGGCGAAGGCGCTGCCGTTGTTGTTGGCGGCTGAGGTCAGCGCGTACAGCAGCTCCGAGAAGCCGTGCGCGCCGGGGTTGGAGATCGCCGCCCTGCCCGCGTCGGTCGTCACCGCGACGGCCGTGCCCAGCAGCACCAGCAGCGGCGTGACCAGGATCGCGATCGAGCTCATCTTCATCTCGTGCGCCTCGATCTTCTTGCCCAGGTACTCGGGCGTGCGGCCGATCATCAGGCCGGCGATGAACACCGCCAGGATCGCGAAGACGAGCATGCCGTACAGCCCCGAGCCGACGCCGCCGAAGACGACCTCACCCAACTGCATGTTGACCAGCGGCACCAGTCCGCCCAGCGTGGTGAACGAGTCGTGCATCGAGTTGACCGCGCCGCACGAGGCCGCCGTCGTGATGGCGGCGAACAGGCCGGAGGCGGCGATGCCCAAGCGCGTCTCCTTGCCTTCCATGTTGCCGCCGGCCTGCAGGGCGCCATGCGCCTGGTCCACGCCCAGCGCGGCGAACTGCGGGTTGCCCTGCTGCTCGAAGGCCATCGCGGCGATCGCGCTTGCGACGAACAGCACCGTCATGACGGCGAGGATCGTCCAGCCCTGGCGCTGATCCTTGACCACATGGCCGAACGTCAGGCACAGCGCCGCGGGGATCAGGAAGATCGCCAGCATCTGCAGCAGGTTGGTCAGCGCCGTCGGGTTCTCGTACGGATGCGCCGAATTGGCGTTGAACACGCCGCCGCCGTTGGTGCCCACCATCTTGATGGCCTCCTGCGACGCCACCGGGCCCATGGGCAGGCTCTGCGTCGTGGCCAGCGCCGGATGGGTCATCGCGTTGCCCTTGGCGTCCTTGATCGGCTGGCCCTGCACGTCGAGCAGCGGTGCGTCGTAAGGCGTCTGCTCGACCGTTGTCACCGTCCTGAAAGGTGCGAAGGTCTGCACCACGCCCTGGCTGCAGAGCACCAGAGCGAGCAGGACCGACAGCGGCAGCAGCAGGCCGACGACGATGCCCGTGAGGTCGACCCACACATTGCCGATCGTCGCCACGCCATGTCGCGCAAAGCCGCGGATGAGCGCGATCGCCACCGCGATGCCGGTGGCGGCCGAGAAGAAGTTCTGCACCGCGAGCGCCAGCATCTGCGTCAGGTGGCTCATCGTCGACTCGCCCGAGTAGCCCTGCCAATCGGTATTGGTGACGAAGCTCAACGCAGTGTTGAACGACGAGTCGGCCGACACGTTGGGGAAGTGCTGCGGGTTCAGTGGCAGCCACGCCTGGGTGCGCTGGATGGCGTAGACGGCCAGCGCGCCAATCGCGTTGAACAGCACCAGCGCCAGCGTGTAGTGCAGCCACCCCATCTGCTGCTGCGGATCGACGCCGCACAGCCGGTAGAAGCCGCGGGCGAGCCTGCTGCGGCCGGGCTGGGCCTCGAGCAGCCTGGCCATGGCGCTGCCCAGCGGCCAGGCCAGCGCAAGAAGGAGCGCCAGGAAAACGCCCAGCAGGGTCCAGGAGGCGCCGGTCACGAGAAGCTCTCCGGATGCAGCAATGCCGCGACGAGATAGACCAGCAGGCCCAGCGCGGCGGCGGCCGCCAGAAGGGTCAGCCAGCTCATGGCAGCGCCCTCGGCTTGGCGGTGGCCGCATCGGCCGCTTCCGTCGAGCGGACGGTGCCCGGCCTGCGCCCCTGCAGGGCGTCGCAACCGCGCGCCATGAGGGCGATCGCCCCCCAGAATGCCGCGCCCAGCGCGACGTAGATCAAGTCCATGCGACTCTCCAGATTCAATGGAGGAATCGTAGGAACCAGCCCATCAAGACGTCGATAAAACGCGGGGCGTCCGGATAAAAAGGTCGTAAAGGCAGGGGGCCGCCTGCGGGTGCGGCGCGAGCCCTTGAAGATTGCCCGCGCAACTCAACATGCAGGGGGCCGCCGAGCGGGCCGGACTCCGGGTTTGCCCCTTGCCCTGATCCAGCCGCAAATATTTACGTAGTGAACGATACGCATCAGTGATGCATGTGAGCGGTCGCTACCAGCGAAGGGCGGTAAAATGGACGATTCAGCGATCAACGTACTCGACAGAGGGGATCAGCACTCGCTTGGCGGGAGTGCTAATATTCGTGGAACCGAACGATCGAATTCCGATCTGACTGAGCACATGACCACCACCCAAGCCAACGCACTGTCCGTCCGTGATCCGTGGAGCCTGGTTCCTCCGCTGGGCAACCTGGACGCGTACATCTCGTCCATCAACCGCCTGCCCCTGCTCACGCAGGAGGAAGAGACGCGCCTGGCGACGCAACTGCGCGACACCGGCGACCTCAAGGCCGCCAGCGCGCTCGTGATGTCGCACCTGCGCCTGGTGGTCTCCGTCTCGCGCAACTACCTGGGCTATGGCCTGCCGCACGGCGACCTGATCCAGGAAGGCAACATCGGCCTGATGAAGGCCGTCAAGCGCTTCGACCCGACCCAGGGCGTGCGTCTGGTCAGCTACGCGATGCATTGGATCAAGGCCGAGATCCACGAGTACATCCTGAAGAACTGGCGCATGGTCAAGGTCGCGACGACCAAGTCCCAGCGCAAGCTGTTCTTCAACCTGCGCTCGATGAAGTCGCGCCTGAAGGAAGAAGCGGCCGACGCCGACGTGCATCGCAACACGCTGTCGCGCGAGCAGGTCGAGCGCGTCGCGCGCGACCTGAACGTCAAGCCGGAAGAAGTGCTCGAGATGGAGACGCGCATGTCCGGCGGCGACGTCGCGATGGAGTCGCAGAACGACGACGGCGAGGAAGCCTACGCGCCGATCGCCTACCTGGCCGACGACCGCGACGAGCCCACCCGCGTCATCGAGAACGCCGCCAACGACCGCCTGGCCGGCGCCGGCATCGGCGAGGCGCTCGAGACGCTGGATCCGCGCAGCCGCCGCATCGTCGAGGAGCGCTACCTGAAGGTCAACGACGACTCTTCCGGCGGCATGACGCTGCACGAGCTGGCGGCCGAGTACGGCGTGAGCGCCGAGCGCATCCGCCAGATCGAGGTCGCCGCGCTGAAGAAGATGCGCAAGACGCTCGAGCCGCAGCGGGCCTGATCGCCGCCTGCCCAAAAGAACGGACGCCTCGGCGTCCTTTTTTTTGCCGCCAGTGTCCGTTCACCCGCGGCTCGCGCATCTATGCTCAGGTGCAGCGCGGTGCTGCGCCATGAGCGCCTCGACGGCGCAGGAGAAACTCATGGAATTCGTCCTCACCTTCCATCAACCGGCCGAGATCTTCGAGGTCAACGATGACCCGGTGCGCGGCGCCGCGCCGATGCAGGCCTGGAAGCTCTACATGGAGGCCATGGGAGCCGCCGGCGTCCTGCGCGGCGGCAACCGGCTCGAGCAGTTCGGCGGCACCGCGGTTCGCGTGCGCGACGGCAAGCGCCACGTGCAGGACGGCCCGTTCGCCGACACCAAGGAGCTGTTGGGCGGCTACGTCGTGATCGACGTCGCATCGCTAGACGAGGCATTGAAGTGGGCGGAGCGCTGCCCGGGCTCCGCCGTGGGGACGACGTTCGTCTGGCCCGTGCGCCCGACGCCGCTGCAGGTGAAGTGAACGACGAGGCGGCAGCGGCGGCGCAGACCGCCGCCCGACACAGCTACGGCCGGTTGCTCGCGTGGCTGGCCTGGCAGTGGCGCGACGTCGCGGCCGCCGAAGACGCGCTCGCCGAGGCCTTCGCCACCGCGCTCGAACGCTGGCCGCGGGACGGCGTGCCGTCCGCACCCGACGCCTGGCTGCTGACTGCGGCGCGGCGCCAGTTGCTGGTCGCCGCGCGCCGCCAGCGGCTGGCCGATGACCCGGCGCTGACCGTGCTGTGGCCCGGCGAACACGAGGCCGCCCCCGACATGCCCGCGCTGCCCGACACGCGCCTGCGCCTGATGTTCGTCTGTGCCCATCCGGCGATCGACGCCGGCGTCCACAGCGCGCTGATGCTGCAGACCGTCCTGGGGCTGGACGCCGCGCGCATCGCCAGCGCCTTCCTGGTCAAGCCCGAGGCGATGACCAAGCGCCTGGTGCGCGCCAAGTCCAAGATCCGCGCCACCGGCCTGCGCTTCGAGGAGCCCGAGCCGCCGGAATGGCCGGAGCGCCTGGCCTCGGTGCTCGAAGCGATCTACGGCGCGTATACCCTGCACTGGGGACAGGTCGACGACGCAGCGGCGGGCGAGCTCGCCGCGGAGGCGATGTTCCTGGCCGAACTGGTGGCCACGCACCTGCCCGACGAACCGGAGGCGCTGGGCCTGGCCGCGCTGCTTTGGCTGTGCGAGGCAAGGCGTCCGGCCCGCAGCGAACTCTTCCAGCCCTTGCACGAGCAGGATGCGCGGCGCTGGGACGGCGCGTTGATCGCACGCGCCAACCAGGCACTGCTGCGGGCCGCGGGGCATCGCGCCCCGGGGCCGTACCAGCTCGAGGCCGCGATCCAGGCGGCGCACGTCCATGGCCGCCTCGACGGCCAGGTGCCCTGGGAGGGCATCGTGCGCCTCTACGAGCGCCTGCTGGCGCTGGCGCCCACGGTCGGCGCGCACATCGCGCACGCGGTGGCGGTCGCGCATGCGCGTGACGCGCGCGCGGGCCTGCGACTGCTCGACGCCATCGAAGCCGAGCACGTCGCCTCGCATCAACCCTGGTGGGCGGCGCAAGCGCACCTGCTGGCGATGGCGGGCTCGCATGCCGATGCGGCGGCAGCGTACGGACGCGCGCTCGCCCTGACTGTGGAGCCGCGCCTGCGCGACTGGATCGCCGCGCGACGGCAGGCGGAACTGGACGCGGCGCGCGGCGACGCGCCTTGACTCAGGCCTTCTCGGCGAGCAGCGCCTGGATGTCGGCCGTCAGCAGCGCCGGATCCAGGCTTTGCGACGCGAACAGCCGGATACGGCCCTGCGGATCGAAGATGTAGGTGCCGGCCGTGTGGTCGATGGTGTAGCTGTCGGGCGTCTTGCCCGGCACCTTCTCGACCACCAGCTTGAACTCCCTGATCATCGCCTGCGTCTGCGCCTGGCTGCCGCGCAGCGCGAGGAAGTCGGGCCGGAAGTTGGTGACGTAGTTCTTCAGCAGCGCGGGCGTGTCGCGCAACGGATCCACCGTGATGAACACCACCTGGACGCGCGAAGCGTCCGGGCCCAGCGTCTTGAGCACGCCGCTCAGTTCGGCCATCGTCGTCGGGCAGGCATCGGGGCACTGCGTGTAGCCGAAGAAGACGACGGTCACCTTGCCCTTGAAGTCGGCCAGCGTGCGCGGCTTGCCGTCGAAGTCGGGCAGGTCGAAGCCGTGCGCGTAGCTGGCGCCGGTCAGGTCGATCGCGTTGAAGCGGTGCGGCGGTGCGGCGCGCTCGCAGCCTGAAAGCGCCAGCGCCCCAAGGGCGGCCAGCGAGAGAACGAATCGGCGGGTCTTCATCAGCGGATGTAGTGATCGATCAGCAGCGCCGCGAACAGCAGCGACAGGTACAGGATCGAGAAGCGGAAGGTGCGGCGCGCCAGCTCGTCGCTGTAGTGGCGCCAGAGCCTGAATGCGTAGGCGCAGAACGCGGCGCCCAGCACCACGGCGCAGGCCAGGTACAGCCAGCCGCTCAGGCCGCTGACGAACGGCAGCAGCGTGCCCGCGAACAGCACCAGCGTGTACAGGAACACGTGCAGCTTGGTGAAGTCGGGGCCGTGCGTGACCGGCAGCATCGGCAGGCCGGCCTTGCGGTAGTCCTCGGTGCGGTACAGCGCCAGGGCCCAGAAGTGCGGCGGCGTCCACAGGAAGATGATCAGGCACAGCAGCCACGCATCGGCATCAGCGTGCCCCGTCATGGCCGCCCAACCCAGCACCGGCGGCATCGCGCCCGAGGCGCCGCCGATGACGATGTTCTGCGGCGTCATCGGCTTGAGGATCAGCGTGTAGATCACCGCGTAGCCGATGAAGGTGGCCAGCGTCAGCCACAGCGTGATGGCGTTGACCCAGGTCAACAGCACCGCTCCGCCGGCCGTGCACAGCACCGCCGAGAACAGCAGCGCCTGCGTGTTGGTGAGCTCGCCCTTGGCGGTCGGTCGCCAGGCCGTGCGCGTCATGCGGCGGTCGATCTCCTGTTCCACCAGGCAGTTGAAGGCGGCGGCCGCGGCGGCCACCAGCCAGATGCCGGCGGTGGCGGCCAGCGTCGGCACCAGCGGCGGCCAGCCAGGCACGGCCAGGAACATGCCGATGACGGCGCAGAACACGATCAGCTGCACGACGCGTGGCTTGGTCAGCGCGTAGTACTGGCGCCAGCGCGACGGCTGGGCCGATGCGGGCGAGGGAACGGGGACGACGGAGCTCATGACGAGAGGACTCGGGTTCTTCTTGAATTCAGGGCTGCGGCAACTTCGAAGCCGATGCAGATGACCAGCGCCGCGGCGCCGGCCGTGTGCGCCAGCGCGGCAGCGAGCGGCCAGCCGAGCACGACGTTGGACAGCCCGGTGGCCAATTGGATCACCACCAGGCCACCGATGATGACAGCTCGCCGCCGGGCTGCCTCGCCGCGGTGCCAAAGCCGTGCGACGAGCCAGCCCATCGCGGCGACGAACACGACCGCGAACAGCCGGTGCGTCCACTGGATCGCCACCAGCGCCGTCATTGCGATCGGCGCGCCGTCGGCCCGGCGGCCGAGCTCGCGCGCGAACGTGAAGCCTTCGGACCAGTTCATCGCGGGCCACCACTGGCCGTTGCATTGCGGAAAGCCGGTGCAGGCGAGCACGGCGTAGTTGGTGCTGACCCAGCCGCCCAGCGCGATCTGCAGCAGCAGCGCCAGTGCGGCCAAGCCCAGGGCCCAACGGTCGCGCACGTCGCGTGCCGCCGCTTCGACGGGGCCAGGCGCCTGCAGCGACAGCAGCGCGAGGAGCCCCATCCCGCCCAGCAAATGCCCGGTGACGATGGCCGGGTAGAGCTTCCACGTCACGGTGAGCGCGCCGAACACGCCCTGGGCGATCACCCACGCCAGCGTCACGCCCGCGAGCGTGCGCGCGCGGGCGTCCCGCGCCAGCGCGGCCGCGGCGAGCATCAGGATGATCAGGGTGCCGAGCGCCATTGCGAAGTAGCGATGGATCATCTCGATCCAGGCCTTCTTCTGCGTGACCGGCCCCTCGGGCGCCAGTGCCTGCGCGTGCGCGATGGGCTGCGCCGCCGCCACCGGGCTCGCGGTCGCGTAGCAGCCCGGCCAGTCGGGGCAGCCCAGGCCCGAATCGCTGAGCCGCGTGTAGGCGCCGAACACGACCAGGTCGAAGCACAGGAACAAGGTCAGGCCCGCGAGCGCGGCCACGCGCTGCGCTTGTGACTTGTGGCGCAACCCGCCGCGCCACCATGCCACCATCAGCACGACCGACGCGACGGCCAGCGCGATCAGCGCCAGGCCGCTCAGCGATGTCCAGTCGTAGCGCGCTCCGTTCACCGCGTGTCCTTGGGGCGGTTCCACCAGGCCGATGCGCGCAGCAGCCGGTCGACGTCCTTCTTCAGCCGCACCGGATCGGGGTTGGCCGGCGTGCGCATCATCCAGTTGCCCAGCGGGTCGACGATGTAGAGGTGGTCCTCGAGGGCGTGGCGCGCCTCCGGCTCCAGCCAGTGCTCGAGCGCGGCGCGATCGACGCGGTAGGTCGCCACGGTCGGCGGCGCTGCCACGGCGGCCGCCAGCGCCGGCGCAACCGGTCCGGGGCCGTCGACCAGCCAGACCTTCTGGATGCGGTCCCGCTCGGCCCCCATCATCTCGCGCAGCTGGCGCTGCAGGAACAGGTTGCTCTCGCACGCCTTGCCGCAGCTCGGCGGGCCCACGACGATCATCAGCCACTGGCCCTTGAGCGTGGTGAGCGGCACCGCGTGGCCCTCCATGTCCTGCGCCGGCACCGTGTCGAACGACGGCAGCGGGCGTTGCGGCTCGACCAGCGTCGCGTAATTGCTGCGGCCCAGGGGACGCACCACGTAGTAGGTGAAGTACGACGCGATCACCGGCAGCGCGCAGGCCAGCAGGATCGCCAGCATCGTGATGCGGCCACGCCGGCTCTGCGCGGCCGAGTAGTCGCGCACCGCGGCGGGCGTGCCGTGCAAGGTGAACGACAGGGATTCCAGGCTGGCGTCCGGCCCCTGCGAAGCGCCTTGCTCGCCATTCGGAGGCATGGGGGCGGTCAAGCTGTCGCCGCTGGCCTGGGGATCGTCGGACGGAGTCGGTTTCATCGGGAGGAGTGGTCGTCGACTTGCTCGTCGAGCGAGGATTCGGAACGGGCTGCGGCCAGCTTGCGCGGACGGATGAACTGCAGCCACACGTACAGGCCGAGGAAGCCGACGCTCATCGCGAACCACTGCACGGCGTAGCCGTAGTTGGTGGCGACGCTGACGCCGCCCACGGGCGACGGCCAATCGCGGCGCAGGCCGTCGTGGGCATTGTCGGCGTTGGCGTCCTCGACGACGGTCTCCGGACGCAAGGCCAGGCCCGACTCCGCGGCAAGCGTGGCCTGCTCCAGATTTTGCCGCACCGGGCCTCCTGCCGCGTGCCCGATGTCGATCCAGTGCGACGGCCAGGGCGCGACATGGCCGTGGATCTCGACGGTCCCCGTGGGCATGGGGACGGGCGGCGCCTTCATCGGCTCGGCATCGTCGCGCGCGATCCAGCCGCGCTGCACGACCACGGCGCTGCCGTCGGGCAGGCGAAGCGGCGTCATCACGTAGAAGCCGGAGCGCTCGTCCATCGTGCGGTTCATCAGGAACACGGTGTGCGCCGCGTCCCATTGCCCGGCCACGGTGATGTGGCGCTGCCACTGCGTCGCGGCCGTGGCCGGGTCGCGCGCGAGCTCGCCGGCTGCCAGCGCGGGCATCTTGCCGCGCTCCTGGACCAGCGCCTCGTTGGCCAGCTTGGCATGCGCGCGCGACAGTTGCCACACGCCGAAGCGCGCGGTCAACAAGGCACAGCCGAGCGCGACGAGGAACCAGACGATGCGCGACCGCGTGGATCCGGCGCCCCGGCGCGGGCCGGCTTCGGGAGGGGAGGAACCCGCGGACGCGGCGGCGGGCTCGGTGGAATAATCGTTCTTCATGAAAATCGTGATCGTCGCTTTCCTGGTGCTCGTCCTGGCCGCACTCGGTGGCGCCGGCTTCTTCATGCTGCGCCGCGGCCCGGACGACGGCCGCGCGGACAAGCGCATGGCCCGCACGCTGGCCATCCGCGTCGGATTGTCGGTCACCCTGTTCCTGCTGATCCTGCTGGCCTGGAGCCTGGGCTGGATCCACCCTTCCGGCATCCCGGTCGGAACCTGACCTTCGAGGCCGCCAGGCCCCCGCAGTTCCGCATCAAACGACAACGCCGCCCGAGTCTGGAGGCGGCGTTTTCCTTTCAAGGCCCGCAGGTGTCTGGCATCTTCCCGTTCGCGCCGAAATGCGGACCATCGAGATCCCCGATCCGCGAACGGGAAGGTGCCTGACGCCGGCCCCCACCCGGGATCGGCGTCAGGCACCTCCTCGAATCGCGATCAGTGCCGTGCTCTTTGGCAAAGGCTTGGCGCGATTCCAGGAGACGCCAGACACCTCCGGCACCGCACCCGCGCTCAGAGCCAGTAGACGACGACGTACAGGCCCAGCCAGACCACGTCCACGAAGTGCCAGTACCAGGCCGCGCCCTCGAAGCCGAAGTGGCGCTGCGGCGTGAAATGGCCCTTCTGCAGGCGCAGCGTGATGAAGAACAGCATCAGCATGCCCACGAACACGTGGAAGCCGTGGAAGCCGGTGAGCATGAAGAAGGTCGAGCCGTAGATGCCCGACGACAGCTTCAGGTTCATCTCGGTATAGGCCTCGTGGTATTCGTAGGCCTGGCAGCACAGGAAGCTCAGGCCCAGCGCGACGGTGATCCACATCCAGCCGATCGCCTTGGCGCGATGGTTGGCGATCAGCGCGTGGTGCGCGATCGTCAGCGTGACGCCGGAGGTCAGCAGGATGGCGGTGTTGAAGGTCGGGATCGGCCACGGGCCCATCGTGCGGAACGGCGCGATGGTGTCGGCCGGCGAGCCGGTGGCGCCCGCCTGCGCGCTCGGCCAGATCGCGTGGAAGTCGGGCCACAGCAACTGGTGGTCGAGGTTGCCCAGCAT
>JBJMWF010000041.1:0-14493 GCA_045810265.1 Vitreoscilla sp. | reverse complement strand
GGTGCCGGCGGTGTTCCAGCCGGTCCGGATCGGCACTCACGAATATGTGGACGGCGGCCTGGCGTCGCCGGTGCCCGTGCGCGCCGCGCGCGACATGGGCGCCGACGTCATCATCGCGGTCGACATCTCGCAACTGCCCGACGGGGGCGACACCAGCAACGCCCTGCACATGCTGCTGCAGACCTTCTCCATCATGAGCCGGAGCATCAACGAGCTCGAGCTCAAGGAGGCCGAGATCGCGCTGCATCCCCGACTGGTGGGCGTGGCCGGCACGGACTTCACGCTGCGCAAGAAGAACATCGAGGCAGGCCGCGAGGCGGCGCTGGCTATGCTGCCGCAGATCAAGGCGAAGGTGGCGATGCAGGTGCCGGTCGTCCGTTGAGCAGCTCGCGGGCGACCTCGATGAAGGCTCGCAGCTTCGGCGCCTGCGACGCCCGCCGCGGGAAGTAGAGGAACAGGCCGGGCTCTTCGAACGCGTTGCGCGGCAGCACCTGGCGCAACGTGCCCTCGCGCAGCTCGGCGTGAGCCAGCGGCTCGAACAGGTAGGCGATGCCGACGCCGGCCAGCGCCAGTTCCTTCGCGTGCACCGCGTCGGTCACGCGCACGCTGCCGCTGACCGACTTGGCGACGTGCCGCGTGCCGTCGCGCAAGTCCCAGTCGTAGATCGCGCCGGACGTCACGAAGCGGTAGCCGATGCAGTTGTGGCCATCCAGGTCGCGCAGCCTGGCCGGCGTGCCCCGAGCCGCGAGATAAGCCGGCGAGGCGACCATGACGGAGCGAAAGGGCGGCGTCAGCCGCGTTGCCACCATGTCCTGCGCCACCGTGTGGCCCAGGCGGATGCCGGCGTCGAAGCCCTGCGCGACGATGTCGGCCAGCCCGTCGTCCGACGTGACCTCGACGATGAGCTCCGGATGGCGCCGGGCCATCTCCACCAACAGCGGCGTCACGGCGATGGGCAGCGCGGTGCGCGGCGCGTTCAGCTTCAGCGTGCCGGTGACGCGACCCTGGTCGGCGCCGATGCGGTCGGCCGCTTCCTCGATCTCCGCCAGCGCCGGCCCGACGCTGGCGACGAAGGCGGCGCCAGCCTCGGTCAGCCGCACGCTGCGCGTGGTGCGAGCGAACAGCGGCTGGCCCAGGCCGGCCTCGACCAGCTGCACAGCGTGGCTCACTGCCGACGGACTCATGTCCAGTTCATTGGCCGCGGCCGCGAAGCCGCCGCGGCGATGCACGGCCAGCACGACGGGCAGGTGAAGCAGCAAGGCGCGATCCATTCATGAATGATATCGAACAAGGCATGCGATTCGTGCTCCTTTATCGCGCAATCGAATCGCGCGAAAGTGCAGCTATGCGCTCAAGACCGCGCTGTCCTGCAACCCTCGAAAGGATTCGTCATGAGCACCACCCAGACCTGGTTCATCACCGGCGCCTCTTCCGGCTTCGGTCATGCTTTCTCCGAGCATGCGATCGCGCAGGGATATCGCGTCGTCGCCACGGCGCGCCGCGTCGACAGCCTGGCCTCGCTCGTCGCCCAGGCGCCCGATCGCGTGCTGGCGCTGCCGCTGGACGTGAGCGTGTCCGGCGCGGCCGAGGCGGCCGTCGCGGCAGCGATGGCACGTTTCGGACGCATCGACGTCCTGATCAACAACGCGGGCTACGGCGTCGTCGGCGCGCTCGAGGAGACGCCGGACGCCGAGCTGCGCGCCATCTTCGACACCAACTTCTTCGGCGCGATGGCCGTCACGCGCGCCGCGCTGCCGATGCTGCGAAAGCAGCGCGGCGGTGCGATCGTCAACATCTCCAGCCTGGGCGGCCAGCTGTCCTTCGCCGGTTTCGGCGCCTACTCGGCCACCAAGTTCGCGCTCGAGGGCGCGTCGGAGGCCCTGGCACTGGAGATGGCGCCGTTCGGCGTCAAGGTGCTGATCGTCGAGCCGGGCCAATTCCGCACCAACCTCGCGGGGGCCGGCATGCGCCACATGCCGCGCCTGGCCGCCTACGATGACGTGGTGGGCGGCACCCGGGCCTTCGCGCACGACATGCACCAGACCCAGGCCGGCGACCCGCGCAAGGCCGCGGCCGCCATCGAACGCGCGCTGTCCTCCGAGCACACGCCGCTGAGGCTGCAGCTCGGCGGCGACTCGGTGGACGCGGTGCGGAACCATGCGCAGATGCTGCTCGCGGACATGCTGGCCTGGGAGGGCGTCAGTCGGGCCACCGACTTGGACGTGGCATAGCCCGTCGCGCGAGCTGCGGCGCGCCCCTCGGAAATGAAAAAACCCGGCCGAGGCCGGGTTTCGTGTCCGAAGCCGAGCAGCTCAGACCGCGGTCTTGCGGGAAGCCTTGGTCGGGGCCTGGGTGGCCTTGACGGCGGTGTTGGTCAGCGTCTGGAAGTTGGCTTCGGCGACGTCGGCAGCCTGCTTGGTGGCCTTCTGAACGCTTTCCATCGCGTTGGTCGCGGCGGCGATGGCCGACTTGACCAGGGCGGCGGCGGACTCGGTGCCGCCCGGGGCGTTCTTGACGGCACTGTCGACCACGCCGTTGAAGTTCGCCTGGGCGGCGGCGACCTGTGCTTCGGCGACCTTGGACACTTCCGCGTTGGTGCTCGCGGCGATGTCGTACAGGTGGCGGCCGTAGGCGGCGGCCTTCTCGGCAGCGGGTTGCAGCAGGCCGGCTTGCAGGGCGAGCAGTTCCTGGGCATCCTTGACGCCGAGGCTGGCGCTGGCGGTGGCTTGCACTTCGGTCAGCGACGCCTTGGCGACTTGCAGGTTGAGTTCGACGAGCTTCTCGACGCCTTCGAACGCCTTGTTGGTCAGTTCGAACAGCGTTTCGAGGTTGGCCTTCTGGGCGGCGACGAGTTGTTCAGCGGTCAGCATGGGGTGGATCTCCTGGGTTTCGTGATGGGAAACTGAGGTTGCATCGCGCCGCAAAACTTGTTTGCTGCAGTGCAACATACATCCAAGTATAGGGTGGCTTCAGCCTTTTGCAAGCATCCTTGCTGCGCCGCACCATCCTTTAGGGGTATCCCTCCAGCCAGCTCGATTTGTACACCTGCCCGTGATCGCTTTCCACTTCGATTCGCACATCCTGCCTCTGCCGGCGGGTCATCGTTTTCCGATCGGCAAGTACGGGCTGCTGCGCCAACGGGTCGAGGTCGACCCGCGCGGGATCGAGCTGCGCATCGCCGGCCCGGCCAGCGAGGGCGAGCTCGCGCTGGCCCATGACCCCGGCTATATCGCCGACGTGCTCGGCGGCACCTTGAGCCCGGCGCGCCAGCGCGAGATCGGCTTCGAGTGGACGCCCGCCCTTGCAGCGCGCGCAACCTGGTCCGTGGGCGCGACCATCGCCGCCGCTCGCACGGCCCTGTCCGACGGGCCCGAGGCCGGAGTCAGTGCGAGCCTGGGCGGCGGCACCCACCATGCCAGCGCGACACAGGGCTCGGGCTACTGCGTGTTCAACGACGTGGCGGTGGCGGCGCGCCTGATGCAGGCCGAGTGGCACCGGCGCCACCGTGCGCTGCTGCAGGTGGCGGTGATCGATTTGGACGTCCACCAGGGCAACGGCACCGCGGCCATCTTCGCGGGCGACGACACCGTGTTCACCTTCTCGATGCACGGCGAACGCAACTTCCCGTTCCGCAAGTCGGCCGGCGATCTGGACGTCGGTCTGCCGGACGGCTGCACGGATGACCGCTACCTGGCGGCGCTGCGTCCCGCGCTCGACCAGGTCTGGCAGCGGACCGCCGCGCGACCGCCCGGGCTGGTTTTCTACGTGGCGGGCGCCGATCCGCACGAAGGGGACCGGCTGGGCCGCTTGAAGCTGACCATGGGCGGCCTGGCCGCGCGCGACGAGATCGTGCTCGGGGCGCTGGCCGAGCGCGGCATTCCGGCGGTGGTGCTGATGGCGGGCGGCTACGGCCACCTCGTCGACACCACCGTCGACGTGCACCTGCAGACATTGCGCATCGCCCAACGCAGCCAGGCCGCATGGGCCCACGCCGGCGCGGTGTGAGCCGCGTCGCCCACAATGGCTCGATGAGCGTCCCTCAGAACGAACCGATTCGCCGCGGCCCCGAGCCGCGCAGCGCCTACGCGGCATTCCGGCCCATCACCACCCGCTGGATGGACAACGACGTCTACGGCCACGTCAACAACGTCGTCTACTACAGCTTCTTCGACACCGCCGTCAACGGCCTGCTGATGGACGCCGGCGTGCTCGACATCCATCATGGCGAGCTCATCGGGCTGGTGGTCGAGACGCAGTGCAACTACTTCGCGCCGATCGCGTTCCCGCAGTCGGTCGCCGCGGGCGTGCGCGTCGCGCAGCTCGGGCGATCCAGCGTGCGCTACGAGATCGGCCTGTTCGCCGGCGAGGCGCCCGACAGCGCCGCCGCCGGCCATTTCGTCCACGTCTACGTCGACCGCGGGACGCGGCGGCCGGTGCCCCTGCCCGAGCCGTTGAAGGCGGTGCTGACGTCGTGGATGGTGGGGCAGGGAGCCGGTGCGCGATGAGCGGGCTTGCCAGCGACGCCGTCGATGCGGCGATCACGTCCCGGCGATCGATCCGCGCCTTCCTGCCGACGCCGGTGCCCGAGTCCACCATCCGCGAGATCCTCGAGGTCGCTTCGCGCGCACCCTCGGGCACCAACACCCAGCCCTGGAAGGTGCACGTGCTGACCGGCGCCGCACGCCAGCGCCTGAGTGACGCCGTGCTGGTCGCGTACGACGATCCGGCCGAGCGCGCCCGCCACGCCGAGGAGTTCGACTACTACCCGCGCGAATGGGTCTCGCCCTACATCGACCGCCGCCGCAAGGTCGGCTGGGACCTGTACGGGCTGCTGGAGATCGGCAAGACCGACAAGGCCGGGATGCACGCGCAACACGGCCGGAACTACCTGTTCTTCGACGCCCCGGTCGGCTTCATCTTCACGATCGACCGCATCCTGGCGCAGGGCAGCTGGCTGGACTACGGCATGTTCCTGCAGAACATCATGATCGCCGCGCGCGGCCGCGGCCTGGACACCTGCCCGCAGGCCGCCTTCACGCAGTTCCATCGCGTGATCAAGCGCGAGCTGCAGCTGGCTGACCACGAGATGGTCGTCTGCGGCATGGCGCTGGGCCACGCCGACCAGGACGCCGTCGCCAACCGCCTCACCACCGCGCGCGCCACTGTCGACGAATTTGCGAGGTTCCACTCATGACACCCCCTACCGTATTCGTCGCCCGACCGGTCTTTGCCGACATCGTCGACCGCCTGCGCGCCCACTTCGACGTGCGCACGCACGCCGGCGAATCGCCGTTGCCGCAGCCTGAACTGATCGCCGCGCTGCAGGGCTGTGCCGGCGTCTTCATCACCGGCAGCGAGAAGATCGACGCCACGCTGCTGGACGCCTGCCCGCAGCTGAAGGCGGTCTGCACCATGGCCGTCGGCTACAACAACATCGACGTGGCGGCGTGCAGCGCGCGCGGGGTGGTCGTCACCAATGCGCCGGACGTGCTCACCGAGACCACGGCCGACTTCGGCTTCGCCTTGATGATGGCCACCGCGCGCCGCCTCTCCGAGAGCGAACGCTTCCTGCGCGAGGGCCGGTGGAAGCATTGGGGCGTGGACATGTTCGCCGGCGGCGACGTGCACGGCGCGACGCTGGGCATCCTCGGCATGGGCCGCATCGGACAGGCCATCGCCCGGCGCGGCCATGGCGGCTTCGACATGAAGGTGGCGTACCACAACCGCAGCCACCTCGAGCCCGCTGTCGAGGCGTCGCTGGGCGCCACATGGATGACGCTGCCCGAGCTGCTCGGTGCGGTCGACCACCTGGTCATCGTCACACCTTACACGCCGCAGACGCACCATCTGATCGGCGCCGCGCAACTGAGGCTGATGAAGCCGACGGCCACGCTGACCAACATCGCGCGCGGTGGCGTGGTGGACGACGCCGCGCTGGCCGAGGCGCTCGCCGCAGGCACGATCGCGGCCGCGGGCCTGGACGTGTTCGAGGGCGAGCCGACGGTGCACCCCGCGCTGCTCGCCCTGCGCAACGTGGTGCTGACGCCGCACATCGCCAGTGCGAGCATCCCGACGCGGCGGGCGATGGCCAACCTGGCGGTCGACAACCTGATTGCTGCGCTCGGGGCAGGGCCGCACGCCGGCCGGCCGCCGACGGCCTTGAATCCGGAAGTGTTCGGGTAGGCGAGAGGACGTCGCCTGAATGCAAAAGGCCGGCGATGCCGGCCTTTTTCACGTCCGCGCGGGCGTCCCGCGCGTGGACGCGTTACTGCGCCGAGGCGGCCGAAGCCGGCATCGCCGCCGACGGGGAAGATGCCGTCACGCCGTCCGAGGAGGGCAGCGGCGACGCGATGGGCGTCGGGGCGATGGCCGAGGCGGCCGGCGCGGTGACGGCCGTGTCGTTCGTGTCCACCGCGCCCGAGGTCGCCGGGATCGGCAGCAGCGGCACGATCAGCAGCGCGACGATGTTGATGATCTTGATCAGCGGGTTGACGGCCGGGCCGGCGGTGTCCTTGTACGGGTCGCCGACGGTGTCGCCGGTGACCGCGGCCTTGTGGGCCTCGCTGCCCTTGCCGCCGAAGTGGCCGTCCTCGATGTACTTCTTGGCGTTGTCCCAGGCGCCGCCGCCCGTGCACATCGAGATGGCGACGAACAGGCCGGTGACGATGGTGCCCATGAGCAGGCCGCCGAGCGCGGCCGGCCCCAGCAGCATGCCCACGATCACGGGCACGACCACCGGCAGCAGCGACGGCACCACCATCTCCTTGATGGCGGCCGTGGTCAGCATGTCGACGGCACGGCCGTATTCGGGCTTGCCGCTGCCGTCCATGATGCCCTTGATGTCGCGGAACTGGCGCCGCACTTCCTCGACCACCGCGCCGGCCGCGCGGCCCACGGCCTCCATGGCCATGGCGCCGAACAGGTAGGGGATCATGCCGCCGATGAACAGGCCGATGATCACCTTGAAGTCCGACAGGTCGAAGGTGACGTGCATGCCGCGGCCTTCGAGGCCATGCGTGTAGTCGGCGAACAGCACCAGCGCGGCCAGGCCGGCGGAGCCGATCGCGTAGCCCTTGGTGACGGCCTTGGTCGTGTTGCCGACGGCGTCCAGCGGGTCGGTGACGTCGCGCACGCTCTCGGGCAACTCGGCCATCTCGGCGATGCCGCCGGCGTTGTCGGTGATCGGGCCGTAGGCGTCGAGCGCAACGACGATGCCGGCCATGCTCAGCATCGCCGTGGCGGCGACTGCGATGCCGTACAGGCCCGCCAGGTGGAACGACACGAAGATGGCCAGGCACACCAGCAGCACGGGGTACGCCGTCGACTTCATCGACACGCCCAGGCCGGCGATGATGTTGGTACCGTGCCCCGTGGTCGACGCCTTGGCCACGTGCTGCACCGGGCCGTACTGCGTGCCGGTGTAGTACTCCGTGATCCACACCAGCAGGCCGGTGAGCACCAGGCCGACCGCGCAGGCGCCGAACAGGCGCATCTGCGTGCCGGCGCCGAGCGCGTCGTCGGCCATCACGGCCTTGGTGACGAACCAGAACGCGATCAGCGAGAGCACACCGGCGACCGCCAGGCCCTTGTACAGCGCGGGCATCACGTTCTTCATGCCCGGCGAGGCCTTGACCGCGAAGCAGCCGATGATGGACGCGATGATGGATACCCCACCGAGTAGCAGCGGATACACCACCGCCGACAGTGCGCTGCCGCTCATCAGCAGGGCGCCCAGCGTCATCGTGGCGATCAGCGTGACGGCGTAGGTCTCGAACAGGTCGGCGGCCATGCCGGCGCAGTCGCCGACGTTGTCGCCCACGTTGTCCGCGATCACGGCCGGGTTGCGCGGGTCGTCCTCGGGAATGCCGGCCTCGACCTTGCCCACCAGGTCGGCGCCGACGTCCGCGCCCTTGGTGAAGATGCCGCCGCCCAGTCGCGCGAAGATCGAGATCAGCGAGGAGCCGAACGCGAAGCCCAGCAGCGGCTTGAGCGTGGCCGCGTCGGCCGCGGTGCCGCCGCTGATGAACCAGTAGAACAGGCCCACGCCCAGCAGGCCCAGCCCGACGACCAGCATGCCGGTGATGGCGCCGCCCTTGAAGGCGACGTTCAGGGCCGGCCCGATGCCGTTCGTGGCGGCCTGCGCGGTGCGCACGTTCGCGCGCACCGACACGTTCATGCCGATGAAGCCGCACGCGCCCGACAGCACCGCGCCCAGCACGTAGCCGCCGGCCGTCTTGGCGCCGAGGAAGAAGAAGATGATGATGGCGAGCACGACGCCGACGAGCGCGATGGTGCGGTACTGGCGCGACAGATACGCCGCGGCCCCTTGTTGAATGGCGGCCGCGATCTCCTGCATGCGGGCATTGCCGGCATCCTGCTTCAGGATCCAGGCACGCTGGATGAACCCGTAGAGCACGGCCACGAGGCCGCAGGCGAGCGCGATTTCCAGCGCCAGAGTCGTTGACATCAAGAGTAGTCTCCTTCCGTTGTGTGGATCGGACCGCGCCTCACTGCGTAGTTCGGCATTTCTTCTTCGGGTCAAGCAGCAGCAGGGCAGCCGGACGATCCTAGCGGCGCCCCGCGGCGCTTAGCCATGGTGTTTTCCTACGGGTGACCGCGGCCGCGTTGGCGTGCACTGAACGAGGGCTGTCCATGCAGCCCGTAGAATGCGGGTATTCCCGAGAACCTGCCTTCAAAGCACCCATGAGCCTTCACCTCGTCTCCCCCGGCGCCAAGGCGCCCGAAGAATTCAACGTCATCATCGAGATCCCCATGAACGCGGATCCGATCAAGTACGAAGTGGACAAGGAAAGCGGCGCGCTGTTCGTCGACCGCTTCATGACGACCGCGATGCACTACCCGTGCAATTACGGCTACGTGCCCAAGACGCTGTCGGACGACGGCGATCCGGTGGATGTGCTCGTCATCACGCCGTTCCCGCTGACGCCGGGCGTGGTCGTCACCTGTCGCGCGATCGGCGTGCTGATGATGGACGACGAGGCCGGTGGCGACGCCAAGCTGCTGGCGGTGCCCACCACCAAGATCCTGCCGATCTACGACCACTGGCAAAAGCCCGAGGACATCAACCAGATGCGCCTGAAGGCGATCCAGCACTTCTTCGAGCACTACAAGGACCTCGAGCCCAACAAGTGGGTCAAGGTCAAGGGCTGGGAAGGGCCGGACGCCGCCCGCGCCGAGATCGTGTCGGGCATGAAGGCCTATGAGGCCGCGCAAGCCGGCAAGTAAGGCGCCAGCCGGCGCCCGTCGCGCACGACAGAGCCCTCCTCGCGAGGGCTCTGTGCTTTCTAGGCCATGCCGTGCAGCCGGCGGATTGCGCCGAGGAGGTCGAACTCGCGCAGCGCGACGATGGCGATGACGACGATGGCGAGCACCACGAGGGTGCGCATGAGGCGGGACTTGTTCATGGGTTCTGCTTTCGAGTGTTGAAGTTGTGTTCAGGCGAGCGACAGCGACTGGCGCACGCTCCAGCGCGACGCGCGCAGGGCTGGACCGAGGCTGGCCGCGACCGCGCCTGCGAGCAGCGCGACCAGCAGCCACCCGACGGCAGGCGCCGCCAGGCGCGGCGCGAGGTCCTGCGCCGCGATGGAAGCCAGCACCTGTCCCACGATGGCCGACAAGGGTTGCGACAGGCCGACGGCCAGACCCCAGCTCGCGATGCCGATGACGATGCCTTCGGCCAGCACGACCCGCAGCACCAGGCCGCGGCTGGCACCGAGCGCGCGCATCACGCCGAACTCGCGCGTACGTTCGACGGTGGCCACCGACAGCGCGGAGGCCAGCCCCAGCACACCGACGATGCCCATCAGCAGCGCGATGAACCCGAGCGCCGCCACCAGGATCGCGACGTGGCCGCCCTGCGCGGCGGCGAAGCGTTGCGCGGTGATCGCGCCGCGCACGACCAGGCCGTCGCGCGCAAGCGCCCGCGAGATCTGCACCAGCGCCGTATCGGCGCCGGCGCGATCGCGCAGCGCGATGCGCAGGCCCGAGACGGCACCGGCACGGCCGGTGGCGCTGTCGAAGGCCGACGGGATGACGTACGCGGCGCCTGGCGTCAGTGTCTCGTCGATGATGCCGACCAGGCGCCAGCGCACCGGCTTGTGGTCGACCCCCAGGACGATCGTGTCGCCGATGCGCGCGCCGGCGAAGGCGGCGCCGCGGGCGGCGGTGTTGAGCACCACGGCACCCGCATCCTCCGCGCACAGCCAGCGACCCTCGACGACGTGGGGCGCGATCATCGTCGTGTCCGGTGGCGCGGCGCGCACCGAGAAGCCGCCGTGGCCGCCATCCGGATACGTGTGCACGAGCTCGACGCCGCCGCTGCCGGCGGGCGCTCCGGCGGTGCCGTTCCACGGCTCCGCGGCCTGTACCGCCGGCACCTCGTGCAGGCGTGCGGCCACCCGATCCCACGGCACGGCGGTCTGCAGGGCGAGCTCGATGTCCCAGCGCCGTTGCTGCGCGGCGCGCGCGACGTCGTCCGTCCAGGCCGTGCGCAGCGCCAGGCTGGTCTCGAGCATGGCACCGGCCGAGGCCAGCAGCGCCAGCGTCAGCGCGAGACGAGCGCGGCGACGCAGGCTGTTGCGCAGCGCGAGCGTGAGAGCGAGGCTGCCGGTGTCCAGCCGCGCGGCCCAGCGTGCAGCGGCCGAGGCCTCGTTGCCGGCGCCGTGATCGTCCAGCGCGGCGCGCACGCTGCGCCGTGCCGCCGCGAGCACGGGCCAAAGTGCCGCCAGCACTGGCAGCGCGATGCCGGGTGCGGCCAGCAGCGCGAGCAGGGTGCGCGGCGGCGTCGTGTCCCGCAGCCGCAGGTCGAGCAACTGCACGATCGCGCGGATGAAGCCATCGGCGGCGGCCGCGCCCAGTGGCAGGCCGATGGCCGTCGCCAGCAGACCCAGCAGCGCGACCAATGCCAGCGTCGGCAGCGCGACCTGGCGGGTACGCGCGCCGATCGCCTTCATGATCGCGATCTGGCGCACCTGCTGCGCGAGCCAGGCGCCGATGACGGTGGCGCACAGCACGGCTCCCAGCAACAGCGGGAGGCCGCTGAAGCCGGTGAGCATGGTCAGGATGGCGTTCATCTGCGCCTGGTGCGGATGGCGGCCCGGTGGCGGGATGCGCAGCTGTTCGACCGTGATGGCCTGCGTGCCCAGCCAGGCCGCAAGATCGCGCGAGACGCGTTCGATGGCGGCGGCGTCGTCGGCGTTGCGCGAGACCACCACCTTCAGCAAGGTCAGCGGCACGGTCTCTCCGAGCGCCGCCAATGTGTCCGGCGTGGCGTAGCCGTAGACCGTCTGCTCCTGGCCCGCGGGCGCGACGCCGGGATCGTGCACCGTGCCGGCGATGGGCACGCTGCGGCGGCCGCCGTGCGGCAGCTCGATCGCGATGGGGACGCCGATCGCGCGATGCGTCAGCGGCAGCGCGCTGCGCTCGATCAGCAGGCTGCCCTGGGCCGGCGGCCATGCGCCTGCCTCGGGGTGCACGGTGTTGATGGCCAGCGTCGACAAGTCGGGCACGACGAACAACAGCAGCGGCGCCCATTCTCCCGGCGCAAGCTCGACGCGGCCGCGCAGCGTGGCGGCGAGCTCGGCCTGCGCGATGTCGGGGCGCTGGCGTACGCGCGCCAGCAGCGCGGCGTCGGGCTGGGTGGCCAGCTCCAGCTGCGCGGATGCGGGGTTGGAGCCGCGGTAGCTGCGCGGCACTTCGCGCATCAGCACCGCGCTCGAGATCGCCATCGTCGCGAGCGCGGCGACGCTGGCCGCCATCGCGACGACGATCAGCGCGAGGCGCCCGCGCGCGGCGACGGCGTCGCGCCAAAGCTTGATCCACCGGGTTCCGATCATGCGTGTTCCTCCACGCGCGCCGGCGGGTGGGCCGCGCCGGTGTCCGCCAGCACGCGCCCGTCGCGCAGCGTGACCGTGCGGGTGAAGAAGCGGCCGAGCTCGCGTTCGTGCGTCACCACGATCACGGTCTTGCCTTCGCGCGCCAGCGCCGCGAGCAGCGCCATCACCTCGAGCGCGGTGGCCGAGTCGAGGTTGCCGGTCGGCTCGTCGGCGACGATCAGCGCCGGGTCGTTGGCAAGTGCCCGCGCGATCGCAGCCCGCTGCTGCTGGCCGCCGGACAACGCCGCCGGCAGTTTGTCGGCCTGGTCGGCGATGCGCAGGCGGTCCAGCAGCGCGAGGGCGCGCGGGCGACGTTCGCGGCGCGAAAAGGTCGCGCGAAAGTCCATCGGCAGCATCACGTTCTCGGCCACGGTGAGCGTGGGCAGCAACTGGAAGAACTGGAACACGATGCCGACGCGACGACCGCGCCAGGCGGCCAGCGCGTCCTGCGACAGCGCATGCAGCGGCTGGCCGTCGACGACGACCTGGCCTTCGGTGGGCTGCTCGATGCCCGTCAGCAGGTGGGCCAGCGTCGTCTTGCCGCTGCCCGAGGGGCCGACCACGGCGACGCATTCGCCGGCGTGCACGTCGAGGTCGACGCGATCCAGCGCGCAGAACGCGCCGGCCGCGGTCACGTGGCGACGGGTCGCGCCACGCAGGCGCACGAGGGTGGGGATCTCCGGATTCGGCATGGATGAGCGGGTTGCGATGTGGCGAGAAGCCGAACATACTGTTCAGCATCTACCTGCGCCCGTACAAGGCGCGCGCCACCGTTCACTACCGAACAGATCGGCCCTGGCCTGTTCGACAACGCCTGCCACCATGACCATCGCCACGCCGGTCGACCGCCGCAGCGCCCGCACCCGCGCACTCCTGCTCCAGGCCTTGCCCGGCCTGATGGCCGAGCGCGGCTTCGAGCGCCTGACGATCCAAAACATCATCGACCGCGCCGGCGTCGGCCGCGCCACCTTCTACGCGCATTTCGAGAACAAGGAGGAGCTGCTGGCCGCGAGCGTCGGAGGCTTGCGCGCCTGGCTGGAGGCCATGCGTCAGCGCGCGCCGGCCCGGCCGTTCGCCTTCATGCTGCCGTTCTTCGAGCACCTCGCGAGCCACCGCGCGATCTACCGCACGACCTTCGAGCGCGAGAGTGAGGTCTCGGTCGAGCGGCTGATCCGTTCGATGATGCGCGAGCTGGTGCGCGCCGAGTTGACGGCCAGCCGCACGGCACGCCAAGACGACGCGGCCATCGAGCTGGCCACGCAGTTCGTCGTCAGCACCTTCTGGTCGGTCACCGTGTGGTGGATGGGCGGCGGCGGGGCGCAGCAGCCGGCGCAGGTCAACGCGCTGTTCCTGCGCCTCGCGCAGCCGGGCCTGGAGCTGGCGCTTTCTACGGCGCCTTGAACGGCGAGCGGTCGTCGAGCTCGCTCAGGTACTCGTCGATGGCGCCGGACTCCTGCTTCAGGTGCGAGCCGATGGCGCGGGCGAACTCGGGCTCGGCGATCCAGTGCGCCGACTGCGTGCGCGCTGGCATCAGGCCTCGCGCCATCTTGTGCTCGCCCTGCGCGCCGCCCTCGAAGCGGCGGAACCGGTTGGCGATGCACCACTGCAGCGGCTGGTAGTAGCAGGCTTCGAAGTGGACGTACGGAATCGACTCGAGCGCGCCCCAATAGCGGCCGAATGCGGCGCCCTCGGCGCGGTCGATCGCGATCAGCGAGCAGGCGACGCGGCGGCCGCCGCGTGAAGCGACGAACATCACCCAGTGGTCGGGCATGGTGTCGTGCATGCGCGCGAAGAACTCGCGGGTGAGGTAGGGCGTCGAGAAGTGCTCGGCGTAGGTGTTGCGGTAGCAGGCATGGAAGAAGTCCCAGTCGGCGTCGCTCAGCTGAGCGCCTTCCAGCGTCTCGAAGCTCACGCCGGCCTCGCCGACGCGGCGGCGCTCCTGCGAGATCTTCTTGCGCTTGTCGCGCTGCAGGCCGGCCAGGAAGTCGGCGAAGTCGGCGTAGGGCAGCACGATGGGCGTTGTCTCGCCGCCGTCCGGCGCCAGGTCGTGGCGGTTGTGCCAGTGGAACTGCACGCCCTGGCGCATCATCCAGCGGCTGGCGCGTGCAGCGTCGTAGTCGGCGTCGTCGCCGAACAGCAGGTGCACCGACGAGCATTCCGTCTCGCGCGCCAGCGCACCCAGCGCGCGCAGCAGCAGCGCGCGCGCGGGCGCGTCCCGCGCGAGCAGGCGCGATCCCGGGACCGGCGTGAAGGGCACTGCCACCAGCAGCTTCGGGTAGTACGCTACCCCGTATCGGCGATAGGCATCCGCCCAGGCCCAGTCGAACACGTACTCGCCGTACGAATGCGTCTTCAGGTAGGCCGCCGCGGCGGCCATCAGCGCGCCGCCGTCGCGCAGGCGCACCGTCAGCGTGACGGGCTCCCAGCCGGTCTCGGCGCCGACGCTGCGAGAGGTCTCCATGGCCAGCAGATAGGCGTGGCGCATGAACGGCGTCGGCTGGGCCTGCGCGCCCAGCAGCGCGTCCCACTCGGCAGGCGCGACGGCACCGACGCCAGGGTGAACCTCGATCACGCAATCGTTTTCAGTCAACACGCTTCC
>JBJMWF010000040.1:0-7699 GCA_045810265.1 Vitreoscilla sp. | reverse complement strand
GTCGATGTCGGTGGCCAGCAGCCTGGCGTTGGCGCAGCCGGCCTCGAGCAGCGTCATCGCGATGGAGTAGGGCTCCTCGCCGGTCGACGCCGCGTTGCACCACATGCGGATCGGGCGGCCGGCCATCGTCTTGAGCGCGTCGGCCAGCGCGTGGAAATGGTGTTCCTCGCGGAAGAACGAGGTCAGGTTGGTCGTCAGGCAGTTGATGAACTCCTGCCATTCCTGTTCGCCCGCGGCGCCGGTGGCGCGTTCCAGGCCGTTCAGGTAGTCGGCGAAGCTGCGGTCGCCCGTCTCGCGCAAACGGCGCGACAAGCGGCTGTAGACCATGGCCCGCTTGCCGTCGTGCAGGCTGATGCCGGCACGCTGGTAGATCAGCTTCTGCACGCGCTGGAAGTCGCCGTTGCTGAACGTGAATTCGTGGCTGGCAGCGTCGGCGTTGTCGAATGCGAGGTCGGTGCTCATCGTTTTTTGGGTCTGCCCGTGAACCGAGGGGTTCGGTATGGGGTTATCGGTCACTGCCGCCCAGTCTCAAGACTCGGCGGCCTGGCTGGCGAGCGGAGTTGGGGAGGAAATGCGGCTCTTTTCGCGGTTCCGCCCCGGGCAGGCGCGGCGGTAGACTCGGCCGTAAGCGAAATCGCGCCCACCTGGGCGCCTGCATTTCATTGCCGAGAAGCCGATCGACGTGAACTCGAAGCCTCATTTCCTGCAACCCGCTGCCGCCGACGCATTGCGCCTGGACCTGGCGCTGTCGCTGCTGACGCAGTCCGGACAGCGGGTGCCCGCGGGCGTCGAGGGCAGCGCGGAGTGGCTGCAGTCGCTGATCGACGCCTTGTGCGACCTGTCCAGCCGCGACGGCCTGACGGGCCTCGCGAACCGGCGCAACTTCGAGAATGCGATCGCGCGCGAATCCGACCGCGTCGCGCGCTCCGGCGAGCCGGCGCTGCTGCTGATGCTGGACATCGACCACTTCAAGCGCATCAACGATCACCACGGCCACGTGGCCGGAGACCTGGTCATCAAGGCCGTGGCCGACGCGCTCAATGCCACCGTGCGTCCGATGGACCTGGTGGCGCGCATCGGGGGCGAGGAATTCGCCATCATCCTGCCCAACTGTCCGCCGGCTTTCGGCGCGGCCGTGGCCGAGCGCATCCGCTTGCAGGTCGAGAGCCAGGCGATCCCGCTCGTCAGCGGCCAGCAGCTGGGCTGCACGATCAGCATCGGCGGCGCCTATGCCCCGCAGTGGGTGCGTTCGACGCCGGCCGTCTGGATGGAGCGCGCAGACCTGCAGCTCTACCGTGCGAAGTCCGAGGGCCGCAACCGCACCTGCCTGGAGCCGACGCCGGTCTCGGTCGTGTCGGCCGAGGAAAAGGGCTTGCTGTTCGCCTCGTCCATCTTCGGGGAAGATCTTTCATGAGCCGGCACCGCGACAGCCACGCAGTGCGCAGCACGGAGTGTTTCCAATGACCAGCCCGACGGCCGCCGCCGGACGACGCGCGCGAAACACCGCCATCACGAGCGGGAAGGGCGGGGTGGGCAAGACCTTCCTGTCGGCCAACCTCGCGACCGCGCTCGCGCGGCAGGGCGAGAAGGTGCTGGTGCTCGACGCCGACCTGGGCCTGGCCAACCTCGACGTGGTGCTCAACCTGTTCCCGAAGATCACGCTGCACGACGTCTTCACCGGCAAGAACACGCTGGACCAGGCCATCCTGGAAGCGCCCGGCGGCTTCTCGGTGCTGCTGGCCGGCTCGGGCATGGTCGAGTATTCGCGCCTGACGCCCGAGGTGCGCGAGCAGCTCGTCGACGTGGTGCGCCAGGTCGTGCCGCGCTTCGACCGCATCCTGCTCGATACCGGCGCGGGCATCTCGGACGTCGTCCTGTACACGGTCTCGCTGGCCGACGAGGTGCTGATCGTGGCCACGCCCGAGCCGACCTCGCTGACCGACGCCTACGCCACCATCAAGGTGCTGGCCACCACGCAGGGCCGGCGCGACATCCGCGTGATCGTCAACCAGGTCAGCAAGCCCGGCGAGGGCCGCATCATCCGCGGCCAGCTGCAGCAGGTGGTCGACCGCTTCGTCAGCCCCGGGCTGGAAGTGCCGGTCAAGCTCGAGTTCGTCGGCGAGGTGCCGATCGACCCGTCGGTGCGCGAGGCCGTCAAGAAGCGCCAGTTGCTGCTCGATTGCCTGCCCGGCTCGGCCGCGGCCCAGGCCGTGGTCGCCGCGGCCACCCGCCTGCGCGCGTGACCGCCTGACGCGCGGGGCCTTGCGCGCGTTGGACAATGGCGGCATGACTGTTTCCGTTCCTGTCTCCACGACCGATCCCAAGCCGCCGACCCCGTTCGAGCAACTGGGCGGCGTCGCCGGCGTGCGCGCGCTGGTCAACCGCTTCTACGACCTGATGGACCTGGAGCCCGACTTCGCCGCCCTGCGCGCGCTGCATCCGGCCAGCCTCGAGGGCTCGCGCGACAAGTTCGCCTGGTTCCTCACCGGCTGGCTGGGCGGCCCCGACCTGTACGTCGAACGCTTCGGCCACCCGCGGCTGCGCGCGCGCCATCTGCCGTATCCCATCGGCATCGAGGCGCGCGACCAGTGGCTCGCGTGCATGGGCCTGGCGATGGCCGAGATCGGCGAGGCCGGCGGTTTCACGCAGGACATGCAGCAACGCCTGATCGTCTCGTTCGCCAACACCGCCGACCACATGCGCAACCGCGCCGGTTGAACCAGGCGTGCGGCGCGTTCCTGACGCGCGGCGTCAAGATCTCCTGACAGCGCAGGACATCGTGATTTAGTAAGCAGGTCGGCGCGGCCGACGCGGCTGCATCCTGAAGTTGCCGGGCGATGATCCGAAGAACCGGATGTGCGGGAGCCCCCGCGCATTGGCGGAGGCGATTGCCCCGCTTCCGGAACCGAGGTGCCCTGCATGCAGTTGCTGCCGCTCCACGAAGTCGCCTACCAGATCAAGCCGGGCCTCCCGCTGGCCTGGGGCATTCGCGATGGCGAAGGCAAGCTGCTGCTGGCGCGCGGGCATCGGGTGGTCGATGTCGCCATGCTCAACGCGCTGCTGGCGCGGGGAATGTTCGTCGACGCCGTAGAGATGCGCGCCGCGCAGGCCGCCAGCGTCGCCTCTGCCAGGCCCAGGGAGGGCTTCTTCGGCCGTTGGCGTCTGTCCAGCGGCCGGCTCCACACCTTGCTGACGACGTCGCCGGCCGACCTGCGTTCGTCGCTCGACGAGATCGTCAACGTGCTGATGGCACTGGCAGATCGCTATCCGGACAAGGTCCTGTTCCAGATCCTGCGCCACGACCAGACCAAGCTGCAGTTCTACGGCGTGTCGCATTCGCTGCACTGCGCCGCCGTGTGCTGCCTGACCGGCAAGCGCATGGGCTGGAACGAGAACCAGCGCCGCGTGCTGGTGTGCGCCGCCATGTCAATGAACCTGTCGATGATCGAGCTGCAAGGCCGGCTGGCGGTGCAGCCCGTGCCGCCGACGCCGGAGCAGCGCGCCGCGATCCTCGATCATCCGATCCGCAGCGCCCGGATGCTCGCCGCCGCCGGCATTGCCGACCCGCTGTGGCTCGCGGGCGTCGAACAGCACCACGAGCTGACCGACGGCAACGGCTATCCGCATCGCCGCACCGACGTGGTCGAACTGGCCCAGGCGCTGCACTATGCGGACGTCTTCACCGCCAAGCTCAGCGCGCGTTCGTCACGCGTCGCGCTCGCGCCCAACATCGCCGCGCGCGACATCTTCACGCGCAGCGCCGGCCACCCGTTGGCCGCCGCACTGGTCAAGGAATTCGGCATCTATCCGCCTGGCTGCTTCGTGCGCCTGGCCTCGAGCGAGATCGCCATCGTCATCCAGCGCGGCGAGACGGTCACCACGCCGGTGGTCGCCTGCCTGACCAACGCCGCCGGCCAGCCGATGATGAAGCCGCAGCGCCGCGAGACGACCGACAAGGCCAACGCGATCGTGGCGCTGGTGCCGGACGCCGACGTGATGGTGCGGGTGCCTTGGGAAACGCTCTACCCGGACGACTGACGCGGCCGGCCGCCACTTCGCGGCGTGCAGAATGACGGCGTGAACCAGAACGATTCCGGCGCCGCGCCCGGCGCATGTCCCGATGCCGTCTGGATCGAGCCCGTCGGCACCCCGCAGGCGGCCGTGATCTTGCTGCACGGCCTGGACATGGCGCCGGCGCAGCTCGCGCCGATCGCGGCGTCGCTGAAGCTGCCTGCACTCATCGTGTTGCCGTCCGGCCCCATCGAACGCGCGGGTGGCGGCCGCGCCTGGTGGCCCGTGGACGACGCGGCGCGCGCGGCCCGCATGGCGGCAGGCCCGGCCGACCTGCACGACAGCCATCCAGGCGGGCGCGAGCCCGCGCGTGACGCGGTGCACGCGGCCGCGCGTGCGCTGCGCCAGCGCGCGCCCGGATTGCCTCTGGTGCTCGCCGGCTTCTCGCAAGGCGCGATGCTGGCGCTCGATGCGGTGCTGCAGACGCCGCCCCTGCCGGTGGACGCGCTGGTGCTGTGGTCGGCCTCGCGCCTTGCGTTCGCCGAGTGGACGCCGGCGCTGCACCGCCTGCGCGGGGTGCGCGTCGAACTGCTGCACGGGCGCGCCGATCCCAATCTGGCCATCGCCGCAGGCCACTCGCTGCGCGCTGCGCTCGAAGGCGTCGGTGCCCACGTTCGCTGGCGGCCGTTCGACGGCGGACACGAGATTCCGCCGCAGGCCTGGCTCGGGTTGAGGCGGCTGGTGCGCGCATTGGCGCCAGCGGGCGAGCCGGCCGCATGAGGAACGCGCGGCGCGTGACTTAACTGGCAGTGGCCGGGGTTTCCGCGGTCGAGCAGGCTCGAGGGGCGCCGCTAGAATCGGCCGATACTTTTTGTAACCATGCCTGCCGCCTTCGTCATCACCGCCTGCCGATCCGCCTGGACGCCGTGCCTTGGAGCCCGCGTCGCAGTCGTTCGCGCGCATGTGATTCGCGACGCGGCGCCCGCACGGGCCTGGGACGAGCGCGGCGCGCATCGCCCGCTTCGTTGCGCCACCGCATCGTGACCTCGGGCGAAGCTCGCGCCGCGTTCGCGCCGCTGCCGGCCGATCGTCGGCAGGAGCGGGCGACCGCCGAGGAGCAGGCGCCGCGCTGCGCGCAGGGACCCGAGGCCCAGCCCGTGCTGATCGAGGCCGCCGGTCATACCTGTCTGGCGTGGTGGCATGCGCCGCGCGCCGGCGCGTCGTCCGCGTTGCCGTTGGCGATCGTGCTGGCGAGTTCCTGGGGCGAGGAAGACGTCGCGGCTTACGACGGCCAACGCGCGCTTGCCGTCGCACTGGCCGACGGCGGCCTGGGCACGCTGCGCTTCGAGTGGCCGGACACCGGCGATTCGTCGGCGCCCACCGGTGCCACGACCATCGCCGACGCGCTGGCCGCGTTCGACGCCGCAGCCATCCGCGCGCTCGCGCTGTCCGGCCACGATCGGCTGGCGTTCATCGGCCTGCGGCTGGGCGCGCTGCTGGCCGCCCATGCCGCGGCGGTGCGCCAGGACGTGGACGCACTGGTGGCGCTGACGCCCGTGGCCAGCGGCCGCGCCTTCGTCCGCGACCAGGCGGTCGTCGGCGCGGGTCTGGCCGCGCCGCTGCCGGGCGCCTTGCTGGATCCGGCGCAGTTGCCCGTATCGCTGGGCGGCTTCGCGCTGCCGGTTCGGCATCTGGAGGCGCTGTCCGCGCTGCGCTGGCCCGCCGCCGCGACGACCTCGGTGCTGGAGGCCCTGCTCGTGCGGCCAGCGCAGGCCTGCGGCCGCGCGGCCGCGGACGCGCTCGCGCGCATGGGCATGCGCGTGTGCGAGCGTGTGCACGCCGACCCGTGCGCAGCGCCGGCGACGGCGCAGATCGTGCGCTGGCTGCGCGAGCGCGCCGCTGACTCGACGGTGCTGCGCGGCGTGCCGATGATCGAGGACTTCGGCGTCGCGGATCCCTCCAACGCACGCACCCATGCGGCCCTGGCCCAGGCGCGCCTGGACGCGGCCACGACGGCGGTGCTCAGCCTGTCGAGGGCCGATGCGCCGGCATCGATGCGGCTGCGCGAGCACGGCGTGGCGCTGCGCGAGCGCGTCGTGCGCATCGAGGATGCCGGCCAGCCCCCGCTCGTGGGCGTGCTCGCTGAACGCGATGACGCCGAGAGCGACGCCAACGCGCCGCCGCGCGATGCCATCGTGCTGTTGTCATCGGGTCGCAGCCGCCGCATCGGCCCGCATCGGCTGTGGGTGCCTTGGGCGCGCCATCGCGCCGCGCTGGGCGAGGTGGTGCTGCGGCTCGATGCCGCCGGCGTCGGCGACAGCGCCCACGGCCCGGCGCATGCAGACGACGATGCGGCCATCGTCGGCGAGGTCTCGCGGGCCGTGGCCTGGTTGCGCCGGGAGAAGGGCGTCCGGGCGTGTACGGTAGTGGGTATCGGCGCCGGCGCCACGCGCGCCTGGCGCGCTGCGGTGGCAGGCCTGGCGGCCGAGCGCATCATCGCCATCGATCCGGCCCCGCTGCGACGGCCCGAGCCGCCGTCGACCGAGCCTCGTGCGCCGCGCGCCTGGGCGCGCGTGCTGCGGGCGTTCGGGGACGTATCGGCCATCGAGCTGGCGTGCGCTGCCCCTCGAGAGGCGTCGTTGAACCTGCTGCTGTCTCGATCCGATCTGGGCGGCGGTGTCCTGCGCCGGCTGCGCGACGGCGGCGTGAAGGTCTGCCACGTCGCGGCCGCCCCTGGTTTCGCCAGCCCGGGCGATCGGGGCCGACTCTATGCGCGCCTCGATGCGCTGCTGTCGCCGGTGCGCTCCGGCGTCGGGTCGCCGCAGGTCGAAGAAGCGGTCAAGGCCGCGGACAGGCGCCCATCCTTTGCCGTCGAAGCGCTGCGTGCGATCGCCCGCTCGCGCGGATACGCGACATGACTCGGACCGCTTCCGAGCCGCGGTCCGCGCGTATCCTCGACGACGAACGGCGCCAGCGCTTCGCCACCGATGCCGGGTCGCAGGCTGATCCGCCGGCCATCGTCGCGCAACGCCTGATCGCGGTGCCCTGGCGCCATGCCGGCCTGATCGCGTTGTGCGCGCTCGCGGGCGGGCTGGCGTCGACGCAGTTCTGGCCGCACCCGGCGCCCGTCCAGCTGGCCGGCGTCCCGCCGCGGGTGCAGTCGATCCAGGACGCGCCTGCCGCTTCCGCATCGAGCCTGCATCTGCGGCTCGACCTGGGCGCCGGCACGGCCGCCAGCCGGCCTGCCGCAGGGCAGGCGCAGAATCACCTGGCCGACGCAGCACCGGCCTCCTCGCTGCGCCTGCGCCTGGATCACCTGAGCCGGTACGACGACATCGAAGCGCTGCTGCGACAGGCGGCGCCGGCCGCGGGCCGCGTGGTGCGGGCGATGTCCGATCGGACGGTGGCGGCCCGCGGCGAGCGGCCCGGCACGACCTTGCCCGGCTTGGTGGCTGGCCTGTTGCTGGGGCTGCTGTTGGCCGGCCTGCGCGAGCTGCGCGGCGAACGCATGCGCTCGCCGCGCGAGGCCGAGTGGGCGCTGGGCGCGCCGGTGCTGGGCGCGATCCCGACGCTGTCCGCCAAGGCACGCGAGGCCTTGCTCGAACGGCCGCCGGCCGCACCGGACGCCGCATGAAGATCGCCCAGGACGCGTTGCTGTTCCCGCGCATCGGCCTGGGCGTCCTCGAGC
>JBJMWF010000039.1:0-4551 GCA_045810265.1 Vitreoscilla sp. | reverse complement strand
TTCCTGCGTCATCCGGTCGTACAGCGTGCCCGGATCGCTGCCCGTCCTTGCCGTGATCTCGGCGGCCAGCAACGCCAGCGTCAGGCCGTCCTTGTCGGTCGTCCACGACGTGCCGTCACGGCGCAGGAAGGCGGCGCCCGCGCTCTCCTCGCCACCAAAGCCCAGGCTGCCGTCGGCCAGGCCCGGCGCGAACCACTTGAAGCCGACCGGCACCTCGATCATCCTGCGCTGCAGGCGCTGCGAGACCAGGTCGATCATGCGCGAGGACACCACCGTCTTGCCGATCGCCGCCTCTTCGCTCCACTGCGGACGATGGCGGAAGAGGTAGTCGATGCAGACGGCCAGGTAGCTGTTCGGCTGCATCAGGCCGGCGCTGCGCGTGACGATGCCGTGGCGGTCGTGATCGGTGTCGCAGGCGAAGGCGACATCGAACTGGTCGCGCAATTCCACCAGCCGCGCCATCGCGTACGGCGACGACGGATCCATGCGGATCTTGCCGTCCCAGTCCATCGACATGAAGCCGAAGGTCGGGTCGACGATGTCGCTGACGACGGTCAGGTCCAGGCCGTACTGCTCGGCGATGCGGCCCCAGTAGTGCACGCCGGCGCCGCCCAGCGGATCGACGCCCAGGTGGATCTTGGAGTCGCGGATCGCGGCCATGTCGACGACATTGCCGAGGTCGGCGACATACCGTCCCAGGTAGTCGCGCCGGTGCGTCGTCGATGCCGCGAGCGCCTTCGCATAGGTCACGCGCCTGACGCCGGCCAGGCCTTTCTCGAGATAGGCGTTGGCCGCCTCCTGCACACCCTTGGTGATGTCCTCGGCGGCGGGGCCACCGTTGGTCGGGTTGTACTTGAAGCCGCCGTTGTCGGGCGGGTTGTGCGACGGCGTCACCACGATGCCGTCGGCGAGCCGCGAACTGCGCTCGCGATTGTGGGTGATGATGGCGTGGGAGACGGCCGGCGTGGGCGTGTACTCGTCGTTCATGGACAGCATCGTGTCCACGCCGTTGGCCGCCAGCACCTCGAGCGCGCTGCGCAGCGCGGGCTCGGACAGCGCATGCGTGTCGATGCCGATGAACAGCGGACCGTCGATGCCCTTGCCCGCCCGGTAGTCGCAGATCGCCTGCGTGATCGCGAGCACGTGGCGCTCGTTGAATGAGCCGTCGAACGCGTTGCCGCGGTGGCCCGAGGTGCCGAAGGCCACGCGCTGCGACGGCTCGGCCGGATCGGGCAGGTTCGTGTAGTACGCGCTGACGAGCCTGGGAATGTCGACCAGCGACGAGCGTGGCGCGGGCTTGCCGGCGAGAGGGGAAATGATCTGGGCCATGGCGTTCTTCAGGTCGTGCGGCGTTGGCGATAGCGCCGGATCAGCGCGTTGGTGGAGCTGTCGTGTGCCAGTTCGGGCTCGGTCGCGCTCTGCAACTCGGGGATGACTCTCGAAGCAAGTTGCTTGCCAAGCTCGACACCCCACTGGTCGAACGAGTCGATGTTCCAGATCGCGCCTTGCGTGAACACGCTGTGTTCGTACAGCGCGATCAGCTTGCCCAGCGACTCCGGCGTCAAGGCATCGACCAGGATCGTGTTGCTCGGGCGATTGCCCTCGAACACGCGGTGCGGCACGAGCTCGGGCGCGGTGCCTTCTTCCTTCACCTGCCGGGCCGTCTTGCCGAACGCCAGCGCCTCGGCCTGCGCGATCAGGTTGGCGATCAGCAGGTCGTGTTGTCCGCCGATCGGCGCCAGCGCGGTGCAAAAGCCGATGAAGTCGCACGGAACGATGCGCGTGCCCTGGTGGATCAGCTGGTAGAACGAGTGCTGGCCGTTGGTGCCCGGCTCGCCCCAGACGATGGGCGAGGTGTCGGTTTGCACCAGTTCGCCGTCCAGCGTGACGTGCTTGCCGTTGCTCTCCATCGTGAGCTGCTGCAGGTAGGCGGGAAAGCGCTTGAGGTACTGCTCGTAGGGCAGCACCGCCAGCGTCGAGAAGCCGAGGAAGTCGTTGTTCCACAGCCCGATCAGGCCCAGCAGCACAGGCAGGTTGCGCGCCAGCGGTGCGGTGCGGAAGTGCTCGTCCATCGCGTGGAAGCCGGCCAGCATGGCGCGGAAGTTGTCCGGCCCGATGGCGATCATGGTCGACAGGCCGATGGCGGAATCCATCGAGTAGCGGCCGCCCACCCAATCCTCGAAGCCGAACATGTTGTCCGGCGCGATGCCGAATCGAGCGACGCCTTCGGCGTTGGTGGAGACCGCCACGAAGTGGCGCGCCACCGCGTCCTCGCTGCCCAGTTGGGCCACCAGCGAGTCGCGCGCAGCCTTCGCGTTGGTCATGGTCTCCAGCGTGGTGAAGGTCTTGGACGACACGATGAACAGCGTCTCGGCCGGATCGAGCCCGCGCGTCGCCTCGGTCAGGTCGGTGGAGTCGACGTTCGAGACGAAGCGGCAGTCGAGGTCGCGCTGGCTGTAGTGGCGCAGCGCCTCGTAGGCCATCACCGGCCCGAGATCCGAGCCGCCGATGCCGATGTTGATGACGTGGCGGATACGTTGGCCGGTATATCCGCGCCAGCGGCCGTCGCGCACCTGTTGGGCGAACGCGGACATGCGGTCCAGCACCTCGTGCACGGCGGGCACGACGTCGACGCCATCGAGCAGGATCTGGTGCTCGCGCGGCGCGCGCAGCGCGACGTGCAGCACGGCGCGGTTCTCGGTGGTGTTGATGCGGTCGCCGCGAAACATGGCGGCGATCCTGTCGGGCAGGCCGCAGTCCTGCGCCAGTTCGACCAGCAGCTCCAGCGTCTTGTCGCTGACGCGGTTCTTCGAATAGTCCAGGTAGAGGCCGACGGCGTCCAGCGTGAGGCGCTCGCCGCGGCCGGCGTCCTCGTCGAACAGGTCGCGCAGGTGCTTCTTGCCGATGTGTTCGCAGTGTTCCTTCAGCGCCTTCCAGCTCGCGCGATGCGTGAGAGCCTTGCTCATCACGCGTCCTTCCTGCGATTGCCGCCGCAGGCCTCTTCGGGCGTCGGAGCCTGCCAGCCGCCGTCACCGGCAATCAGCGCATCGGCTTGCACCGGACCCCAGGTGCCGGGCTTGTACGGCAGCACCTGCGGGTGCCTGACCAGGATGTCGTCGACCGCCGTCCAGGCGGCCTCCACGGCCTCCAGGCTGGTGAACAGCGAGGCGTCTCCGGCCATCGCGTCGCCCAGCAGCCGGTCGTACGGCGCTTCCTCGCCGGCGAGATCCTCGCAGGCATACAGCTCGCGCTGCTGGCCGACGAAGCGCTTGCCGACATCCTTGACGCGCGCCGCCAGCGCGATCGACGACGTCGGCTGCAGCCGGAAGCGCAGGTAGTTGGGGCGGCCGCCGGCGTCCTCGAACAGCGCCTGGCGCGGCGGCTTGAACTGGATCTGCACCTCGACCGCGGTGTTGGGCAGCTTCTTGCCGGCGCGCAGGTAGAAGGGCACGTCCTGCCAGCGCGGCGTGTCAAGGAACAGGCGCAGCGCGATGAAGGTCTCGACGTCCGAGTCGGGCGCCACGTCCTTCTCCTGTCGATAGCCCTCGTACTGCCCGCGCACCAGGTCGTCCGCCTTGAGCGGGCGCATCGCCTTGAACACATCGGCCTTGGCGGCCTGCAGGTCGGCGAAGCCGCGCGATTTCGGCGGCTCCATGGCAAGCAGCGCGACGATCTGGAACAGGTGGTTCTCGACGACGTCGCGCAGGGTGCCGGCGCTCTCGTAGAACGCGCCGCGGTCGCCCACGCCGAAGTCTTCGGACATCGTCATCTGCACGCTGGCGACGTGATCGCGGCACCACAGCGGCTCCAGGAAGGAGTTCGAGAAGCGGAAGTACAGGAGGTTCATGATCGCCTCCTTGCCCAGATAGTGGTCGATGCGGAAGATCGCGTCCTCCGGGAACACCGAGCGCGCCACCGCGTCCAGCTCGCGGGCCGATGCCAGGTCGCGGCCGAAGGGCTTCTCGACGATCAGCCGGGCATCCTTGGCCAGTCCCGCCTCGCCCAGGCTTTGGATCACCGTCTCGAACAGCGTGGGCGGCACCGCGAGATAGTGCGCCGGACGCCTGGCGCCCTCCAGCGCCTTCTTCAGGGCGTCGAATGTCGCGGCCTTGTTGTAGTCGCCACCGACGTAGCGGATCGCCTGCTGGAGCCGGTCGAACGCCGGGCCGTCGGTGATGCCGCCGCCGTGCTTCTCGATCGAATCGCGCACTCGCTGGTGCACGTCCTCGTCGGTCTGGGGACGGCCGGCGACGCCGACGACACGAGGCACCAGTTCGCCGCGCTTGGCCATCTCGTACAGCGCTGGGAAGATCTTCTTGGTGGCCAGATCGCCGGTGAATCCGAACAGCACGAGTGCATCGGAGTGGGCGGCATTGCCGGTGGTCGTGTCGTCGATCATGGCAGGCTAGGCTTTCTTCTCGGCGTGCCCACCGAATTCGGCGCGCATGGCGGACAGGATCTGGTTGGCGAAGGTGGCTTCGCCGCGCGACGAGAAGCGGTCGTACAGCGCGGCGCTGAGCACCTGGGTGGGCACGCCTTCGTCGATGGCGG
>JBJMWF010000038.1:0-14817 GCA_045810265.1 Vitreoscilla sp. | reverse complement strand
GTGCGCAACATGGGCGCCGAGACCTTGCTCGATGCGATGCGCTTCGCGGCCCAGGCTGCGGCGATCACCTGCTCGCGGCGCGGCGCCGACCTGCCGCGGCGCGCCGAGCTCGGCATCCGCTGATCACGGCCGGTCGCGCCCCTCGTGCGCGGGGGCGTACGCGGCGTGCACCATCCGTTGCTCCTCGACCGGCGTGCGGCCGAACAGGCGCTTGAACTCGCGGCTGAACTGCGATGCGCTTTCGTAGCCCACGCGGCTGGAGGCCCGGCTGGCGCTGACGCCGTCCTGGATCATCAGCAGCCGCGCCTTGTGCAGCCGCGTCGCCTTCAGGTACTGGATCGGCGAGGTCGCCGTCACCGTCTTGAAGTGCGCATGGAAGGCTGCCGCGCTCAGGTTGACCTCCTGCGCCAGCGTGTCGATGTCCAGCCGCTGGTGGAAGTCGATGTGGATGCGGTGCAGCGCCTTGGCGATCTGGCCGAAGTGGCCGCGCTGGGCCAGGGCCGCGCGCAGTGCCGGGCCCTTCGGGCCGGTGAGCACGCGGTAGCAGACCTCGCGCATCAGGCTGGTGCCGAACAGGCGGGTCTCCAAGGGCGAGCGCAGCGCGCGCAGCAGGCGGATCACCGAGTCGGCCAGCGGCGCATCGACCGGCGCCATCGCCACGCTCTCGGCGCCGGGCACCACCTCGAACGACGGGTCGATGGCCAGCGCGAGGTCCGCGATGATGGCCAGGTCGAGCTTGACCTTGATGACCAGCAAGGGCTCCTCGGGCGAGGCGAAGGTCTCGCCCTCGAACGGCATCGGCAGCGAGGTCACCATGAACTGGTGCGCGCCGTACTCGATCACCTGGTCGCCGAAGTAGCCGCGCTTGCGCCCCGAGCAGACGATCACCACGCAGGCATCGTGCAGCACCGGCGTGCGCGGCAACGAGCGGTTCGAACGGCCGAAGGCGACGCCTTCCAGCAATGAAGGCGTCATGCCCTCGTGCGGAGCCAGCTCGGCCACCAGGGCCGTCATCTCCGCGCGCAGCGCGGCTTCGTCGTGCGCCATCGCGCGGTCTCCCGGGTCGTTCACCAATGACCGGACTTTAAAGGAACAGGCCAGAAATCGGAATCCGGATTGGCCCATTCCTGAAAATCCTGGAGCTTTAGGCAAGAAGTCTGGAGTTTCAGGACTTCTCTCCGGCGCCGCCGTTTCCTAAACTGCGTTCACCCGGCCTCGAAAGAGATCGGCGCGTGCGGCCTCCCGGCCGCCCTGCCAAGCGCCCCCACAGGGCCCGCCGCAGCGAGACGACGCGCCCTTCCCGCCTGCGACGAGCCCGGGGCGCAACACCGCACGCAGGCGCCCGCACTCCGCGGGCCGTGACCTCGCCGAAGCGTCACGCCGAGCTCCCAAAACGACAGTCCGACGCCGTCGGCATGCGCCCTCCAGCGCCGCCGTCGGCATGAAACCACCCCTTTCGAGGAGAAGATGATATGAATCGACAGACATGGTTCGTGACCGGCGCGGCCTCGCGCCTGGGCGCCGACATCGTCCGCCAGGCGCTGGCCGCGGGCCACCAGGTCGTGGCCGCCGACGCCGATCCCCTGGCGCTACGGCGCCGCCTCGGCCCCCTGGCCGGTGAGCGGCTGCTGGCGCTGCCGCTGGACGAGGTGGATGCCCGCGCGGTGGGCGTCGCCGTCCAGGCCGCGGTGGCGCGCTTCGGCGGCATCGACGTGCTGGTGCACGGCGCGGCCGACTGCAGCCCGCGCGACGAGTTCGACGCACTGCCCCCTCCGCACGACTTCAGCGCCGCCGTGCGCTCGCTGTTCAACGTGACGCGCGGCGTGCTGGAGGCGATGCGCGAGCAGTGCGCCGGCCGCATCCTGCATCTGGTGCCGGCCCCCGGGCGCCAGCGCGGCCCCACGCTGTTCTCGATCGCCGGCTTCTGCGAGGCCGTGGCGGCGGATGTGGCCCCGTTCGGCATCGAGGTGTCGGCCGTGCCGGCGGATCGGGCGATGGCGCTGCTGGAGTCGGCGTCCGGGTCGGATCGTGACGAGGTGCTGGCGGAGGCCTGAAGCGCCCGCGTCGGGAGACGCCTCGTCGCCAGCCGCCGCGGCCGCGCGACGCATTTCGCGCTGTCCACCGTCGAGCAGGGTCGCGCGTTGAGCACGGATCGCCGGCTGCGGCACACTACGCCACCATGTCCGATCCCTCGACCCCCCGTCCCGGCGCGGTGCACCCGCCGGAGGACGGCAGCGACGCGCTGCCGATCGGCACTCGCCTGGGGGAGTTCGAGATCCGCGAGGTGCTGGGCGCCGGCGGCTTCGGCATCGTCTACCGGGCCTGGGACGATGCGCTTGAGCGCGACGTCGCGCTCAAGGAATACATGCCGGTCTCGCTGGCCGGACGCAGCACGGGTGAGCGCGTGACGCTGCGGGCGCGTGCGCACGAGGAGAACTTCGCGCTCGGCCTGCAGTCCTTCGTCAACGAGGCCCGCCTGCTCGCGCGCTTCGACCAGCCGGCGCTGGTCAAGGTGTTCCGCTTCTGGGAGGGCAACGGAACGGCCTACATGGCGATGCCGCTGTACAAGGGCCGCAACCTGCGCCAGCTGCGCAAGGAGCGCGGCGCCGCGGGCTTCGACGATGCCTGGATGCGCGCGCTGATCGAGCCGCTGCTGGGCGCCCTGGAGACCATGCATGACGCGGCGGTCTACCACCGCGACATCGCGCCCGACAACATCCTGTGGTGCGACGACCAGCGCCCCGTGCTGCTCGATTTCGGCGCCGCCCGCCTGGTGCTGTCCGATCGCACGCAGAACGTCACCGCCATCCTCAAGCCGCAGTTCGCGCCCATCGAGCAGTATGCGGAGACGCAGTCCATGCGCCAGGGGCCGTGGACGGATCTGTATGCGCTGGCCGGCACCTGCTACTTCCTGCTGACCGGGCGCGCACCGCTGCCGGCGACCGCGCGCGTGATGGGCGACGAGCTCGAGCCGCTGGCCCGCATCGCACCGCCCGGCTGCTCGCCGCAGCTGCTGCAGGCGCTCGACTGGGCGATGGCCGTGCGCCCGCAGGATCGTCCGCAGTCGGTGGCGCAGTGGCGCGATGCACTGGCCGGCCGGATCGCGATTCCGGCTCGCGCCGCGGTCCAGGCGGCGCCGGCTCCTGCGGATCCGGCCGCCGGCTCGGCGGTCTACGAGAAGACCATCCAGGCCACGACGCGCACGGCGCCGCCCCAGCGCAGGCCGGCACCGGCCGCGCCGGCGGCCCATTCGCGCCATGGGCACGATCTCGAAACGCCGGAGCGCAGCGTCATGCTGCCGCCGCAATCGCAATCGCCGTTGAAGGCGGTGCTCGTGCTCCTGGTCCTGATCGCGGGGGTCGCCGCTGGCTGGACAACGCGGCAGCAGTGGATGCCGGCGCTCGGACTGCAGGCGGTGGCGCCACCCGCTGCCGAAAGCGCGTCTTCCGCCGAGGCGCCGGCCAGCGTCGCGGTCGCCGCGGCCGCGCCTGTGGCCGCCCCTGTCGCCGCTTCGACCCCGCTGGCCGAGCCGGCGTCGGCGGCAGCCTCCCAGACCTCATCCGCCGCCACCGACGTTGCGGCCAGCGCGGCGCCGGTCGCCGATGCGGCCACCGCCGCGTCCGCCCCCGAACCCGCACGCGTGGCCGCGACGCCGGCGGCGCATTCGAAGTCGGCAAAGGAGGCGCGCAGCAAGGCGCTCGAGGCCAGGATTGCCGCGCTCAAGATGCCGCCGCCGGACCTTCCGCCGCCGCCGCCGGGCACCACGCCGGCGACCGACTCACCGGCCGCCGCGCAGCGGAGCCCGGAAGCGGCTCAAGCGGCCGCGCCGAGCACCGCCCCTGCCGCGCGCCCTCCCAATTGGCGAGACGTCTGCGCCGACCAGGAGCCGGCAAAGATCGCCGCGTGCGTCAAGCGACTGTGCGATGACGACGCGCGCTACCAGCGCTATCCGATCTGCCAGCGGGTGCGGCGGCAGGAAGAAAAGCAGCAGCGCGGCACGCCGGAATAGAGCTCGGCGCCCGCGACAACTCGCGGGTGGACAGGGCCTGCCACCGGCCAACCTACGCCGCGAGCCCCGTGCGCTTGGGCGTGAGGCGCCGATCGGTGCCATCCGGCAGGTTCGTCACCAGGGCCACGGACTCGGGCCGATCAGGCGCCGTGGGCGCCAGCAGTTCGCCGATCCAGGTGGCTTTCGCCTTGCCCGACTTCTTGGAGGCATACATCGCGGTGTCGGCCAGCTTGACCAGGGCCTCGGCTTCCCGGGTGTCGATGCCGAAGATGGAAATGCCGATGCTGCAGCTGACCCGATGAGCCGGGTAGCCGGGCAGAAGCTCCTGGCTGACACGGTCGATCAAGCGCGACGCCAGCTGCTTGGCGGTGTCGGGGGTCGCCAGGTCCATGATGACCGCGAACTCGTCGCCGGACAGGCGGGCCACGAAGTCGCCCTTGCGCACGGTGCCCGTCAGCACCTGCCCGACGGCCCTCAGGAGCTGGTCGCCGCTGTCGTGCCCGAGTTCGTCGTTGATCCGCTTGAACCCATCGAGGTCGATGAAGAACACCGCCGGCGTTTCATGCGTGCGCGCTGCGCGCGACACGCAGCGTTGCAATTCCTCGTCGAACTGGCGCCGGTTGGGCAGGTCGGTCACCGCGTCGTAGCGGGCTTCGACGATCAGTTCATGGGTGCGGCGATGGCGATCCTGTTCGCGCCGACGAATCGACCGAAAGCCGAAGACGCCCAGCACGCCGGCGAAGAACAACGCGCCACCCTGGGACATGAGCACGCGCGATCGCATTTCCTCCGCCCTGGCGACGAGCTTCTGCGAGCGCACCGTTTCATCGCGCATGGCCTCCGTGACGGTGTCGCGAATGATCGCCATCAGATTGCTGCCGCTGTCGTCCATCACGATCGCCTCGGCGGCGGCCTTGCCCTCGGTGTCCCTGACGCGGATGACGCGGCCCAGTTCCTCGAACTTGGCCTGCTGGACGCCGATCAGCTCCTGGATCGTCGCGGCCTCGGATCGATCGCTCGCGTACTCCTCCAGCAGGCTGGCATCGGCCGCTTCGACCTGGGCTCTTGCCTGCCGATACGGCGCCAGGTAGCTCGGCTTGCCGGTGATGACGTAGCCACGCTGGCCGGTTTCCGCGTTCAGTGTCTCGACAAGCGTCTTGCGCCAGAGGATGAGCCGATCGGCGCTCAGCTCGCGCTCACGGTCGAGTCGGTTCGCCCAGATGTGAACGAATGCCGCGCCGAAAAGAGACGCAGTCAGCAGCAGGCCGGCGACGACGATGCCTGCTCGGGAGAGTTGTTCGGGGCGGCGGGAGTGGGGCATCGGAAAACGGGAGAGTCGATGCTCTTTCGGCCGCTTTCGGGTCGCCTGAAGCCCACCGGCTTCGGATGAGAGCGATAAAGCCGGGGCTTATCCCGCATCCCGCATTGCCGAGCGCGACCCGACCGCGCAACTCGCCCAGGCTCACAATTTCCGATGCCGCAATGCGGGCAGTTGCACGCGCACTTGCTCGATCCGCTCGTGCGTCAGCTCGGCCAGGGCCAAGCCCTCGCCCTCCGCCCCGTCGAGTGCCAGCGACAGCACCTCGCCCCAGGGATCGATGACGACGCTGTGGCCGAAGGTGCGACGGCCGTTCTCGTGCGTGCCGCCCTGTGCCGGGGCGACGACATAACACTGGTTCTCGACCGCCCGGGCGCGCAACAGCAGCAGCCAGTGCGCCAGGCCCGTGGTGTAGGTGAACGCGGCCGGCACGAAGAGCACGTCGCAGGGCGGGCGCATCACGCCGCGGTACAGCTCGGGAAAGCGCAGGTCGTAGCAGACCGACAGGC
This sequence comes from Vitreoscilla sp., assembly GCA_045810265.1. Lineage (GTDB taxonomy): Bacteria > Pseudomonadota > Gammaproteobacteria > Burkholderiales > Burkholderiaceae_C > Scleromatobacter. The sequence continues at coordinate 8,981 of JBJMWF010000038.1, read as the reverse complement.
CGGCGCGCCAGCCGTCCTGCTCGAAGGCGACCGGCGTGTCGCCCGGCTCGAGCACGCGCGCCTCGTCGTACGCTTCCTTGCCGTTGTCGAAGGCGAACAGGTGGATCTTGTCGTAGCGGGCCAGGCGCGCGCCGTCGGGGCCGTAGACGCAGCAGGCGTTGCGCACGCGACCCGGCGTCTTCGCCGCGATCGGCAGCGTGCCGCCGACCAGCGTGATGCGGTGCTCGCGGGCGGTGTCGGACAGGAAGCGCTGGATCGGACCCTCGCCCTCGGGCTCGGCGATGTCGAGCTTGGCGTCGTCGCGCAGGCCCATCAGGCAGAAGTATTCGGGCAGCGCCACCCACTGGGCACCCGCCTGCGCGGCCTGCGCCACGAGGCGGCCGGCGGCGGCCAGGTTGCGGGCGACGTCCGGGGTGGAGACGGTCTGGATGGCGGCGAACTTGGTCATGGGCTTTCCTTCTTGTCGTCCTGCGCGACGTTGCGGTATCCACGCGGACGGGTGCGCCTTGGCCGGGGTGGATCCTGCGACTGCGCCCAGGATGACACGTGCTGCAGTGCAGGCTCAGTATGCCTGCGCAAGCGTAAACGCCTCCCGCGCGCAGGCCGGGATTTTCAGGGCATCGGGCGCGCGAAGGCGCTCGATGCCGCGGCCGCCGCCTCGCTGGCGCGGGCCGCCGACGCCGCCGCAGCGGCGGCCGCGACCGCGGCCTTGTGCTCGACCTGGTCCACCTTCGGGTCCGCCCAGCTGCCGGTGATGTGCAGCTCGCGGGTGCCGGCCTCGGTCAGCGGGCTGCGCAGGAACAGCTGCGCCAGGAAGGTGCCGATGCCGATCACCGGATTGATGGCCGCGTAGGCCAGTGACGCGGCGCCGGCGTTGATCTCGGGCACGATGATCACGTCCAGGTCCTGCGTCTCGGCCTTCAGGTCGGCGCGGCCGGACATCAACACCGCGGCGTTGGCGCTGCGCATGCGCAGGTCCTTGGTCGTCGCGACGCCGTGCTCGATCAGCACGTCGCCCGTCACGTTGTCGAAGGCGAAGCCTTCCAGGAACAAGTCGCGGAAGTCGAGCGTGAAGCGGCGCGGCAGGGACTGCAGGCTCAGCACGCCCAGCAGACGGCCGGCCCCAGCGTCGGCCTTGAGGAACTGGCCCTCGTCGATCTCCAGGCGCAGCTTGCCGGCCAGGCTCGGGTAGTCGAGCGAGAGCGGCGAACCCGCCCAGGTGACCGCGCCGGAAAGCTTGCCCTTGCCCTTCTTCAACACCTGCCCCAGGCCCAGCCGCTCGAGGAAGGCGCCGGAGTCGGCCAGCTCGAGCTCGAAATCGAGCGCCATGTGGCGCACCGGCGCGCCGCTCCACCGGCCGCTGCCGCTGAGCGTGGCCTCCGGCGTGCTCAGCGCGAGCTTGGTCAGCCGCCAGTCGCGCGCGCCCGCTTGCAGCGTGGCCGCCACCTCCAGCTTGCCCAGTTTCTTGGCGTTGAGTTCGAAGTTGTCGACCACGATGTCCAGCGCCGGCACGGTGCTGGTCTGCGACGGGGGTTCGGCGGCCGGCGCACTGGCGGCGCCGTCGGCGTTCGCGGCGGCGTCCATGTCGTGCGCGTCGAGCGAGAGGCGATCCAGCCGCGCGAACAGTTGCGCGCCGCGGCTGGACGTCTCGGGCCGGTATTCGATGACGCCCTTGGTCTGGTCAGACACGATGTTGGAGCGCCAGACGTCGTCGCCGGCGGCGATGACCTGCGCCAGCATGATGTCCACATTGGTCAGGTGGCGCCCCCCGATGAACAGGTCGGGCGTCTTCAGTGCCGCGGCCGAGGGCACGTAGCTGATGCCCATCTCCTCGGCCGCCGGGCGGGTCGCGCCGGCCGACGGCGCCGGCGTCGCAGCGCCGCTGGACAGCCCGCGCCAGAACGAGAGCCAGGCGTCGCCGTTGAACGCCGGGCCGCGCAGCAGCAGCACGCCGCCGGGCTGCAGAGGCGGCAGCGGCGCGCCCACGGCATACGCAGCGCGCAGCGGACGCGGCACGTCGCCCGAGCGGTCGCGCAGCACCTCGGCCTGAAGCAGCGGGCCTTGCGGCTGCGAAAGGGCCACCCGCAGCGTGTCGCGCGGGTGGCCCTCGTCGAGCGACATCGTGGTGGACACGCTGAGCGGCCAGCTCGCGTCGGCCGGCTTGTTCAGCGGGGCCGGCAAGGCCAGGCCCAGGCCGGCCAGCGGGCTCGTCAGCGTGAACTCCGTCTGGCCCCTGGCGATGCCGATGGACAGCTTGTAGTCGGACTGCCCGCTGACATGCGAAGCGAGTCGCGCCAGCACCGGCTCGTCGGCGACCTTGCGCAGGCCGTCCGCGCTGATCGTGCCCAGCGCGGTGAAGCGCAGGCTGCCGTCGGCCTGCGTGCCGCCTTCGAAAGTGGCGTCTCCGCCGAGCGCCCGCGCGCGGCCGGCGTCGACGGTGACGCCCTTCTCGGTGAACGAGATGCGGGCGTGCGCGTCCTTCAGCTCGGGGGCGCCGGCGACGAGGTGGACGTCGTTGCCCGACAGCGTCAACGCGCCGTTGACGGTGGCCTGGCCGCCGCCGTGCTGCAGCGGAATGTCCAGGCCCAGATCGAGTTCTGCGTCGCCGGTGGCGGTGGTGCTGGCCAGGCCGTTGTGCAGCCAGCCGCCCACCGGCGACTGCGCCACGTAGCGCAGGAAGTCGGTCATCGGCCCCTTGACCTGGCCGTGCAGCACGAGCGCCTGCTGCTCGTACAGGTTCTTGATGCCGCCGTTGACGTCGTGCAGCGTGAGCTCGCCCATGCGGCCGCTGGCATCGTGGATCTCGAGGGCACCGCGATCGAGCACGATCTGGCCGGCGACCTGCGTGAACGCGGGCCACTGGGACGGCGCGCGCGTGCCGTCGTCGGCGGGCGCGCCCGGCACGTAGTCGAGGTCCACGCCCCGCACGCGGCCGTCGATGCGGAAGTCGCCGTCGTGCAGGCGCTGGTACGGGAACCCCGCCAGGTCGCCCCGCACGTTGAAGCGCACGTCGTCCATCTCGCCGGACTTGAAGGCGGCGGCGAGGTAGCTGCGCGCCGCGCTCGTGCCGGGCGCAGGCAGGTAGCGCGCGAGACGCGCGGCGCGCGCGTGGGTCAGCACGCCCTTGAGGTCGAGATCGCCGGGAAAGCGCAGGCCGCGGCCAACCTGGCTGGCGGCGGTCGCCGCAGCCGGCGCGGGATTGGGACCGGTGTGCCATTGCAACTGCAGCGTGCCTTGGGCGTCGGCATTCGCAAAGCGCACGTCGTCCAGCGCAACAGAAAGCGCTGGCGGCTGCGCGGCGTCGGCGCGCGGCTCGATCTTCCAGCTCGCGTTGGCGGCGAAGCGGTCGAAGGGGATCACCGGCTCCTCGAACACGCCGGGCAGCTCGATGCTGCCGCCGTCCAGGCCCAGATGCGCCGTGCCGCCCCGCTCGTTGGCGTCGACGGTGACGTTGGCGTTGCGCCAGCCGGGGCGCCCGCTGCGGCCGCCCTCCGGAACAGCGCCGGCCGCCATCGACAAGCCGGTGACGGAGGCTTCGACGCGGTACAGCCGCGGCGCGTCGAGCGGGCCTGTCCAATGCGCCTGGAGCCGTTGCACCGCGCCCTCGGGCTGGAAATCGGCCAGCCATCTTTGCGCGACCGGCGGCAGCGGCAGCGCGGCGGCGAGGCGGCGCATCAGCGTCAGGTCGAGATGGTCGGCCGACAGCGCCCCGCCGGTCACCGGCTCGAGATCGTCCCAGGGCACCTTGCCGGACGAGCTGGACGCCGGCGCGGACGCGGCCAGCGCACGCCCTGCCGCCTGCGCGAGCGCCTTCTCGCGCGAAAAGCTGACGTAGGCCCGCCGCCCCTTGCGCTCGACCACGCTGCGCTGCACCTGTTGCCAGGACAGGCGCAGGTCGCCGGCCGGCCAGACCACACCGTTGGCCGTCTCGAAGCCGAAGTGCTCCGCAGACATCGAGACGCCCGCGGGGTCACGACTGGCGGTCAGGCGCCCGCCCGCATGCGAGATGGCCAGCGGTTCGACGTCCGGCGCCAGGCGAACGACGACGCCGCTCAGCTGCACGTCGGCCGCGGCGGAGCGCCAGTGGTTGTTCTGGAAGTCCAGCCACAGGCGCAGCGAGCCCTGGCCACCATCGAGCTGGAACGGCAGGTCGACATGGCGCCTGAGCTGGGCCACGTCGCCGTGCGGCAGGTCGGCGTAGAGCGTGCCTGTCCAGCGGCGCCAGTCGCCGGCGTACGAGAACAAGGGCTGGCGGGTCCGGGCGCGCAGCGCGAAGCGGTCGCCCCAGTCGGACGGCGGCGTGGCATCGACACGCAGGTCGTGCGAACGCAGGCCGTTTCGCAGCACGATGTCGACGTCGGTGAGCTCGAGTGCTGGCGCGTTGCGTTGTTCGTCGATCCAGCGCACCGCGCCGCGACGCAGCACGATCTCGTCCTGGCTGAAGATCCAGTCGAGCGTGGCGGCTTCGTCGGCGGGCGAGACCGTGGTCCGGGCCGCCAGTTCGAGGCCGCCGACATGCAGGTGGCCGCCGACGTCGCGGCGCACCAGCAGGCGCGCATCCTCGATGTACAGCTGCGCCAGGCGCGGCTTGAACAGCAGCAGCGACCGCGGCGACAGCGCGGCGGAAACGCGCGGCAGGCGCAGCGCTTCGGCGCCGGAAGCGTCGCGCAGCACGACGTCGCGCAGGTCGACTGCGGGTATCCACGAAGACGATCGGACGCTGATGTGGCCGATACGCACTGGAACCCCTACCGCTCGGCTGGCCTGGCGTTCGATCTCGGGGCGCCAATCCTCGATGTGCGGCAGAATCCCCCACTGCAGAGTCAGCCATGCGAGCACGAGCAGACACAGCACGGACAGGCCGGCGTACACCACGGCTTTCCAGGCCAGTTGAAGCGCGCGCCGCCACGGCATGAAGCGCAGCCGTCTGACGACTGGATCGAAAAATGCGCTCAGTTGCAATTCCATGAAAAGTTCGGCACGGGGTGGCAGCGCCCCACACCACAGTGTAGGTGGGCAAGACAAGCGCCAATCCGGGCGGCAAGGGGTCATTGTTGCCCTCGCTCCGCGTGAACTTTTCGTAACGCGCCGGGCCGCGTCGAGGCGGCCGTCGTGAACGCGCCCGAGCTTTCGCTTCCGCTCGCGCGCGGCAACGCCAAGGCCGCGCACAGCCGTTTCGTGCAGCGCGTGCGCCGGCGCTACGCCGACATGCTGCAGCGACTGCCGCCGGGCTTGCCCGACTACGCGACCATCACGGCGCTCATCGCCGGGCTCGAAGCCGGCGGCCTGCCGGTGATGCGCGCACTGCGCATCGCCCGCCAGCTGGTGCTCGAGCGGCTGGCCGTGCTCGACATCGAGCAGGGCGCCGATCAGGCCGAGGTCACCGCCGCGATGACTCACCTGGCCGAGGCCACGCTCGAGCGCGCGCATGCGCAGGCGCTGGCCGACATCGACCCGCGCTGGGGTGTGCCGCGCAACGCCGCCGGCGAGAAGGTGGAGTTCTGGATCATCGGCATGGGCAAGCTGGGCGCGCGCGAGCTCAACGTGTCGTCCGACATCGACCTGATCTACGTCTACGAGGAAGACGCTGGCACCGACGGCGCCAAGCCGGTGAGCGCGCAGGAATACTTTGGCCAGGTGGCACGCCGCATGTACGCCCTGATCGGCGACGTGACCGACGACGGCTTCGTGTTCCGGGTCGACCTGGCGCTGCGTCCGAACGGCAACTCCGGCCCGCCGGTGGTCAGCCTGGCGATGCTGGAGGAGTACTTTCTCGTGCAGGGCCGCGAATGGGAGCGCTTCGCCTGGCTCAAGAGCCGCGTCGTCGCGCCGCGCGCGGCGGTCACCAGCGGCCGCGCGCTGGCGTTGCGCTCGCTGGTGACGCCATTCGTCTACCGCCGCTATCTCGACTACGGCGTGTTCGAGGGGCTGCGCACGCTGCACCACAAGATCCGCGAGGAGGCGCAGCGCCGCGCCGCCGGCCGGCCCGAGCGCGCCAATGACGTCAAGCTGTCGCGCGGCGGCATCCGCGAGATCGAGTTCATCGTGCAGCTGCTGCTGGTGGTGCGCGGCGGTCAGTTTCCCGAGATCCGCACGCGTTCCACGCTGAAGGCCCTGGAACGGCTGCGCGACACCGGGCTGATGAAGGCCGAGACCGCCGAGCGGCTGCACGAGGCCTACGTGTTCCTGCGACGCATCGAGCACCGCATCCAGTTCCTGGACGACCAGCAGACGCACCTGCTGCCGACCGCCGACGTCGACCTCGGCTGGATCGCCGCCAGCCTCGGTCTGTCGTGCGGCAAGAACGCCTGCGAGCTGCTCGACCGGTTGGGCGAGACCCGCGAATTCGTCTCCACCGAGTTCGACACGCTGCTGCACGACGGCCGCGCGCCGCCGCCGCGCAATGGCGGCTGCCGCAACGGCAGTTGCAACGCGCCCAAGGCGCAGCTGGACAGCGAGAGCTGGCTCGACCGCCTGCCGCCGGAACTCGGTGACCGCGTGCGCCTGTTCGCCGAAAACCCGCGCGTGCAGAACCTGCGCGAGGAGAGCCGGCTGCGCATCGCCAAGCTGGTGCAGCGCGCCGTCGAGGAGATCCGCTCGGGCAACTGCTCGGTGGTCGCGGCCACGCGCTTCGTCGACTGGATCGAGCCGCTGCTGCGGCGCGAGAGCTACCTGGCGCTGCTGGTCGAGCGCCCCAACGTGCAGCGGCGGCTGCTGCGGCTGCTGGGCCTGGCGCGCTGGCCCGTGCGCTACCTGATGCTGCACCCGGGCGTGATCGACGAGCTGGCCGACGAGCGCACGATGATCGAGCGCTTCGAGCCTGCCGTGCTCACGGCCGAACTCGAGAGCCGGCACGAGGCCTGGAAGCGTTCGGGCGAGGCCGACGAAGGCGCGCTGCTCGACACCTTGCGGCGCGCCCACCACGCCGAGATCTTCCGCACGCTGGTGCGCGATGTCGAAGGGCGCATCACGGTCGAAGCGGTGGCCGACGAGCTGTCCGCGCTGGCCGACACCATCCTCGAACGCAGCCTCAGCTGGGCCTGGGGCCACCTGAAGCAGCGCCACCGCGAGGTGCCGAAGTTGGCGGTGATCGCCTACGGCAAGCTGGGCGGCAAGGAGCTGGGCTACGGCAGCGACCTGGACGTCGTCTTCCTTTACGACGACGCCGGCGAGGCCGATCCGTACCGCGCGCAGGAGGTCTACGCCGCCTTCGTGCGCAAGCTGATCACCTGGCTGACGCTGCGCACCGCGGCCGGCGAGCTGTTCGACATCGACACGGCGCTGCGCCCCAATGGCAACTCGGGCCTGCTGGTGACCTCCATCGAATCGTTCGAGCGCTACCAGCGTGGCCGCGGCAGCAATACCGCGTGGACGTGGGAGCACCAGGCCATCACGCGGGCCCGGTTCTGCGCGGGCGACGCCGAACTCGGGCAACGCTTCGAGGCCACGCGACGGGCCGTGATCGAGGCCGAGCGTGACGCCGAGGCGCTGCGCCAGGAGATCTCGGCGATGCGCCAGAAGGTGCGCGACGCGCATCCGCAGCGCGACGGCCGCATCGACCCCAAGCACTGCCAGGGCGGCCTGATGGACATCGAGTTCGCCGTGCAGTACCTGGTGCTCGCGCACGGCCGAACGCATCCGGGCCTGCAGGACAACCTGGGCAACATCGCGCTGCTCAAGCGCGCGGAGGAGGCCCGCCTGCTGGACGCGGGCATCGGCGCCGCCGCGGCGGATGCCTACCGCGAGCTGCGCCGCGCGCAGCACCGCGCGCGTCTGGACGAACAGCCCACGCTGTTCACCGAGGAGACGCTCGCGCCCGAACGCGCCGCCGGTCGCGCGTTGTGGCGCGCGGTGTTTGGCCCGGGCGCGTGAGGGGCGCACTCCGCAACGACGGCATGGCGTGGGTCGTGCTGAGCGCGATCTTGTGCCTGGGCGCCATCGTCGTGACGGCGATTTGCGGTGCCGGCGGCTCCGTGCTGGCCAGCACGCCCTTCGCCCAGGCACTGGACTGGCAGGCAGCACTCGGCCTGCGTGAGCCTTGGCGCCTGTGGACCGGCGCCTGGGTGCATGGGAGCACCGCGCATCTGCTGGTCAACGTCGCGGGCAGCACGGTCGTCGCGTTCGTTGGCTGGCGCGCCCGGCTGCCACCCGCGGCGGCGGTCGCCTGGTTTCTCGCCTGGCCCGGCGTGCAGCTGCTGATGGCCGCCGTCGGCAGCGAGCGGCTCGGCGCGGTGATGCCGCATTACTTCGGGCTGTCGGGTGTGCTGCATGCGGGCGTCATCGTGCTGGCGCTGTCGCTGGCGTGGCCGCCGCTGCCCCCGCGCCTCGGACGGGACGGGCCGGTGCCGCGCCCGGACACCGGTTTCGTCGCCACCCGTGCGTCGGCGATCGAGCCTTCGCGCATCACCGAGGGCCCGTGGGCGATGACCGAGCTCGGCGCGCCGACGGCCTTGCCCGTCTCGACCCTGGAGCAGCCAGCGGCCGCCCCCACCGGCAAGCCGCCACTGAGCGAGCGCTGGATAGGCAAGGCGATTCTTGCCGGCACCCTCACGAAGGTGGCATTGGAGGTCCCCTGGGATCTCGCGCCGCACGCCAGCGAGGCGCTGGGCATCGCGGTGGCGCCGCTCGGGCATGCCTGCGGCATCGGCGCCGGCCTGCTGGCCTGGGGCGCCGTGCGCCTGGCGGCCCGCCGGGCAGGCTGAAGTCCGCGCTGGCAGCTGTCTCCCAGGCGGCATGAAGCCACGGTCGGCCCGCCTACACTTCCGCCCACCGTCCATGGCAGCCCGCTCGAAGCGGGCACCCCGTCACATCCCGTCAGGAACAACCATGATCACGCTCAGCGGATTCACGCTCTCGAACTACTACAACAAGGTCAAGATGGTGCTGATCGAGAAAGGCATCCCGTTCGTCGAGGAGCATTGCGCCAAGGCCAGCGAGGAGACGCTGATGTGTTCGCCGCTCGGCAAGGTGCCGTTCATCCG
>JBJMWF010000037.1:0-3119 GCA_045810265.1 Vitreoscilla sp. | reverse complement strand
GGTTGATGAAGATCACCATCGTGTTGCTCTTCTTGATGGTGCCGGTCAGCTTGCGCAGCGCCTGGCTCATCAGGCGGGCCTGCAGGCCGGGCAGCGAATCGCCCATCTCGCCTTCGAGTTCGGCCTTGGGCGTGAGGGCCGCGACCGAGTCGACCACGATCAGGTCGACCGAGCCGGAGCGCACCAGCGCGTCGACGATCTCGAGCGCCTGCTCGCCGGTATCGGGCTGCGAGATCAGCAGCTCCTGCAGGTTGACGCCCAGCTTCTGCGCGTAGTTGATGTCGAGCGCGTGTTCGGCGTCGATGAAGGCGCAGACGCCGCCGACCTTCTGCATCTCGGCCGCCACCTGCAGGGTCAGCGTGGTCTTGCCGGACGACTCAGGGCCGTAGATCTCGATCACGCGGCCGCGCGGCAGGCCGCCGACGCCCAGCGCGATGTCCAGGCCCAGCGAACCGGTGGAGACCACCTGGATGTCTTCGATGGCCTCGCCCGCGCCCAGGCGCATGATCGAGCCCTTGCCGAACTGCTTCTCGATCTGGGCCAGCGCGGCCTGCAGGGCCTTGGCCTTCTCGGCGTTCAACGCCGGGGTCTGGACGACCGGCGCGGCGTTGACCGCCTGGTTGGCGGCGGGGTTGGCGTTCTTCGAGGCGTTCTTGGTGGGGGCGTCCATGCGGATTCTCCGGTGTTGCAGTTTGCGCTGCTGGGATTATGACCATTAGCTGGATATATGTACAGCCATTGGAGAAAGATTATTCCGGGGCCGAAGCTCGCTGCGTGAGCCAGCGCGGAGACCCGAGAAAAATCAATATACGGCCCGGTTGGCACGCCGCGGCGCGGCGAATCGCCCTGAAAATGGCCCCTGCGCCAAACCCATCGATAACACGCCAGAAATCCCCGGAGACCGCCGCATGCGCATTCTGATCGCCGAAGACGACCAGGTCCTCGCGGACGGCCTGCTGCGCTCGCTGCGCGGTTCCGGCTACGCCGTCGACCAGGTGTCCAGCGGCACCGAGGCCGACGCCGCACTCGCCTCGCACGAGTTCGACCTGCTGATCCTCGACCTGGGCCTGCCGCGGCTGCATGGCCTGGAGGTGCTGCGCAAGCTGCGCGCGCGTGGGTCCTCGCTGCCGGTACTGATCCTGACGGCGGCCGATTCGGTCGACCAGCGCGTCAAGGGGCTCGACCTGGGCGCCGACGATTTCATGGCCAAGCCGTTCTCGCTGCAGGAGCTCGAGGCCCGCGTGCGCGCGCTCACGCGGCGCGGCCTGGGCACGACGTCGAGCGTGATCCGCCACGGCCCGCTCACGTTCGACGCCACCGGCCGCGTGGCCTACATCAACGAGCAGATGATCGAGCTGTCGGCGCGCGAGATCAGCCTGCTCGAGGTGCTGCTGCAACGCACCGGCCGCCTGGTCAGCAAGGACCAGCTCGTCACGCGCCTGTGCGAATGGGGCGAGGAGGTGAGCAACAACGCGATCGAGGTCTACATCCATCGCCTGCGCAAGAAGATCGAGCAAGGGCCCATCCGCATCGCGACCGTGCGCGGCCTGGGCTACTGCCTCGAGAAGATCGCCGCCTGATCGGATGATCATCGCCGGCGGTGCGCGGCGCCTGTGCGCGCCGCGCAACGCCACAGGACAAACATCGTGCAGCCCGGCACGAAGCCGGTCGTCGCTGTGTCAAGACAGCGCAGCGAACTCCGACACTCATTTCCTGTGCGCACCTTTCGGGAAGCCTGGAAATGAACACCGATGCCTGGAACCATCTCGCCGACCAGAGCCGGGTGCTGGTGCACCACGCGTCGCGGCTGATGGGCGTGCTGACGCATCCCACCCAGTCGCCCGAGGATCCGGCGGTCGCCACTATCGCCGGCGAATCCAGCCTCGCGCTGCAGCGCCTGCTCGAGGCGATGGCCGCCGCTCCGGAACTGGCGGCGCACATGCGCACGCTGCAGCGCCTGGACATCGCGCTGGCCGCGTGGCGCCGCACCGTCGCCGAGTCCAGCCCGGTGGCGCAGCGCTACCAGACCGCGCTGCTGCAGCAAGCCGCGCAGGCGGTCAGCTCCTGCCTGCACGTGAGCGCGTTGTCGGACAGCGAGTCGGCGCGAACGCTCATCACGCGCCACGACGTCGGCCCGCACGCCAGCCCACCGCCGCCCTGACAGGCTGCGTACGACGTCGCGCACCAGCGCAGGCGCGGGTTGGTTCCGGGTCGATCCGGCAGGCGGTCGCTTATGCTGGCCGCCCAAGATGTCCAACCGGCACGAACAACGTTCCCTGTTTGGCGAGATCCTCGACTGGATGCTCGCGCCGCTGCTTTTGCTGTGGCCGATGAGCGTCGGCCTGACCTGGCTCGTCGCCCAGGGCATCGCCAACCGGCCGTACGACCGCGAGCTGGGGCAGCTGGCGTTCAGCGTGGCGCGCGAGATGCGCGCCGACCCGACCTTCGACCGCGGCCTGGCCGGCCGCCACGACCTGCGTCTGGCCGAGCCGACGGCGGCGCTGCTGCGCAGCGACGACGTCGACCGCGTCTGGTACCAGGTGCGCAGCGCGCAGGGCGAGCTGGCCGGCGGCGACGCCGAGCTCGCGCCGCCGCCCGAGGAGCGCGCGGCGCCGGACGAGGTGCAGTTCCGCGACGACAGCGTCCACAACGACGCGGTGCGCGTCGCCTACCTGTGGGTGGGCACGCCCGCGGGTGCCAACAGCGGCGTCGTGGTGCAGGTCGCCGAGACCTTCGACAAGCGCTCGCGCCTGGCCACCGAGATCATCAAGGGCGTGATCCTGCCGCAGTTCGTGATCCTGCCGGTGGCGGTGCTGCTGGTGTGGTTCGCGCTGGCGCGCGGCATCGCCCCTCTCAACACCCTGCAGCAGCGCATCCGGCGCCGCCAGAGCCAGGACCTGAGCCCGATCGATGAGCACGACGTGCCCGAGGAAGTGGCGCCGCTGGTGCGCTCGATCAACGACCTGCTGGCGCGCCTGGACCAGACCATGGGCTCGCAGAAGCACTTCCTGGCCGACGCCGCCCACCAGATGAAGACGCCGCTGGCCGGCCTGCGCATGCAGGCGGAACTGGCGCAGCGCGAGATCGACGCCGGCGGCGACCCGCAATCGATCAAGCGC
>JBJMWF010000036.1:0-20180 GCA_045810265.1 Vitreoscilla sp. | reverse complement strand
GCCCAGCGCATCGCGCGCGGCGACGTGCCGCCCAGCCTGAAGGAAGTCTCGCTGCTGACGCTCGACGTCGGCCTGCTGCAGGCCGGCGCCAGCATGAAGGGGGAGTTCGAGCAGCGGCTGCGCTCGGTCATCGACGAGGTTCAGGCCAGCCCCAAGCCCATCATCCTTTTCATCGACGAGACGCACACCCTGGTGGGCGCGGGCGGCGCGGCCGGCACCGGCGACGCGGCCAACCTGCTCAAGCCGGCGCTCGCGCGCGGCCAGCTGCGCACGATCGGCGCCACCACGTGGGCCGAGTACAAGAAGTACATCGAGAAAGATCCGGCGCTGACCCGCCGCTTCCAGAACATCCAGGTCGACGAGCCCAGCGAGGAGAAGGCCATCCTGATGATGCGCGGCGTCGCCAGCACGATGGAGAAGCACCACAAGGTGCAGATCCTCGACGAGGCGCTGGAGGCCGCGGTCAAGCTGTCGCACCGCTACATCCCGGCGCGCCAGCTGCCCGACAAGTCGGTCAGCCTGCTCGACACCGCCTCAGCGCGGGTGGCGATCAGCCTGCACGCGGTGCCGGCCGAGGTCGACGACTCGCAGCGCCGCATCGAAGCGCTGGAAACCGAGATCGGCATCATCGCGCGCGAGGCGGCCATCGGCATCCCGACGGCCGAACGCGAGGAGTCCGTCAACGCGCTGCTCATCGCCGAGAAGGATCGCCTGGCCACGCTCACCAAGCGGTGGAACGACGAAAAAGCGCTGGTCGACCGCCTGCTGTCGCTGCGTTCCAAACTGCGCGGCGCATTGCAACCGATCGAAGGCACCGGCAGCGCGCTGGAGGCCAGCGCCGACAAGGCGGCCGAGGCCAAGGCCACGCTGACCGAGGGCGAGCGCACCGACGTGATGACCGAGCTGCGCGGCGTGCAGGACGAGCTGACCAGGCTGCAGGGCGAGAACCCGCTGATGCTGCCGACGGTCGACTTCCAGGCCGTGGCCAGCGTCGTCGGCGACTGGACGGGCATCCCTGTCGGCCGCATGGCCGCCAACGAGATCGACACCGTGCTCAAGCTGCCGCAGTTGCTGGGCAAGCGCGTCATCGGCCAGGATCACGCGATGGAGATGATCGCCAAGCGCATCCAGACCTCGCGCGCCGGCCTGGACAACCCGAGCAAGCCGATCGGCGTGTTCATGCTGGCCGGCACCTCCGGCGTCGGCAAGACCGAGACCGCCATCGCGCTGGCCGAGTCGCTGTATGGCGGCGAGCAGAACCTGATCGTCATCAACATGAGCGAGTACCAGGAGGCGCACACCGTCTCGTCGCTCAAGGGTGCCCCCCCGGGGTATGTCGGCTACGGCGAGGGCGGCGTGCTGACCGAAGCGGTGCGGCGCAAGCCCTACAGCGTGGTGCTGCTCGACGAAGTCGAGAAGGCGCACCCGGACGTGCACGAACTGTTCTTCCAGGTCTTCGACAAGGGCTGGATGGAGGACGGCGAGGGCCGCTCGATCGACTTCCGCAACACGCTGATCCTGCTGACGACCAACGCCGGCACCGACATGATCGCCAACCTCTGCAAGGATCCGGACCTGATGCCCGATCCCGAGGGCATGGCCAAGGCGATCCGCGAGCCGCTGCTCAAGATCTTCCCGCCGGCGCTGCTGGGCCGCCTCGTCACGATCCCGTACTACCCGCTGTCAGACGAGATGCTGGGCAAGATCGTGGCGCTGCAGTTGAACCGCATCAAGAAGCGCATCGAGGCGCGCTACAAGATGCCGTTCAACTATGACGAGGACGTCGTCAAGCTGGTGGTCAGCCGCTGCACCGAGAGCGAATCGGGCGGCCGCATGATCGACGCCATCCTCACCAACACCATGCTGCCCGAGATCTCGCGCGAGTTCCTCACCCGCACCATGCAGGCCACGCCCATCGTGGGCGTGAAGGTGGGCGTCAAGGACGGCGAGTTCAGCTACGCGTTCGATTGAGAGCGTCGCCCGGCCTGGAACGAACCGGTGCCGGAGGCGTCTGGCATTTCTTCCGTCCGCGCGCAGATGCTGAAGACCGCGACGGCACCGCAACGCGGATGGAAGAAGTGCCTGACGCCGATCCCGCGGGGCCGGGGGCCGGCGTCAGGCACCGCCCCGGATCGCGATGAGCCTTGCGCTCTCCGGCAGCCGCTTGGCGCGATCCCAGGCGATGCCAGACACCTCGGGCACGGCTTGCCGGCGAACACCGTCCAGGCGCGCGCTCACATCGGCTTGAACAGGTGCACGTAGGCCCGGCTCACGGGCAGTTCGTCCTTCCAGCCGGCGATGCGCACGTAGAGCCGGCTGGCATCGTCGCGCCGGGTGCCGGCCAGGTGCGCGAGGTTGACGATGGTCGAGCGGTGGATCTGCCAGAACTGCTGGCCGTCGAGTTGCGCGGCGAGCTCGGAGATCGGGGTGCGGATCAGGTACTCGGCCTGCGCGGTGCGCACGCAGGTGTACTTGTCGTCGGCGTGGAAGAACATGACGTCGGCCACCGCGACCTGGTGCGTGAGCTCGCCCTGGCTGGCGCGGATCCAGCGCAGCGGCGGCGCGCCGGCCGCCGGAGCGGACTGCAGGGCGCGCAGCGCGCGGGCCAGGTGGGCGTCGTCGCCGGGCGTCCCCGCGTCGCCGCCCTCGCGCGGCGCGAGCGCGCGCTGCAGACGTTCGACCGTGCGCGCGAGGCGTTCGGCCGTCACCGGCTTGAGCACGTAGTCGAGCGCTTCGGCATCGAACGCGGTGAGCGCGTATTCGTCGTACGCGGTCACGAAGACCACGCGCGTCAGGCCCTCGATGCCGCCGGCGACTTCCAGGCCGGTCAGGCCCGGCATCTGGATGTCCAGGAACGCGATGTCGGGCTGCAGCTCGGCGATCTGCGCGGCGGCCTCCAGGCCGTTGCGGGCGATGGCGACGATCTCCAGTTCGGGCCACAGCTTGGCCAGCTGGTCGCGCAGGTAGTGGGCGAGATGGGCTTCGTCGTCGGCGATGAGGGCGCGGGTCATGGCGGTGTGGGTGGCGTCGGGGAATCGATTGTCAGGCAGCGGATGCGACCTGCCAGGGCACCACGATGCAGGCCCGGGTGCCGGTGCCGGCGTCGAGTTCGGTGAGCGTCAGGCGCGCCCCGGTGCCGAAGCGGGCCTGCAGGCGCTCGCGCAGGTTGGCCAGGGCGATGCCGTTGCCGTCGGCGCCGCCGGCGACCCGGCGGCGCGGTCGGCGTGCGGCGGCGGCAAGGCCGGGGCCGTCGTCCTCGATGCAGATCTGCAGCGAATCCTGGCCGTCAACCGCGATGCGCGAGGCCTTGACTCGCACTGTCCCGCCGTCGACCTGCGGCTCCAGCCCGTGCTTGACGGCGTTCTCGATGAGGGGCTGCAGCACCAGCGGCATCAGGCTGGCGCGGCGCAGGCCGTCGTCCACGTCGATCTCGAAGCGCAGACGGTCGCCCATGCGCGTCTGCATCAGCTGCAGGTAGCGGCGCGCCAAGTCCAGCTCCCCGTCGAGCGTGCTGTCGTCACGGCGCAGGCCGCCCAGCGAGGCGCGCAGGTAGTCGGTCAGGGCTTCCAGCATGTACTTGGCCCGGGGCGCGTCCGCGTCGATCAGGCTGATGACGTTGGCCAGCGTATTGAACAGGAAATGCGGCTCCATCTGGCCTTGCAGCAGGCGCAGCTGGGCCTCGTTGGCCCGCATCTCGGCGCGCACACTGCGCACGCGCAGCGAGAAGAAGGTGACGAAGACGCAGGTCAACGCCACGGACAGCGTCACGCTGGAGACGATGTCTCCGAAGGTCATGCGCTGCAGGATGTGCAGGTCGCCGAACAGGACGCTGACGCCCAGTGGCCAGCCGATCGCCGTGCCCAGCAATGGGATGCCGGCGAAGTACAGGGTGCGTCGCCAGCCCTGGAGTGCCAGCGCGCGCTCCGCGCCCACCAGCTTGCGGGCGATCGCATACAGGCCCTGGATGAGGAATGCGATGATCAGGGAAACCTCGAGGTTCCGGACGTACTGGACCGTCCATTCGTGCAGGTCGAGCCAGTCGGACAGCCGGTGCGCGTTGAACGCGAAGCCGAGCACCACGAAGATCAGGGCGATGGTGGCGGCAAAGGCGGTCGTCCACAGGATCTGCACGTGCAGCGGGTTGGTGCCGGGCGAGCCGATACCCGACCAGTAGAGCCAGGATTGGTAGGACGGGACGCGCCGCGGCGTGGTCGAGGTGTTCATGGCGCCCAGTGTAGGCAGCGGGGCGGCTGCGCCATCGGGTCGCGACCGATCGACGGTCGGGACGACGGACGGCGAGCCGACGGTGCGGGCGGCGCGCGCGATGCCGCCCCGTAGAATCTCGGCAACCAAACGAGATACAGACGCCCCATGCAAGTCAAAGCATCCGCCTTCAAGGCTTACGACATCCGCGGCATCGTCGACGAGGCCCTGGACGACGCCTTCGCCGAGCACCTGGGCCGCGCATTCGGCACCGAGGCGGTGCGGCTGGGCGAGAAGGCGGTCGCGGTGGGCCGCGACGGTCGCGTCTCGGGCCCGCGCCTGGTGGCCGCGCTGATCAAGGGCCTGGCGTCCACCGGCCTGGACGTGGTCGACATCGGCGCCGTCACAACGCCGATGCTCTATTACGTGGCCGCCACGCGCGGCAAGCACGGCTGCCACTCCGGCATCCAGGTCACCGGCAGCCACAACCCGAAGAACTACAACGGCTTCAAGATGGTGCTGGCCGGCCGTGCCATCTACGGCGAGGACATCCAGAAGCTGCGCGAGCGCATGCAGAACGAGGACTACGTGATCGGCGAGGGACGCGTCGCGACGATGGACGTCCTGGCCGAATACACCCATCGCATCACCAGCGACTGCAAGCTGGCGCGCCCGATGAAGATCGTCGTCGACTCCGGCAACGGCATTCCGGGCGCCTCCGCCCCTGGCATCCTGCGCGCCCTGGGCTGCGACGTGATCGACCTCTACAGCCGCGTCGACGGCGACTTCCCGAACCACCATCCGGATCCGTCCAAGCCCGAGAACCTGGTCGACCTGATCCGCACGGTGCACGCGACCGAGTCCGAGCTGGGGCTGGCGTTCGACGGCGACGGCGATCGCCTGGGCGTGGTCACGCGCGCGGGCAACATCATCTATCCCGACCGCCAGTTGATGCTGTTCGCGCGCGACATCCTGACCCGCGTCAAGGGCGCGCCCATCATCTATGACGTCAAGTGCTCGCAGCGCCTGCCGATCGCGATCCGCGACGCCGGCGGCGAGCCGCTGATGTGGAAGACGGGCCACTCGCTGGTCAAGGCCAAGCTCAAGGAGACCGGCGCGCCGATCGCCGGCGAGATGAGCGGCCACATCTTCTTTTCCGAGCGCTGGTACGGCTTTGACGACGCCACCTACACGGCGGCCCGCCTGCTCGAGATCCTCTCGCGCAGCGCCGATCCCAGCGCCGTGCTCGACGAACTGCCCACCAGCTTCAGCACGCCGGAGCTGAACGTGTCCTGCGCCGAAGGCGAGCCGCCCAGGATCATCGAGCGCCTGTTGGCCGAGGCGAAGTTCCCGGGCGCGGAGATCCTGACGATCGACGGCCTGCGCGCCGAGTACGAGGACGGCTTCGGCCTGATCCGCGCGTCCAACACCACGCCGGTGCTGGTGTTGCGGTTCGAGGGCCATACCGACGCGGCGCTGCAGCGCATCCAGCACGACTTCATGGAAGCGTTGAAGAAGGTCAAGCCCGACGCCCGCATCGGCGCCGCGGCGCACTGACCAAGCCGCGCCCGCATGTCGGTGGCGATGACCTTCAAGCAGCGCCTCGCGCTTCGCGCCTACGCGCTCGCGCTGCGCCTGCTGCTGCCGGCCATCCTGGTGCGCTACTGGCTGCGCGGCCGCAAGGAGCCGGGCTATCGCTTCGCGATGCGCGAGCGCCTGGGCTACGGCCCCGACATCCATGCCGGATCGATCTGGGTGCACGCCGTGTCGCTGGGCGAGACGCGTGCCGCCACCGCGCTGATCGACGCGCTGCGGCTGCGCCGTCCCGAGATGCGGCTGCTGCTCACGCACGGCACCGCCACCGGCCGCGAGGCGGGCCAGGCCTTGATGCGCAATGGCGACCGCCAATCCTGGCTGCCGCTGGATACCCCCGGCGCCGTGCGGCGCTTCCTGCTGCGCACGCGTCCGGCCGTCGGGGTACTGATGGAGACCGAGATCTGGCCCAACCTGCTGCACGAGGCGCACGAGCGCGGCGTGCCCATGGTGCTCGCCAACGCGCGCCTGTCCGAGCGCAGCGCGCGCCGCGGCGCGCGCCTGGCCGCGCTGATGCGGCCGGCCGCCGCGGCGGTCACCGACGTGCTGGCCCAGACCGAGGACGACGCCGAGCGCCTGCGCGAGGCCGGTGCGAAGCGGGTCGCGTTGTCAGGCAACCTGAAGTTCGACGTGCGGCCGTCGCCGGCCCTGCTGGCGCGCGGCCGCAGGTGGCATGACGCGATCGGCCGTCCGGTGGTGCTGGCCGCGATCACGCGCGAGGGCGAGGAAGTCGAGCTGATGCGCGAATGGGGCCGCGTGCAGGGCCGCAACCCGTTCCTGATCGTGGTGCCGCGCCATCCGCAGCGCTTCGACGAGGTGGAGGCGCTGCTGGTGCAGCACGGCCTGCGCGTGGCACGCCGCAGCTCCTGGGGGGAGATGCCGCCGGCCGAGGCGCTGTCGGTCGACGCCTGGCTGGGCGACTCGCTGGGCGAGATGCCGCAGTACTACACGGCCTCCGACGTCGCGCTGCTGGGCGGCAGCTTCATGGCGCTCGGCGGCCACAACCTGATCGAGGCCGCCGCCTGCGGCTGTCCGATCGTGATGGGCCCGTCCACCTTCAACTTTGCCGAAGCCGCTCGCCAGGCCGCGCTCGCAGGCGCCGCCTGGCAGGAGCCCGACATGGCGCATGCACTGCGCCGCGCGCTGCAGGTGGTGAGCACCGACCTGCAGACCATCGCCAGCTCGCGGGCGCTTGCCTTCGCGGCCACCCACAAGGGCGCGGCCGAGCGCATGGCGGATCGGATCGTGCGCTTGCTCTAGAAGAGCCGGGCGGCCGGCGAGGTGCTGCGCAAAGTCGCCTCGATCGGCCCGGTGTGCTCTACTGGCGCTGTCGCGCGAAAAGGCGATCGCTCCACCCGGCCACGCGTGCGCGGCCACAGCGCAGGGAGAGTCCATGCCTCGCAAGATCGTCTTCACCGACCAGGCCGCCAAGCCGCCGGCCGCCTACAGCCAGGCCGTCAAGGCCGCCGGGCTCGTGTTCGTCTCGGGCACCGCGCCCCACGATCCCGTCACCGGCGCCATCGTCGGCACCACCGTGCAGGCGCAGACGCGGCAGTGCCTGACCAACATCGCGGCGATCCTCGAGGCCGCCGGCAGCTCGCTGGACAAGATCGTGAGCGTCACCATCGTGCTGGCGGACGAGGACGACTTCGCCGGCATGAACGAGGAGTACCTGCGCTGGTTTCCGTCGGATCCGCCGGCCAGGCAGGGCGCCAAGCTGCCGGCGCGGATCCCCGGCCTGAAGGTGTCCATCGCGGCGATCGCCGAGGCTTGAGCCGCGCTGGCCCCGGCCGCAGGGGCGCTGTCGACCACGTTGGTGGCCCGGCGGCGGGGTGCCGGGATCGCCGTAAGATCGCGCTTCCGTCGCCGCCCTGGAGCCTTCAATGAGCCGCTTGAACTGGATCGCCGTCGCGGGCGCGCTGTGCGCCTTGTCCACCCAACCCGTCCTGGCGCAGGCCGTCAAGGTGACGCCGCTGGGTGGCATGGACGGCGAATTCTGCGCGCAGGATCGCGCGCTCGTCTTCGAGGACCCGAACGGCACGCGGGTGCTGTACGACCCGGGGCACACCGTGGCCGGCGGCGGTGATCCGCGCCTGGGCCGCATCGACGTGATCCTGGTCAGCCACATGCACGGCGACCACATCGGCGAGGCGCACATCAAGGCGGCCGGCGCAGGCACCTGCGCCAAGCCGGAGCTGTCGGTGCCCACGCCGCAGACCAACGTCGTCGACATCGCGCTGGCCAAGAAATCGAAGATCGTCACCGGCAGCGAGATGCCGCCGTTCTTCGCGGCCCGCCTCAAGGCCGGCGGCGGCGACCCGGCCAATTCGATGCTGGCGCGTTTCGGCGGCAGCGTCACGGTCGGCGGCGTCAGGATCGCCACCGTGGCGGCACTGCACAGCAACGGCGTCGACCCCGATTTCATCGGCGGCGACCTGGGCAAGGCGATGAAGGCCGCCGGGGTGGCCGGCGACGTCGGGCCGGCCACGGGTTACGTGCTGCGCTTCAGCAACGGCCTGGTGGCCTACCTGTCCGGCGACACGGGCATCCTGGCCGACCAGCAGCTCGTCGTGCGCGACTACTACCACGCCAGCCTGGTCGTGATGAACATGGGCGACGGCTTCACCACCGGGCCGGCCGAGGCGGCCTACGTCGTCAACGACCTCGTCAAGGCGGCGTCGGTGATTCCCTCCCATGCGAACGAGATCGGCACCGTCGACGGCAAGGTGCGGCCGGGCAGCAAGACGGAGGCGTTCGTCAAGGCGGCCGCGATGCCGGTGCACCTGCCGCTGTCGGGGCACACGATGGAGTTCGACGCCAAGGGCAAGTGCGTGGCAGGCTGCTGAGCCCGCCTCCGTTCTTGCTGATGCGGCGGCGCTCGCACGTCGCCATTTCCCGGCAGATGCGACGTCGCAGGAAGCGCCCTGGCGTCAGCGAGGGGGCACCCGCTCAGGTGCTCAATGCCGCCTGGTGGCGCCGGATCCACTGCAGCAGATCGGCCTCGGCCAAGGGCCGGCTGATCAACTCTCCCTGCAGCAGGTCGCAGCGCTGTTCGACCAGGAAGCGCCGCTGCTCCTCGTTCTCCACGCCCTCGGCGACGACCGTCAGCGACAGCCCCTGTGCCATCTGCACGACGGCGCGCGCGATGGCCACCGAGCCGCGCTGGTGCGGCAGGTCGGCGACGAACGAACGGTCGATCTTCATGCCGTCGATGGGCAGCTCCTTCAGGTGCGCCAGCGACGAATAGCCGGTGCCGAAGTCGTCGACCGAGACTCGCATGCCCAGGCCCTTGAGCTGCTGCAGCGTGCGCCGGACGTCGCCGATGTCGTCCATCAGCATGCGTTCGGTCAGCTCGAGCTCGATCCATTCGCCCGGCACGCCTTCCTCGCGCAGTACCTGCGCGACGGCGTCCACGAAGCCGTTGGCGCGGAACTGCATGCTCGACAGATTGACCGCGATGGGCACCGCGATCAACCCTTGCGAGCGCCAGCGCAGCGCCGCGCGCGCCGCGGTGCGCAGCACCCACTGGCTGATCGGCAGCATCACGCGCTGCTGCTCGGCCAGCGCGATGAAGGCGTCGGGCCGCAACATGCCGCGCTCGGGGTGCATCCAGCGGATCAGGGCCTCGATGCCCGCCAGCCTGCCGTCGTCGGCGCGCACCTGCGGCTGGTAGTGCAGCACGAACTCGTCGCGCTGCAGCGCCTGGGCGAGCTCGCTCTCGAGCACCAGCGCGTCGTAGGCCGCGCTGGCCACCGCCGGGTCGAAGAACTGGCAGTTGGCGCGGCCGCGCGACTTGGCGATGTACATCGCCGTGTCGGCGTTCTTGATCAATTCGGTGGGCGTGCCACCGTCATGCGGGAACATCGCGATGCCCACCGAGGGCGTGACCGACAGGTCGCGCCCTTCGGCCTCGACCGGCAGCTCGATGGCGCGCAGCAGCTTGTGCGCGACCTGCGCCACGTCGTCGCGCGCCGCGTCGTCCAGCAGCACGATGAACTCGTCGCCGCCGAAGCGCGCCACCACGTCGCCGGCGCGCAGGCACGCCGAGATGCGCGCCGCGACAGTCTGCAGCAGGCGGTCGCCGATCAGGTGGCCCAGCGAGTCGTTGACGCGCTTGAAGTGGTCGAGGTCGACGAACAGCAACGCCAGCGAGCTGCCGGCGCCGCGCGCGTGCTCGATCTGCCGGCCCAGGCGCTCCATGAACGACATCCGGTTCGGCAGGCCGGTCAGTGCGTCGTGGTGCGCCAGGTGGTGGATGCGCGCCTGCGCCGCGTGGCGGTCGCGCAGGTCGCGCACCACCGACATGCGCAGCTTCTCGTCGCCGTAGACCAGCGTGCGGCCGATCAGCTCCACCGGGATGCGCTTGCCGTCCTTGCGGATCACCGCGCTCTCGTAGCTGACATCCTGGCCGCCGTCCAGCACGCCTTGCGCGTGCGCGCGCTGGTCGGGCGCGACGAAGTCGACGGCATGGCGGCCCAGCACTTCGTCCAGCGTGTAGCCCAGCATCTCGCACAGCGGCGGATTGGCGTCGGTGACGATGCCGTCGCGATGGAACGCGATGCCCTCGGCGCTGGCCTGCATGAACTTGGCCAGCCGCTCCTCGGATTCGCGCAGCGCCTGCATGGCCAGGCGGTGGCCGGTGATGTCGGTGACGATGACGAAGGCCCCCATCGGGCGCCCATCCGGCGTGACGTTGGGGATGACGTTGACCTCGATCCAGCGACGCGTGCCGTCCGGCGCCGCCAGCTCGCGCACGTAGGCGACCGTGCGGCGCTCGCGCGTGACGGTGTCGATCGAAGGCTTGACCTCGCGCGCCGCGGCCTCGCCGATGATCTCGACGAAGGTCTTGCCGATGATGGAAGTCTCGGTCAGGCCGAAGGTCGAGGCGTAGGCCTTGTTGGCGAACCGGCAGCCGTAGCCGAGGTGTTCGGCGTCGTAATAGGCGATCATCGCCTGCAGGCTGTTGGCCAGCAGGCGGAACGTCTCGAGGCTGCCATCCCAGGCAGCGACCCCGGCTTTGTCGATCATGCGGGATCATAGGAGCCGCGGCGCCCGGCGCGTCACCCCAAGAAGGGCGATGCCGCGCCGGCGGCGGATCCTGCCGATGGGGGATGACGCCGGCGGCCCGCCGTGCGCCCGATCAGCGCGCCAGCAGGGCGTCGATCGGCAGCAGGTCGTTGTTGGTCAGGTTGCCCGCGGCCTGGCGCAGCTTCAGTTGCGACATCAGGTAGTTGTAGCGGGCACCGGCGGCGTCGGTCTGCGTCTGGTACAGCTGCGACTGCGCATTGAGCACGTCCAGGTTGACCTTGACGCCCACCTTGTAGCCCAGGATCGTGGCGTCGAGCGCCAGCTTGCTGGAGGCCACCGAGGCTTCGAGCGCCTTGACCTGCGCGGCCTGCGACAGCGCGTTGACGAAGGCGGTGCGGGTGCCCAGCACCACCTGGTTGTGCGCCCCTTCGGCGTCGGTGCGCGCCTTCTCTTCCAACGCCACGCCCTCGCGGACCTGGTTCTGGATCAGGAAGCCGCTGAACAGCGGCACCGTCAGCGTCAGGCCGACGTTGGTGCTGCCGCCGGTGCCGTTGAACGTGGCGCCGCCGAACGAGTCATGCTGGCGGCTGCGGTTGTAGCTGGCGCCGGCGGTGAGCGTGGGAAGGTGGCCGGCCTTGCGGCGGGAAGTCTCGAGCTCTGCGACCTCGAGGGCCAGCTTGGCCTGCTTCAGGTTCGGGCTGTCGGATTCGGCCAGCGACACCCAGTCGGAAGCCTGGCTCGGAATCACGGGCGGCAGCACCGCCGGCAGCACCAGCGGATGCGGCGTCACGCCGTTGCGGCCCACCAGCTGATCGAGCGAGACCTTGGCGACCAGCAGGTCGTTCTCCGCGGCGATCTCCTTGGAGTGCGCCAGGTCGGCGCGCGCCTCGGCTTCGCGCGTGTCGGTGATGGTGGCGTTGCCCACCTCGAAGTTGCGCTTGGCCGAGGCGAGCTGCTCGCCGATGGCCTTGCTGTTGCCCTGCACCGAGGTCAGCGCATCGGCGGCGGACAGCACGTTGAAGTAGGCCTGGGACACGCGCACGATCAGGTCCTGGTCGGCCTGCGCGAGCTGCGACTGGGCGAACTCCTCGTTCTTGCGCGCCTGGTCGATCTGCAGGTCGTTCTGGCGATTGAAGATCGTCTGCTGCGCGCTGATCGTGGGACTGATGCTGTTGCTGGTGGTCTTTTCGGTCGCCGGGATCTGGATGACCTTGGTCGGATCCGCTGGATCGGCCGCGCCGATGATGGTGGGCTGCGTGCTGGTCTGGCGCCCCGCCGTCACCTGCAGGTTGGCCGTGGGCAGGTGCGCGGCGCGCGCCTGCTCGTAGCGATAGTGGGCCGCGTCGGCATTGGAGCGCGCGCCCAGGTAGGTGGCGTCGACGCTGCGTGCAGCCTGAACGACCTCGGACAGGCTCTGGGCCTGCGCGCCGACGGCGCCGAAAGCCAGGAGGAGGGCGCCGGCAAGCGGCCTCAGGGCGGACGACATCGGGGCGAGACCTGGAATGGACATGCGTAATCCTTGAGTGAGCTGGCCGGAAAGGCGCTGGGACAGGTTTGTACGGCCTCGAAGGCCGTGATGCACGCACGATGCGACGACCTGCAGCCGGCGCACCCCCTGACGACGTTTTCAGCCGACAGACTGCGGACGGCCGCAGCCCTGTCGACGGGCGCAGCGTTGCACCGGTGGGCCCCAGGGGCCAGCCGGTTCACGCTGTCGGGAGAGCTGGTTCAGAAATGGAAACGGGCCGGTTCCGGGAAACCGAGCAGGCGGTTGGCGTTGACGTCGAACAGGCCCACGCGGGACCAGGTGCCGTCGGCGTTGGCCGTGTAGCGCACCGCCGTCATCATCGGATCCTCGCCTTCGATCGCCACCAGGCGGCCACCGGGCTTGAGTTGCTTGAGCAGTTCATCGGGGACCTTGGCGACCGATCCGGACAGCATGATCGCGTCGAACGGCGCCTCCGCGGCGTAGCCGTGCGCGCCGTCGGCCTGCACCACGCTGACGTTGGCCGCGCCGCTGCGGCGCAGGTTCTCGGTGGCCATCTTGGCCAGCGCCGGCTTGACTTCGAGCGTGATGACGCTCTGAGCACGATGGCCCAGCAGCGCCGCCATGAAGCCGGAGCCGGCGCCGATCTCGAGCACGCGCTCGTGGCGCTGCACCTGCAGCTCCTGCAGCAGGCGGGCCTCGACGCGCGGCGCCAGCATGGTCTGGCCTTCGCCCAGCGGCACCTCGGTGTCGACGAAGGCCAGCGAGCGGTAGGCGGCCGGGACGAAATCCTCGCGGCGGACGACGGCCAGCAACCCCAGGACGCCCTTGTCCAGCACGTCCCAGGGGCGGATCTGCTGTTCGATCATGTTGAAGCGGGCTTGTTCGATGTTCATGCGTGTTCCTCGGAGCGGAAAGGGCCTTGCTGGCAAACCCTCAAATTCTATGCGGGCCGGCGGATCTTTACGCCGCCGCGCTGGGGATGGATTCTGCCGGGCGCGCCTGCAGGCCGGTGAATATCAGGCGGAAATGGGCGCGCATGAAGGCGACCGGATCGAGATCGAGTTCCTTGGCGATGCCGCAGGCGGCGAACGAGTGCTTGTGCACGCACAGCAGGATCATGGGCATCAGCATCGAGTGCACGGCGAAGTCGATGTCGACCGGCGCGAATTCGCCGCGCTCGATGCCGCGCCTGAGCAGGCCCGAGACGATCTCCTCGCCCGGACGCACGACGCGCTCGACCCAGAAGTCGCCGATCTCGGGAAAGTTGCGGATCTCGGTGATCACCAGCTTGAACACGCCCGAGGCCGGCCCTTCGTAGATCCGCGTCCACCAGGCCACCAGCAGTTGCTCCATCACCTGGGCCGTGGGGCCGTCGGCCACGGCCGCTTCCTGGGTGCCCGCTTCGATCTCGGTACCGAGGAAATGCTGGATCACGGCCTTGAGCAGTTCTTCCTTGCTGGGAAAATAGAGGTACAACGTGCCCTTGGACACGCCGGCGGCCTTGGCCACTTCCTCGCTGCGCGTGCCGGCGAAGCCCTTCTCGACGAACAGCGTCAGCGCCGCCTCGAGCAGTTCGGCCGGACGGGCGTCCTTGCGGCGGCGGCGGAACAGGCAGGGGTCGGGAGGAAACGGGGGCATCGCGTTAATGACTCGTTGGTCAGTAATGGTAGCAGCAATACCGGTCGGCCGGCAATCGGCGTCCGATTCCGGGCGGCGACAGGTTCGCCTGTCGGCGGGAACGCCGGCCGGCGCGTTGATGAATGAGGCCCGGCCGTTCGAGCGCGGGCAGCGAAAGCACACGAATGAGCAGCACGTGGGTGGGTGAACAGAACGACAAGCGGGTGAGCCGGCGCGATCGCCGGCATTGGCTCCTGCGCATGGCGTCGGACAGCGGCGCATGGTGCGTGGGCGTGCTGGCCGCCTTGTCCGGCTGCGCCGGCCTGGTCGGCACGCACGACGTGGACATCAGCGAGTCGCAGCTGACGGTGCTGATGGCACGCCAGTTCCCGATGGAGCGCAAGGTGATGGAGGTGATCGACCTGAACATCACCAACCCGGTGCTGACGCTGATCCCGCAGGACAACCGCGTCGGCACCGAGCTGGACGTCACCGCCATCGACCGCGTGTTCGGCTCCACGGCGCTGGGGCATGTCAAGCTCGACTACGGCCTGCGCTTCCAGCCCTCCGACCACACCATCCGCATGACGCAGGTGCGGGTGCGCGAGCTGTCGCTCTCCAGCGGCTCCAACAACCTGCATGGCGCCGCCCAGCGCATCGGCGGTCTGGTGGCCGAGAACGCGCTGGAAAACCTGGTGCTGTACCGCATGAAGCCGGCGCAGGCCGACGAGATGGACCGGCTCAACCTGGTGGCTTCGCCGATCACGGTCACGCCGCAGGGGCTGCACATGACGGTCTCGCCCAAGCAGGGCTAAGGTTGGCGTCAAGGCGGCCGCGTATCATCGCGCGCTTCAAGCAAACACGGGCCGCGTTTCGGCTCACGGAGCGTCGAGCGTGGATACGTTGTTGTTGATCAAGGCCGCCATCATGGGCGTCGTCGAGGGACTCACCGAGTTCCTGCCGGTGTCGTCGACGGGCCACCTCATCCTGACCCAGTCGCTGCTGGGCCTGCCCGACTCGGACGTCATGAAGGCGTTCGAGGTGGCGATCCAGCCGGGCGCCATCCTGGCGATCTTCATCGTCTACTGGCAACTGATCAGCAAGACGCTCGGCTCGTTGACGACGAATGCCAACTCGCGAAAGCTGATCGTCAACATCCTCGTCGGCTTCCTGCCAGCGGCGGTGATCGGCTTCGCGATCCACAAGAAGATCACGCAGTACCTGTTCAACGGCCCGGTCGTCGCGGGTGCCTTCATCGTGGGCGGACTGATCATCCTGTGGGTCGAGAGCCGCAAGAACATCCAGGCGCGCATCCACCACATCGACGAGATGACGACGCTGGATGCGCTGAAGGTGGGCTTTTGCCAGTGCTTCGGCATGATCCCGGGCACCAGCCGCTCGGGCTCGACCATCATCGGCGGCCTGCTGGTGGGACTGTCGCGTCCGGTGGCCACCGAGTTCAGCTTCTTCCTCGCGATCCCGACCCTGATCGGCGCCAGCGTGCTGGAGGTCTTCAAGGTGCGACACGAGCTCGCTGCCAACGCGCACGAGTACCTGCCGATGTTCGCGGTCGGGTTCGTCGTGTCGTTCCTGGCCGCGTGGGTCTGCGTGCGCTGGCTGCTGCGCTACGTCGCCACGCACACCTTCATCCCGTTCGCCTGGTACCGCATCGCCTTCGGGATCGTCGTGCTGGCCACGTGGATGACGGGCATGGTGCGCTGGACGAGCTGAAGGTGGTTCCGCGGGCCGCATCGGGACGGCCCGGCCGCGGGGTTGTTCAGCGCTTGGTGAACACGAGGTCCCAGACTCCGTGGCCCAGCTTGATGCCGCGGTTCTCGAACTTGGTCAGCGGCCGCCAGTCCGGACGCGGCGCGTAGCCGTCGGCGGTGTTGGCGAGCGCGGGCTCGGCGCCCAGCACCTGCAGCATCTGCTCGGCATAGGGCTGCCAGTCGGTGGCGCAGTGCAGGTAGCCACCCGGGGCCAGCCGCGAGGCCAGGTCGTGCACGAAGGGCGCCTGGATCAGGCGGCGCTTGTTGTGCTTCTTCTTGTGCCACGGGTCGGGAAAGTAGACGTGGATGCCGGCCAGCGAGCCAGGCGCGATCATGTCGCGCAGCACCTCGACCGCGTCGTGCTGCAGCAGCCGCAGGTTGGTCAGCCCGCGTTCGTCGATGCGCTGCAGCAGCGCGCCCACGCCGGGCGTGTGCACCTCGATGCCGATGAAGTTGTCCTCGCGACGCGCTGCCGCGATCTGCGCCGTTGCGTCGCCCATGCCGAAGCCGATCTCCAGCACCGTCGGCGCATGGCGCCCGAAGGCCTGGTCGAAGTCCAGCAGTTCGGCCCGGTAGGGCAGCACGTACAGCGGCCCCAGCGTTTCCATCGCCTTGACCTGGCCGCTGCCCATGCGGCCGGCGCGCAGCACGAAGCTGCGGATGCCGCGGCGCGGATAGTCCGGCTTGTCGGCGGCGGGGGTGTCGACGGCGGCGTCGACGGGGGCGTCGGCACCCTTGGCGCGGGAATCGGGAGTCATGGGGGGCAGGGGCGGTGGCGGCGGCCACGAAGTAGGGAGCGCCGCGAGCGCTTTTTGGTGTACCAGGCCGGCGCGGCCGGTCCTACGCTCGCGGAATGCGGCATTTTGCCCGAACCCTTTCCTGCCCCGGCGCGCGGCCCGACGCGCGACGCCGCGCGCTGCGTCGCCTGTTCGCGGCTGGCGTCGCCGCGAGCGCGTGGTCGCCGCAGGCCTGGGCGATCCGGTCGCCGGGCGTCGCCAGCCATGGCGCCGGGCCGGCCCGGCGCAGCGCGGCCGATCAGACCGGCGAGAGCCTCCTGCGTGCCAGCGGGCTGCCGCTGTCCAGCTTCGGGGCTTATGTGCGGCCGATCGACGGCCAGACGCCACTGGTCGCCGTCAATGCCGAGTCCAGCTATGCGATGGCCTCGACGACCAAGGTCGTGACCTCGCTGGCCGCGCTGGACCTGCTGGGCGTCAACTTTCGCTGGCGCACCTTTGCCTTCCTGCGCGGCTCGCTGGTCGAGGGCACGCTGCTGGGCGACCTGCTGATCGTCGGCGGCGGCGATGCGCGCCTGACCGCCGCCGAGCTGCGCGACTGGTTCGGGCAACTGCGCGCGCAAGGCCTCAAGCGCATCGCCGGCGACATCGTGCTCGATCGCTACGCCTTCGACCTCAACGAAGGCGACTTCACCCACACGCCGCCACCCAGCACCGGCCGCGCGTACCACGTGCGTCCCGACGCGTTCGCGATCGACGAAGGCCTGCTTCATGTCGGCATCGACCCGGCGCGCGGCCCGAAGGCGGCCGTCACGCTGGAGCCGCCGCTGGCCGGCGTGCGCATCGTCGACAAGGTCTCGATGCGCGGGGGTTGTTCGGCCACCGCACGCCTGGCAGACGACAGATCAGGCCAGCGTCTCGAAGTGCAGGGATCGTGGGGCCTGAACTGCGGCCATCGCGAGCTGACGCTGGTGCCCACCGCGCCCGCGCAGTTCACCACGCGTGCCCTGGCCGGACTGTGGGCCGAGGCGGGCGGCTCGCTGAGCGGAACCGTGGTCGAACGCGCGCGCCAGGTCGGTGCGACGCTGATCCCGACCGGCCCGGATGGCAAGCAGCTGCTGCCCTGGTCGGTGCATGTGTCGCAGCCGCTGCCGGTGGTGCTGCACGACATGAACAAGTCCAGCAACAACGTCACCGCGCGCCACCTCATGCTGGCGCTCTCGCGCGGCTTTCCCCTGCGCGCCGCGACGCTGCCCGACGCGCAGGCGCGCATGCAGGAATGGCTGTCCCGCCAGGGCCTGGCCTCCGACGACGTGCAGGTGGAAAACGGCTCGGGCTTGTCGCGCGGCGAACGCGCCAAGCCGCGCGCACTCGCGCACCTGCTCGCCAATGCCTGGCATGCGCCGCAGCTGCGCGAATTCCTGCTCTCGCTGCCGGTGGCGGGCATGGACGGCACGCTGCAGCACCGCATGCAGGGCACGGCGGCCGAGGGCCACGCCTTCCTGAAGACGGGCACGCTGCTGGACACGCGCGCCCTGGCCGGCTACGTGCAGGCCGCCAGCGGCCGGATGTATGCGGTGGCGATGATGGTCAACCACCCGGAGGCGGCGCGCGCAACGCCGGCGCTGGATCGCGTCATCGAGTGGATCGCGAAATCCTGCTGACGCCGGCGCGCCGTGCGCTCACTGGCGGTGCGTGGCCGCCATGATCTGGTCGTAGGTGCCGCCGTCGTCGAAGTGCGTCTTCTGCGCGGTCTTCCAGTTGCCGAACACCTCGTCGACCGTGAAGGTGTCGACCTTGGGGAAGGCCTTCGCGTGCGCGGCCAGCGCCTTCGCGCTGCGCGGGCGCAGGCCATGCCTGGCCGCGATCTCCTGTCCTTCGTCGGAGTACAGCCATTGCAGGTAGGCCTCGGCCTCCTTGCGCGTGTGCTTGCGCTCGACCACCTTGTCGACGACCGCCACCGGGTTCTCCGCGAGGATGGTGCGCCTGGGATAGACCACCTCGAAGTCGTCGCCGAATTCGCCCTTGATCAGCTCGACCTCGCTCTCGAACGTCACCAGCGCGTCGCCGATGCCGCGCTGCGCGAAGGTGGTGGTGGCCGCGCGGCCGCCGCCGTCGAACACCGGCACGTTGGCGAAGATCCTGGCCACCTGCTCGCGTGCCTGGGCCAGCGTGCCGCCCGCCTTGACCACGCTGCCCCAGGCGGCCAGGTAGGTGTAGCGGCCGTTGCCCGAGGTCTTGGGATTCGGGATGACGACGCTGACGCCTGCCCGTCCCAGGTCGGCCCAGTCATGCAGGCCCTTGGGATTGCCCTTCTTGACCAGGATCACCGGCACCGAGGTGGTTGGCGCGCTGTTGTTCGGCAACCGCGTCGCCCAGTTGGCAGGAAGCAGCGCGCCGCGGTCGGCCAGGATGTCGATGTCGGTCGCCTGGTTCATCGTGATGACGTCGGCCTCCAGGCCATCGAGCACGCTGCGCGCCTGCTTGCTGGAGCCGCCGTGCGACTGGTTGATGACCAGCGCCTCGCCGCCCGATTCCTTCCAGTGCGCGATGAAGGCCGCGTCGTAGTCCTTGTAGAACTCGCGCGCCACGTCGTAGCTGACGTTCAGCAGCGTGACGGGCGCGGCCTGCGCGGCGAGCGAGCTCGCGGCGATGGCGGCCAGGATCAGGGAACGGAAGACGGGACGACGCAGCATGCGGGCGCTTTCGAGAGCTCGGGGACAGCCCTCCATCCTACGGGCCCGCCCTTGCCCTCAACGGCGGCGCGAGCGCATATCCTTGCTCGCAATCCGCATGTGCGCTCGCGGGCGCCCGTGCGTCACGCGTGCGGGCGCTTGCGCACGTCCGGCAGCAGCAGGGTGATCACGCCCAGCAGCGGCAACCAGGCGCAGACGCGGTAGACGAAGTCGATGCTGGTGGTGTCGGCCAGGATGCCCAGCGCCGCGGCGCCGAGGCCGCCCATGCCGAAGGCGAACCCGAAGAACAGGCCCGAGACCGCCCCGACCTTGCCCGGGATCAGCTCCTGTGCGTAGACCAGGATGGCCGAGAAGGCCGACGACAGGACGAGGCCGATCAGGATCGTGAACGCGGTCGTCCACCCGAGGCCGACATACGGCAGCGCCAGCGTGAACGGCGCGACGCCCAGGATCGAGCCCCAGATCACCGGCTTGCGCCCGATGCGGTCGCCCAGCGGGCCGCCGATCAGCGTGCCCGCCGCCGAGGCGGCCAGGAACAGGAACAGGTGCATCTGCGCGGACTGCACGCCGAGCCCGAACTTGTCGATCAGGTAGAAGGTGTAGAAGCTGCTGATGCTGGCGATGTAGAAGTACTTCGAGAAGATCAGCACCAGCAGCACTGCGATGGCGCCCGCCACGCGCGCACGCGGCAAGGTCGGCGCCTGCGCGCGCAGCGCTCCCCTGGCCGCGCCGACGCGGTTGGCGCCATGCCAGCGGCTGACCTGCAGCAGCAGCACGATGCCCACCAGCGCCACCATCGCGAACCAGGCGACGCTGCTCTTGCCGTGCGGCACGATCACCGCCGCGGCCACCAACGGCCCGAGCGCGCTGCCGGTGTTGCCGCCGACCTGGAACAGCGACTGCGCCAGGCCATGTTGCCCGCCCGAGGCCATGCGCGCGACGCGCGACGACTCCGGATGGAAGATCGACGAGCCGGTGCCGACGAGCGCCGATGCCAGCAGCACCAGCGCAAAGTTGGGCGTGTAGGCCAGCAGGACCAGGCCGGACAGGG
>JBJMWF010000035.1:0-3752 GCA_045810265.1 Vitreoscilla sp. | reverse complement strand
TAGCGCACGTCGCCGATGGCGCTCAGGTCGAGCTGCTGCGCGACGGGAACGAAGTCGTTCGCGTCGGCGCCCAGGCCGTGCAGGATGATGATGGAGGCGTTCGGCGATTCGCCGGTGCGAAAGTCGAGGGTGTCTAGCGGCATGGCGCCAGCATACCGAAGTTGATGGCGCCGAGAGCCGCCCGGGTCGCCCGCCTACCGCAGCGCTGCGGCCCCGGCGGGCGCTGCCGCCTTGAGCGGGGGCACGTCGTCGACCGGCAGCGCCTCCACGTTGCCGTAGCCCGGCGTCAGGAACAGGTACTGGTCGGCGAAGCCACCGTCGACCCTGAAGCGGTAGCCGTCGATGACCTGCGCCTTGTCACCCGTGCGCTGGACCAGCACGTATTCGCCGCGCGGCAGGATGGGAGGCACGTGCCACTTGTCGCGGCCGGCCACGCGCGTCACGCCCATGTTGATCAGCGGCCGGGCGTGCTCCTGCCAGCCGGGTGCGAACTGGTCGCTCGTGACAGGCGTGCTTGCGGCGACGGCCGACATGGTGGCCAGCAGCACCAGCGCCGCCACGGTGCCGATCACGATGCGCGCGGTATGAGGAAAAGCGTGGGCGTTGTTCATGACGAAACCTCGCAGTAGCTCGTGGCACGGCCGGATTCGTGCCATGACGGGACGGTGGCAAACGCCGTTCCGGGACGGCGCCCACCGACCATATTGCGCCGTTTCGCCGCCGTGCGCAGGCGCCGCCAGGCTTCTTTACGCAGGCTTACTCGGCGTCCAGGAAGCGATCCAGCGCCGCGCGCACCGTTGCCTCGTCGGCCACCAAGGCCACCGGCGCGCCTTCGAGCGCGGCGGCGCCTTCCTTCCTGAAGCGGGCGACCCACGCGCCGGCGTCGCGGCCCTGCGCGAAGGCGGCGCTCTGCAGCAGCAGCACGTCACCGGCGGCCACCAGCTTGAAGTAGAACTGGCCGTCCGCCTCGCGGTATTGCTTGAACGTGGGCGCCGCGGCGCCCTCGGCCTTGGCGATCGCGGCCGGCGCGGCGGCCAGCGCACGGAAGCGGCGCAGGCCGACGGCCTCGCGCAGCGTCTGCAGGAAAGGCCCGGCGATCGCCCGCGCCTTGCGGGCGCCGATCAGGAGCTGCTCCTCGATCAGTTCCGGATGGGCCAGGAACTGCTCGTACCTGGCGCGCATCGGTGCGATCTCGCGTTCGATGACGTCGTGCAGCCGCTTCTTGGCCTCGCCCCAGGCCAGGCCGGCGCACAGCTCGGCGCGGAACGCGGCGCGCTCGTCGGCCGTCGCGAACGCGTCGAACAGCGTGACCAGGTGCGAGCCGTCGGGATCCTTGGGTTCGCCCGGCAGCTTCGAATCGGTGACCACGCGCGCGATCGCCGACGCCAGGCCCTTGGCGCCGCCTTCGAACAGCGGGATCGCGTTGTCGTAGCTCTTGGACATCTTGCGGCCGTCCAGCCCCGGCAGCAGCTGCATCGCTTCCTCGGTGACGGCCTCGGGCAACGTGAACAGCGGCTGGCCCTGGCCGAACATGTGGTTGAAGCGCTGGGCGATGTCGCGCGCCATCTCGATGTGCTGTACCTGGTCCTTGCCCACGGGCACCTGGTGCGCGTTGAACATCAGGATGTCGGCCGCCATCAGCACCGGGTAGCAGAACAGGCCCATGTTGATGCCGTCGTCCGGCTCGCCGCCGGCGTTCGCGTCGGTGGCCGCCTTGTAGGCATGGGCGCGGTTCATCATGCCCTTGGGCGTGATGCAGGTGAGCAGCCAGTTCAGCTCCGGGATCTCGGGGATGTCGCTCTGGCGATAGAACACGACGCGCTCGGGATCGAGGCCCGCGGCGAGCCAGGTGGCCGCGAGCAGCAGGCGCGACTCCTCCACCCGGGCCGGGTCCTCGCACTTGACCAGCGCATGGTAGTCGGCCATGAACAGGAAGCTCTCGACATCCGCCCGCCGGCTGGCGGCGATGGCCGGACGGATCGCACCGACGTAGTTGCCGAGGTGCGGAATGCCGGTGGTGGTGATGCCGGTGAGGACGCGAACTGTCATGGGAGGGCCGGGGTCTGTTGAAATTCGACTGTACCCGAGCCACTCGGGCATAGTGCGCAACTCATGACCATCGCCGATTTCGACCTCGCCTGCGCGGCCACTGTTTTGGCCCTCTACCCGATCAAGGCCTGTGCCGGCATGCCGGTGCAGGCGCTGGAGCTCGACGCCCGCGGCGGCCCCGCCGGCGATCGCGAATGGGCAATCGTCGATGCGCAGGGCGCGGTCACCTGGCAGGGCGCGCATCCGCGCCTGGCGCTCGTGCACCCGTGCGTGACGCCCGCGGGCCTGCGCCTGGGCTCGCCAGGCTTGGCCGACATCGACGTGCCGGCCGTCGACGCGTTGACGCCCTGCCGCATCAAGATCTGGAACGACCTCGGCGCCCGCCATGACGACTTCGATGCCGCCGATGCCGGCGACGCCGTCGCCGCATGGCTGGCGCAAGTCGCCGGCGCGCCGCTGCGGCTCGTCCGCCTGGGCGCGGCCGCGCTGGCGCGCGAGGGCACGAACGCGTTGCACCTGGTCTTCTCGCCCTCCATCGCCGCGGTCGAGGCCCAATGGGGGAACGCCGACGTGCGCCGCTTCCGGCCCAACATCGTGTTGTCCATGCCCGGCGGCGAGGGCGTCGAGTTCATCGAGGAAAGCCTGGCGGCGCTGGAATGGCAGGCGCAGGCCGCCACGCGCCTGGACATCACGGCGCCGTGCGTGCGCTGCGTGGTGCCCAACGTCGACCCCGCGTCGGCCGCGGTCGACGACAGCTTCCTGGACACCCTGGCGCGCCTGTCGCAGCAGCGCCGGCCCGGGGCCACGGTGTTCGGTGTCTATGCCCGCGGCGCCGTGGGCGCACGCCTGCGCGCGGGCGACACGGCGCGGATGGTGCTGGCCTTCTAGAGGCTGCCCGAAGCCGCGGCGGCCTTCTTGCGCTCGCGCGTCACCGCCTCCATGTCCTCGAAGCGATAGCGCTGCCCGGCACACCGGTGGTTGAAGGCCGACATGTCGGCGTTGTACGCGTCATGCGCGGGCCGCGAATCCGCCGCACCCTCGTTCAGCTGCCGGACATGCAGGTTGTGCTCCTTGACCAGCGCGTTGAACGCCTTGACCGAGGTCTCGCTGTCGCGATCCAGCTGCGACTGCAGAGCCTCCAGCCTGGCGCTCTCGGCTTGGACCTGGTCGAACAGCTTCTCGTGCGCGACGTTGGAGGCCTCGATCGCGCCGAAGCGTTCCTTCAGGGCGGCCTCGGTGTCGAGGCACTCGCGCAATTGCTCGCGCGTCGCCCACACGGCGGCGACCGGCTGCGACGCCGCGGGCTTGCCGGTGCGCACGGTGGTGGCGCCGGCGCCGCCGAGGGCGCAGGTGGCGGCGAAGGCGATCAACGAGGTGCGCAGCGAAGGCATGGGGTTGGCCGGCGTGGTGGAGCCCCACATTGTGCCGTCCGGCACATGTCCGAAAGGCCGGCTCAGCGCTGGGCGGACGTCGCCGCGCGCCGCCGCCCGCGCCACCAGCCCACGA
Source organism: Vitreoscilla sp. (assembly GCA_045810265.1). Classification (GTDB taxonomy): domain Bacteria; phylum Pseudomonadota; class Gammaproteobacteria; order Burkholderiales; family Burkholderiaceae_C; genus Scleromatobacter. Next base: position 197 of record JBJMWF010000035.1, on the reverse strand, counting down.
GCTGGGCCAGCACCAGCAGCCCGCTTGCGGCAATGAATCCGGCCGCGACCGGCCGCGTCAGGAACACCGACAGATCGCCGCGCGACAGCAGCATCGCGCGCCGGAAATTCGGCTCCAGCATCGGCCCGAGCACGAAGCCCAGCACGATGGGCGACAGCGGGAATTCGAGCGCCAGCAGGATCGCGCCGATGATGCCG
>JBJMWF010000034.1:0-3521 GCA_045810265.1 Vitreoscilla sp. | reverse complement strand
GCTCTCGGGGTCGCCGTACTTCTCGTAGGCCGGCTGGCGATGCAGCGGCTTGGGGTAGTGCACCGCGGTGGGCACGCCGGCCTCCGTCAGCACCGCTTGCACGTGTGCGCGGTTGGCCACCCGCACCGTGTACTGACCCCAGACGCTGTCGCGGTCCGGACGCACGGTGAGCGTCGTCAGGTTCAACGCCGCGAGGCGCGCGTGGTACACCGCGCCGAGCTCGCGGCGGCGCTGCAGCTCCCAGTCGAGGCGGCCGAGCTTGGCCAGCACGATCGCGCATTGCAGCGTGTCCATGCGGCCGCCCACACCCACCCGGGTATGCATGTAGCGAGCGCTCTGGCCGTGCACGCGGATCTCGCGCGCGGCCTGCGCCAGCGCGTCGTCGCTCGTGAAGATGGCGCCGCCGTCGCCATAGCAGCCCAGCGGCTTGCTCGGGAAGAAGCTGGTGCAGCCGAGCGTCGACAGATTGTTGCTGCGGCGGCCTTTGTAGCTCGCGCCGTAGCTCTGCGCCGCGTCCTCGATCACCGGCAGGCCGTGGCGCGTGGCGATCGCGTTGATCTCGTCCATGTCGGCACATTGGCCGTACAGGCTCACCGGCATGATGGCCCGGGTGCGCGGGGTGATCGCGGCCTCGATCTTTGCGGCGTCGATGTTGCAGGTGTCGGGCTCGATATCGACCCACACCGGCACGCCGCCCAGCAGCACGATGGTCTCGGCGGTGGCGGCGAAGGTGAACGGCGTCGTGATGACCTCGTCGCCCGGCTTCAGGTCCAGCGCCATCATCGCGATCAGCAGCGCCTCGGTGCCGCTGGACACCGTCACGCAGTGCTTCGCGCCGGTGTGCGCGGCGAGCGCCGTCTCGAGCTCCTTGACCTCGGGGCCCATGATGTACTGGCCGTGGTCGAGCACCTTCTGCATGCGGACGGCGATCTCGTCCTTGAGCGCGGCGTACTGCGCCTTCAGGTCGATGAACTCGATCTTCTTCTGCGGCGGGAGGGGTGCGTTCATGGGTCTCTCAGATCAGCGACAGCACTTTGCCGTCAAGTCGATAGCGGTCGTTGCTGTTCGGGCACGCCACTTCGGCCTGGCCCTGCAGCGGCAGTTCCAGCCGTTCGCCGAAGCGGCTCATCCAGCCGATCTGGCGCGCGGGCACGCCCACCACCAGGGCGAAGTCGGGCACGTCCTTCTGCACCACGGCGCCCGCACCGACGAAGGCATGGCGACCGACGGTGATGCCGCACACCAGCGTGGAGTTGGCGCCCAGCGTCGCGCCCTGGCGCACCAGCGTGCGGCGGTATTCGTCCTTGCGCACGACGGCGGCGCGCGGGTTGTAGACGTTGGTGAACACCATGCTGGGGCCGCAGAACACGTCGTCCTCCAGCGTGACCGCGTCGTAGACCGACACGTTGTTCTGGATCTTGACGTTGTTGCCGATCGCCACGTCGTTGCCGACGTACACGTTCTGGCCGAACGAGCACCCCGCGCCGATGCGCGCGCCGCCGCTGATGTGCACCCAGTGCCACACGCGGCAGTTCTCGCCGAGGACGGCGCCGTCGTCGACGATCGCGGTGGGGTGGATGGTCGTCGGCATCAGTACTCGAGCGGCAGGTTGACGCGCCGGCCGTCGCGCGACGACAGGTACATCGCGATCAGCAGCTCGAGCGACTTCAGGCCTTCGCGGCCGTCCGTCTCGGGCTGGGCCTGGCCGCACAGCGTGTTGATGACGTTGTCGTAGTACAGCGGATGGCCGAAGCCGTAGACCGAGGTCGTCTGGTAGCTGGCGGCCTCCACCTCGGCGTCCATCTCGTGCTTGTCGGCGAAATCCCAGTGCTTGATCTCGTTGACCGCCAGGCCGCCGACGCGCACGGAGCCCTTCTCGCCGAGGATGGTGATCGAGCCTTCCATGTTCTTCGGATAGGTGAGCATCGTCACGTTGATGGTGCCCATCGCGCCGTTGCGCCACTTGAGCGCGGCCACGCCGGTGTCTTCCACCTCGATGTTGCGCGCCAGCGTGCCGGTGTAGGCCATCACGCTCTCGACGGGGCCGCCGATCCAGTCCAGCAGGTCGACGTAGTGGCTGGCCTGGTTCATGAAGGCGCCGCCGTCGAACTCCCAGGTGCCGCGCCAGGCGGCCGAGTCGTAGTACTCCTGCGGACGGGTCCAGAACACGTTGACGTTGACCATGTACAGGCGGCCGAAGCGGCCCAGCTCCGTCGCCTTTTTCAGCAGCTGCAGCGTCTTGTTGCGGCGGTTCTGCTTGACCACGAACAGCCGCACGCCGGCTTCGTCGCAGGCGCGCACCATCGCCAGGCCGTCCTGCCAGCGCGTGGCCATGGGCTTTTCGGTCATCACGTCGAAGCCGGCGCGGGCGACCTGGATCACCTGCTGCGAGTGCAGGCCGCTGGGCGTGGTGATGATGACGCAGTCGGGCGTCTCGGCCGCCAGCATCGCCTCGAGGCTGGGATAGCCGCGCGCGCCGGTGCGCTCGACCGCCGCCGCCAGCTTGGCCGGATCGGTGTCGACCACCGCGATCATCTCGGCGCGCTCGGCGTGCACCTTGACCGACTCCATGTGGTTGGCGGCGATGCGCCCGCAGCCGACGAGCGCGAAGCGCACCTTGCGGCCGGTGACGGGAGCGTGGGTCTGGGGACGGAGACTGTGAGCGGACATGGGCGGCCTGGAGGCAGCGGGCGCGCGCCGGACGGCGGCCCGCCTGCGCCCGCGCGTGACGCGCGCGGGCAGGTGAAGGAAGGGAATCCGCGATTTTAGGTCACGGCGCCTCTTTCGGTCGCGTCCCCTGGTCGCGTCAAACCGGGCGGTGCGCTGGTTTTCCAGTAGATCAACTAAAATTGCCGGTTCCCTTCCGTCGGCACTCGTGCCGCTCCACGCCTTTTTTGGTAGCAGATCTCCGCATGGACACCACCTCGCCCACCCCGCCGCTCGACGAGAACAAGCTGATTGCGGAGCGTCGCGAGAAACTGGCCGCCATCCGTGCGCGGGGCGGCGTGGCCTTCCCCAACGACTTCAAGCCCGCCGATCGCGCAGCCGACCTGGTTGCCAGGTACGGCCAGATGACCAACGAGGAACTCGAGCCGCAGGAGATCCAGGTCAGCGTCGGCGGACGCATGATGCTCAAGCGCACCATGGGCAAGGCCGCGTTCTGCTCGCTGCAGGACGCCACCGGCCGCATCCAGCTGCGCGTCGCGATCGACAACGTCGGCGAGGAGGTCTACAGCCAGTTCAAGCACTGGGACCTGGGCGACATCCTGGGCGCCGAAGGCACGCTGTTCATCACCAAGACCGGCGAGCTGACCATCAAGGTCATGAAGCTGCGCCTGCTGACCAAGTCGCTGCGCCCGCTGCCCGACAAGTTCCACGGCGTGTCCGACCAAGAGGTGAAGTACCGCCAGCGGTATGTCGACCTGATCACCGACGAGGAAGCCCGCAAGCGCTTCCGCGCCCGCAGCGCGGCGCTCGGCGAGATCCGCGCGTTCATGGTGGCCAACGGCTTCATGGAAGTC
>JBJMWF010000033.1:0-10261 GCA_045810265.1 Vitreoscilla sp. | reverse complement strand
TCCTCGTCGAGGATCAGCTTGGCGTCAAGGATCTCCTGCGTGCGGCCGCGGAAGACGGCGAGCGCGCGGTGCGAGGGCACGGTCTTCAGCGGCTCGGCGTAGTCGAAATAGTCGCGGTACTTGGCGACGTCCGGGTGGTTCTCGTCCTTGCCGTCCATCTTCTTCGACTGCAGCAGGCCCTCTTCCCACAGCCATTCGCGCAGCACCTTGACCAGCGCCGCGTCCTCGGCCCAGCGTTCGGACAGCAGGTCGCGCACGCCGTCGATCACCGCGAACGCATCGGCGAAGCCGGCGTCGGCGTTGACGAAGGCCGCGGCCTCGGTGTGCGGATCCAGCGACGGGTCGGCGAACAGCTTGTCGGCCAGCGGTTCGAGGCCGGCTTCGCGGGCGATCATGCCCTTGGTGCGGCGCTTCTGCTTGAATGGCAGGTAGAGGTCTTCCAGCTCCTGCTTGGTCGGCGCGGCGTCGATCGCGGCGGCGAGCTCGGGCGTCAGCTTGCCCTGTTCCTCGATGCTCTTGAGGACCGCGGCCCGGCGATCCTCCAGCTCGCGCAGGTAGCCCAGCCGGCTCTCGAGTTCGCGCAACTGGATGTCGTCCAGGTTGTCGGTGACTTCCTTGCGATACCGTGCGATGAACGGCACGGTGGCGCCGCCATCCAGCAGCGTGACCGCCGCATTGACCTGTGCCGGCCGAACCTTCAGTTCCGCCGCGATTTGAAGAAGGATCTTGTCCAAGGCTCGTGCCCGTTTCAGCGTCGCGAAGCGCGCGAGTTTGCCATAGCGGCCGACGCTGATTCGCAGCGCGCCGTGGGGCCTTTTGTTACCTGGATGTGCTAGCCGATCAGGCGGCGGCAACCGTCGCCGCGGGGCCGTCGCCGCGTTCCGAAATCCAGCCCACCCGCCACAGCTTCGCGAGCACGCAAGCCGAAGCACCGGCCAGTTGCAGCCCGAAGAACACGGGGGTGGCGAGGACGATGACCTGGGCGTCCTGCCTCGCCCGACGCCAGGCCGCCGAGCGCGCTGTCGCTGCTCCGGGATGCCCTACCTGCCCGTCAGCGTCCACAGGAGCCCGCGCGTGATCAGGGCTGGCGCGACGGTCAGGTGATCCTCGCCGGCGACCACCTCGGTGCGCAGCCTGAGTCCCGGATAGCGGTGCGACGCGAGCGCGCGCGCGAAAGCCTGCGTGTCGGCCACCATGTCCTCGTCGGTGTTGTAGCGCGGATCGTGCGGCCGGCCCTTGGGCGACAGCGTCTCGAACTCGCCGGCGCCCAGGTAGACCCGGGCCGCCAGGTCCTTGTGCGCGGCCGCGAACGTGCGCTCGCGCGCGAACAGCAGGCGCTGGTCGAACCACAGCGAGGGGCTGCCGAGCACGTAGCCGTCGAACATCTCCGGCGTCGCGAGCATCACGTAGGCCCCGAACAGGCTGCCGTACGAGTGGCCGGCAAACACCTTGTGCGTCATGTCGGCGCGGTAGTGCGAGGCGATGAACGGGAACACCTGGTCGGCGACGAAACGCCGGTAGCCCTCCGCTTCGCCATAGACGACGGGACGGCCCGGCATGTCGGAGGTCGCACCGCGGTCGCCATGGGCGCTGGGCGTGTAGTCGCGGCGGCGGCTGTACTCGCCGGTGTCCCCCTTGGCGTAACCCAGCCCAACCAGGATGAATTCCGGCAGCTCCTTGCTGTGGCCGGCGATCCGTGCCTCGATCGCGCGCGTCACCGGGAAGGCGTAAGGCGCGTCGGTGACGAAGACGACCGGATAGCTGCGCTGCCCGCCGCCATAGGACGGCGGCAGGCTGACGTACACCTCGTAGTCGCGCCCGAGCGGCGGCGCGTGGAGCACGTGCACCTCGGTATCGCTCAAGACGTAAGGCTGAGTAGCTTGCGCAGCAAGCGACGCGGCGGGCGCCAGTGCCGCCGCAAGAGACACGAATGAGAGGAAACGCGACAGGAACATGGGTACGGCCGGGCTGGACAAGGGCCGCGATGGTACCTGCGGATGCTGCTCGACCGGTTGCGCGCTGTTACGTCGATTGCCCGAATTGACGGCAGGATGGTGGCGTCTTTCCGTGAATGAAATCACGCCAGGTCGCCGAACATGCATTCACCCGCTGGTCACGAGCCTCCGCAGATGTGGCGGCCGCCGTCCCTCCCGGCCCAGCGTCCGCGACACCCCAGCCTCAGGTAGCACCCCATGACCGCCATCCAAGTCCAAGACATCGATCCCCTCGCCCCGGGTCTGAGTGCCACCGACCGAGCCATGCTGATGGATCTGATCAAGGCGCGCGAGGCGTACTGCCTGCAAGGCCGAGGCCGTGAATACCACGCGCTCGGCAAGGCGCTGATGGTGGTCTGGCACTACATGCAGCGCGAGGGCGGCCGCCCCGACCTGCCGCGCACCGACTTCGGTTCGCTCGACGTCACGCTGCCCATCGATGACACCCGCGACGCCGCCAACCGCGCGCACGCCCTGTCGTGGAATTTCTCGGCCACCCGCCTGCAAGCCACCCCGTCGGCCACCAGCTGATCCGGCCGCGGCGAGAACGCGGCGATACGAGATCTGGACGATTCGGCGCGAGCGCTGGCTGCGTGCGCTGGACCCGCCGCAGTACGAGCGCAACCGCTCCATCGACCAAGTCCGAGGTTTTCAGCCGGCGGAGTCGTCCAGTGCCTGCATCGCCTCGTCGATCAGCGCGTGCAGCGCGATCACCCGCTGCGGCCCCAGCGCCGCATTGACGCCCTCCTGCGCGATGCGCCAGCGACGCTGCGCCTCGGCGCGCTTCTCGCGCCCCGCGTCGGTGGCGTGCACCAGGCGGCTGCGCGCGTCTTCGCCCGGCTCGAGCGTCAGCCAGCCAGCCGCGACCATCGGCTTGAGGTTGCGCGACAGCGTCGATGCATCGACGTTCATGCCCGCCGCCAGGTCCACTGGCCGGATCGGCCCGAGCTTGATCACGTGGCTCAGCAACGAATACTGGGTGGCCTTCAGGCCCACCTGCCCCACTTCGGCGTCGTAGCGCTGTGCGACGCGCCGCATCAACTGGCGCAACTTGAGATTGGTGCAGCCTTGCGGGCGCACGGCGACGGCGGCCTTTTCGGATCCAGGCTTTAAAGCTGGCGACATGCGGCCATTATAGTTGTAGCTACAATCGTTGCATATGCATTGATGCGAAGGAAATCCATGTCCGCCGTGCTCTCCCCCGCTGCCCCACCCCGCCTGCCTGCCGACCAGGCGCAGGCCGTCCTGCAACAGTGGATCGCCGACGGCCAGGCCAGCGACGCCCGCATGATGATTGCCGGCCCTGGCGTGGCCACGCCCGAGCAATGGGCGGGCAAGACCGGGCTCGAGCAGATGCAGGCGATGCTTGCCGGCGAGCTGCCGTTCGCGCCGATCGCCAGGACGCTGGATTTCTCGCTGATCCGCGTCGAGCCGGGCATCGCGCTGTTCCAGGGCAAGCCGGGTCCCGCACACTTCAACCCGATGGGCAGCGTGCACGGCGGCTGGTTCGCCACCATGCTGGACTCCGCGCTGGGCTGCGCCATCCACACGCTGATGCCCGCCGGCCGCGGCTACACCACCGCCGAGCTGAGCGTCAACTACGTGCGCGCCCTGTCGCCCAAGGTCGGACGCGTGCGCGCCGAGGGCAAGGCGATCCACTGCGGCAAGCAGCTGGCGACGGCCGAGGCTCGCCTGTTCGGGCCGGACGGCACGCTGTTCGCGCACGCCACGACCACCTGCCTGGTGTTCGACCTTCCCGCCACCCGCTGACTCGTTTCATGGCCGGGATCCGGCAGATCGTCGCGTAGCGCTACGCGCCGGTACGCGCGTTGGGTATGGTCGAGCCCTCATTCCCGAGGAATCGATCAGACATGCGTCCATTCCGAACCGCCATGCTCGCCGCCGCCTGGCTACTCGCCGGCCTGGCCATCGTCCAACCCGCACTGGCTGCCGACGCGGCGCCGCCGGCCGCAGCCGCCGCGTCTTCCGCCGACTGGCGTGCGCCGGTGCAGAAGATCCTGCGGGAGGTCCGCCGCATCCCGTCGCCCCCCGGCATCGAGGAGTCCTTCGCGGTGCCCCTGGGCGGCATCCAGCAGTGGATCTCGGTGCGCGGCAAGGACAGTCGCAACCCGATCCTGCTGTTCATCCACGGCGGCCCCGCCTCGACCGAGATGCCGGTGAGCTGGGTGTACCAGTCCGGCTGGGAAGACTATTTCACCGTCGTGCAGTGGGACCAGCGCGGCGCCGGCAAGACCTACGTCGCCAACGACCCGGCCAGCGTCGAACCCACCCTGACGAAGGATCGCATGGTGGCCGATGGCGAGGAGCTGGTCGCCTGGCTGCGCCAGCACTATGGCAAGCGCAAGATCTTCGTGCTGGGCCATTCATGGGGCTCGATCATCGGCCTGGACCTCGCGCGCCGGCACCCCGACTGGCTGCACGCTTATATCGGCATGGGTCAGATGATCGCCGGCCGCGACAACGAACGCCTCGGCTACGAATGGGCGCTGCAGGCGGCGCGCGCCGACCACAACGACAAGGCGGTGCAGCAACTGCTAGCCATCGCGCCGTACCCGCGCGCGGACGGCACCGTGTCGGTCGAGCAGATCATCGTGCAGCGTGACTGGGTGATCCACTACGGCGGGCTGACCTGGGGCCGGCCGGACTTCGACTACGCCCAGGACGCCGCCAGGCTGTCCCCCGACTACACGCGCCAGGAGCTGAATCCGGAGAACGGGATCGGCCAGTCGCTGCCGCGGCTGCTGCCGGCCATAGTGGGCTACGACGTGCGTGGCGTGACGCACATGGACTGCCCGGTCTTCATCTTCGCCGGCCGCCATGACTACGAGACGGTGTCCGCGCTCGCCGAGACCTGGCTGGCGGCGCTGCACGCCCCGCGCAAGGGCCTGGTGCAGTTCGAGAACTCCGCCCACATGATGGAGCTGGAGGAGCCGGGCAAGGTGTTGGTCCACCTGGTCAACGACGTCCGCCCGATCGCCGAGGAGGCCGGCGACTCGGCGACGGTGGACGCGCCGCGCTGGCTGCGGCGCCTGCTGTAGCACCGGCTCGACCCTTACCCGCCCAGCCATTCGCGAAACGCCGCCGCGCGATCCGGGCTGACGATCAACTCGCCGACCGCCGCCACCGTCGACTCCACGCGCAGCCGTCCCTTGCCCGCCGCGGCGAAGCGCTGCACGGCATGCGCGGCGATCAGCACCTGGCGGTTGGCGCGGAAGAACTGCGCCGGGTCGAGCTCCAGTTCGAGCTCGGACAGCGGCGTCTCGACCTGATAGCGGCGTCCATCGGCCAGCACGGCGAAGCTCAGCTTGTCCACCGACACGAAGCAGGCGACCTCGGCCACGGCCAGCGAATGGAACTGGCCGCCGAGCCGGCCGAGCAGGCGCTGGCGCCAGCCGGCGCGGCCGGGCGCGCGGCGCTGCAACAGCTCGGCGACGTCGGCGCCGAAGTGCTGGCGCATGCGCCCGACCTTGGCCAGCGCCGCGGCGAGCGGCTCGTCGGCGATCGGCTTGAGCAGGTAGTCGACGGCCAGCGCACGGAAGGCGTCGAGCGCGAAGCGGTCGTAGGCGGTCGTGAAGATGACAGGCACCGACAACTCGCGGCCGTCGAACAGTTCGAGCGACAGCCCGTCGGCGAGCTGGATGTCCAGCATCAGCACATCAGGGGCGGGCTGCCCGGCGAGCCATGCGGCGGTGGCCTGGACCGTGTCGGCATGCCCGACGACCCGGGCATGCGGGGCGACGCGCGCCAGCGTCTCGACCAGGCGCTCGCGCGCCGGCGGTTCATCCTCCGCGATGAAGATCTTCATGCGGCCTCCCGCAAGGGCACGTCGACCTCGAAGGCGCCGGCGCCCGGTCGCACCGCCAGTGCCGCGCCGGTCACCAGGCTGCAGCGGGCCGCGAGATTGGCCAGTCCGACGCCGGCCGACGGCAGCGCGCTGCGTCGCGCTCGCAACGCATTGACGGCCCGGATCGACGGCAGGCGGGCGTCGCCGCCTTGCAGCGAGAGCACCAGCTCGAGCGGCTCCTGCGCGCTGGCCTGGTTGTGCTTGACTGCGTTCTCCAGCAAGGCTTGCAGCGCCAGCGGCGGAATGCGCCAGCGGTGCGCGTCGAGATCGACCGCCGCATCGACCGCCAGCCGGATCGCGCCGCCCGAGCGCAGCTCCAGCAGCCGGTGATAGCGCCGCACGAAGGCGAGCTCGTCGGCCAGCGGCACCAGGTCGCGCCGTCCGCTGTCGAGCACGTAGCGATAGACGTCGGCCAGCGTGTCGCAGAACTCGCGGCCGCGCCGTGCATCGTGCTGGATCAGGTGGCCCAGCGTGTTGAGGCTGTTGAACAGGAAATGCGGATCGACCTGCGTCTTCAGCGCGGCCAGCTCGGCCTGCACGCGCAGCCGATCCAGGCGCTCGACCCGCACCAGGTCGGATTCGCGCTCGCGGATCAGGAACATGGTCTCGTAGCCGTGCGTGACGAACAGCACGCAGATCACGTTGGTCAGCACCACCAGCTGCAGCGCGGCGCGGTCGACCGGCAGGCCCGCCAGCGTGAACCAGGCTAGCAGGCCCAGCACGGTGATCGGTGCCGTGTAGAGCATGTTGGCCACGACCAGCATGACCAGCTTGCGCAAGGGATGGTTGAACCAGTCGAAGTGTTCGCGCTGCTTGAACAGCAGCCAGCGATTGCCCAGCCAGATCGCCGAGGCCAGCGCGACGAAGCCCAGCACGCCGAGCCAGAACACGCCATCACGCGCGCCGTACGGGCCGAACAGCCCGGTCAGCGGCGGGATGGCCAGGCCGAAGCCCAGGCTGCCGACGGCCATCGTCGGGCGATCGTCGAAGCCGACCTCGCCGGCACCGGCCGGCGGCGGCTTCAGCCAGGCCATGTCGCCTTCCGGCACGCGAATGTCGCGGTTGAGCAGAACCCCCATGGCCGGCGCCCGCGCCGACGCGCAGCATCGCAAGCATCGGCCACTTCCGGAAGACCCGCCATGGACGCACTCCACTTGAACTTCCTCGCGATCGTAACCGCCGCGCTCGTGACCTTCGCCGTCGGCGGCCTCTGGTATTCACCGATCCTGTTCGCCAAGCCGTGGCTACGCGAATGCGGGCTGACCGAGGAGCAGGCGCGCAAGGCGCCGATGGCGCGGGTGTTCGGCCTCTCGGCCCTCGCCGCCCTGGTGATGTCGGCCAACCTGGCCGCCTTCCTGGGCGCCAAGGCCACGCTCACGTTCGGCCTGTTCGCCGGCGCGGCCACCGGCATCGGCTGGGTCGCGATGTCGCTGGGCGTCACCTACCTGTTCGAGCAGCGGTCGTTCAAGCTGTGGCTGATCGACGCCGGCTACCAGGTCGTGTCCTATACGTTGATGGGCGCCATCCTCGGCGCCTGGCATTGACGGCCGGCCAGACGAAAAAAAGCCCGCTGGCGAGCGCCGCGGGCTTTTCGGGAAGGCATCGAGCCGGGCTCCAGGCCCGGCCAGGCGCGCGATCAGTTCGGACCGCGCCGCTCGATGTGCCGGAAGGTGATCCGGCCCTTGGTGAGGTCGTAGGGCGACAGCTCCAGCGACACCTTGTCGCCGGCCAGGATGCGGATGTGGTGCTTGCGCATCTTGCCGGACGTGTAGGCGACCAGCTGGTGGCCGTTGTCCAGCTTCACACGATAGCGCGAGTCCGGCAGCACGTCCTCGACCACCCCGTGCATCTCGATCAGTTCTTCTTTTGCCATTGAAATCGCTCCTGAAATTTATGCGATGGAAAGACCAGCGGTGCCACGCGCGGCAGGGGCCCGCGGGGTGGACCACGCCGGCTGTCGGCGCGCCCAGTTCAGGCCTTCGGAGGTGGCGTAGCGCAGTGCAGCTTCGGACGTCTCGAAGAGCGGTGCGAAGCGCATCACGCGGGCATGGGACGCGTTGCCGCGACCCGTGCCGATGGAAACAGTGGCGGTGTAGCCGCCGTCGGCTTGCGGTTTTGCGATGGGGCAAACCACGTACTTGCCGATAGGGATGTCAGTACTTATTTTATTGCTTTCTGAGCGATCTGTTGCCCGTCGCCTCTTGCCTGCTTGGGGGTAGATCGCCGCACCCGTGACGGGCGCATTCATAGTCGGGGCATGGCGGCGTGCAGGACGTCGCGTCCGGCTCACGGTCATCCGCGGGCCTGGGTCGAATTGGCTCGGCTTTGCGAGACCACGTTCGATCCGGTGACGGTCAGCCGCAGCGTGCCACCGTGCCATTCCAGCCAGTTCAGGGCGATGAATTCATCGATTTCCCTGGGGGCTATCAAGCCGGCCTGCCGGGTGCGCAAGAGCTCCACGGCAGCCGGCAGTGCCTGCCGCAAACGTTCTTTCCGCTCCGATTCCTCCTTGGCGGAGGCTTCCAGTATTCCCTTGGCAGATTTGCTCATGGGGGATCCTGCTTTGCGGGGAGAACGGTTTGCGGCCGTCACGCTGCGCGCCCGGGTTGAGCGCGCAGACCGCTCATTACAGCGGCTTGATGTTCGAAGCCTGCAGGCCCTTCTGGCCTTGCTTCACTTCGAATTCAACGCGCTGGTTCTCGGCCAGGCTCTTGAAGCCCGTGGAACCTTGGATTTCGCTGAAGTGGGCGAACAGGTCCTTGCCGCCCGAGTCCGGGGTGATGAACCCGAAGCCCTTGCCGTCATTGAACCACTTCACGATACCAGTTTCGGTCGTCATACTCTAAATCCTAATTTCAAAATCATGCGCAGCACATGCCAACGCAGTGCAGGTACTACGCAAGAAAATCAAACTGGAGAGTTCGACCAAGCCGAGTCGTCGTTCACACGACGGAGATGCCGGAGGAGTCCTTCTGGACGACGGTCTTATGTATTGCCTACTCTCCCATCATACACCGTTTCGGCCCGGAGCGCTGCTTCTTGCCTCCGGACGAACCCTGAAGGCCGCCCTCGAGCTCAACGGCGCAGCGCCGCCCGCAGCTGCTCGCCCAGCTCCGGACGCTCGCGGTAAGGGTCGGACGGGTTGCGGGCGGCCAGGATGTCCTCGGCCCGCGTGCCCACCGGCGCCAGCGCCTTCGGGTGGCTGTAGATGTAGAAGCGGTCGGCCTCCAGTGCGTCGAACACGAACTGCGCCACGTCGGCCGCCGTGACGCGGCCGCCGGCCACCGCCTTCTCGATCAGGCCCTGGGCGACGCGCTGGCTGGTCGTCGCCTTGCGGCCGTCCTCCTGGGCGTCGCCCGGCCGCGCGCGCTCGCTGTGGGCGATGCCGGTGGGCACGAAGTACGGCGCCAGCACATGGGCGTGCACGCGCTCGCTGACCAGTTGCAGATCCTGGTAGAGCGTCTCGCTCAGGCTGACGACGGCGTGCTTGCTGACGTTGTAGACGCCCATGTTGGGCATGTTGACCAGGCCGGCCATCGACGCCGTATTGACGATGTGTCCCGAGTACGCCGGGTCGGCCTTCTCGGCGGCCAGCATCATCGGCGTGAACACGCGCACGCCGTGGGCGACGCCCATCACGTTGACGCCCATCACCCACTCCCAGTCGCGCGCCGTGTGCTCCCAGATCAGCCCGCCGGCGCCGACGCCCGCGTTGTTGAACACCAGGTGCGGCGCGCCGAAGCGGGCCAGCGTCGCGGCGCCCAGGGCCTCGATCTCGGCCGCGTGGCGCACGTCGCAGCGCAACGGCAGCACCTGGGCGCCAAGCGCCTCGATCTGCTGGACGGCCGCCGCCAGCGGTTCCTCCAGGACGTCGGCCATCACGACGTTCATGCCCTTCCGGGCGGCCAGGCGCGAGGTCTCCAGGCCGAAGCCGGAGGCTGCGCCGGTGATGACGGCCGTACGGCCTTGCCAGGAAGGAGTGCTCATGAGTGTCTCTGTGAAGTCGTTGTTGGTCAGAACCGGGCCAGGCGGATTCGAAATGCGTCGCGTGAACGCTTTGCTAGCTCAGTGCGGCGCGGCCCGCCTCAGGATCGAATCGAAATCCGTGCTGCCGCCCAGCTGGCCGAAGGCGTCGGGCGCGCCGTCGAGGCGGCTGTCGCAGAACGCCGCGAGGACCGACCCGGGCGCCGTCTGCGCGAGCAGCGACGCCTGTGTGACGAGCGCCAGATCGCGTGCGAAGCGGCGCGCATCGATCTCGTCGACGCCGCCTTCCACACGCGCCAGCAGGCGCTCGGCCGCGCGATCGAGCAGCGGATGGGCGCCCTTGGCGGCACGCGTCTCGAAGGCAATGGCCTCGGCGATCGGGCCGCTGCGCAGCGCGCGCAGCAGGTCCAGCGCCATG
>JBJMWF010000032.1:0-21059 GCA_045810265.1 Vitreoscilla sp. | reverse complement strand
TCCCGGTCCGCAGCAGCCGCCCATCGACGACATCGACAGCTACTGGTCGCCGGCCGAAAGGCAGATGGCCGAGAGCATGCTCGCGTGTTCCGTCGTCGGCTCGCCCGACACGGTGCGCCACGGCCTCGAGCGCTTCGCCGAGTACTCGGGCGCCGACGAGCTGATGGTGGTGTCGGCGATCTTCGATGCGCACGCGCGCCGCGAGTCCTACAGCCTGCTTGCCGACATCGCGGGCCTGGCGCCGCGCTGAAGGCCGTTCAGGCCGACAGGCGGAAACGCTGCACGGTCTCGGCCAATTGCTGCGCCTGCAGCTTCAGGCTTTCGGCCGCGGCAGCGGACTCCTCCACCAGCGCGGCATTCTGCTGAGTTACCTGATCGAGCTGGGTGACCGCGGTGTTGACCTGGCCGATGCCCTGGCTCTGCTCGGTCGCCGCGCTCGTGATTTCCGCGATGATGGCCGACACGCGCTTGGCCGCGTCGACGACCTCGCTCATCGTCGAACCGGCATCGGCCACCAGCCGCGTGCCGACCTCCACGCGCTCGACGGAAGCGCCGATCAGGCTCTTGATCTCCTTGGCGGCGCCTGCGCTGCGCTGCGCGAGGGAACGCACCTCCGAAGCCACCACCGCGAAGCCGCGGCCCTGCTCGCCGGCGCGCGCTGCCTCGACCGCGGCATTCAGCGCGAGGATGTTGGTCTGGAACGCGATGCCGTCGATCACGCCGATGATGTCGGCGATCTGGCGCGACGAGCCGTTGATCTCCTCCATCGTCGTGACGACGCGCGCCACGACCGCGCCGCCGCGCATGGCGACCTCGGCGGCGGAGGCAGCCAGTTCGTTGGCCGTGCGGGCGCTCTGCGCCGAGTTCTGCACGGTACCCGTCATCTGCTCGATCGACGCGGCGGTCTGCTGCAGGCTGGACGCGGCCTCTTCGGTGCGCGAAGACAAGTCCATGTTGCCGTCGGCGATCTCCGTCGAGGCGATGCCGATGCTGTCGGTGGACGTGCGCACCTGCGTCACCAGCGACTTCAGCGAGCCTTGCATCGACGCCAGCGCCTTCAGCAGGCGTCCGGTCTCGTCGCGGTCATGCGAGGCGATGGTGTCGGTCAGGTCGAGGCCGGCGATGCGGTCGGCCGCGTCGACGGCGCGCTGGATCGGGCGCGTGATGCTGCGCACCAGCCAGGCCGAGAGCAGGCCGCCCAGGATCAGCGCGGCCGCACCGAACACGATCAAGGCGATGCGCGCATTGCGGTTTTCGGCCTGGACGCTGGCGCCCGCGCGGTCGATGGCGGCGGCCTGGATGGCCGCGAGCTTCTGCAGCGACTCCTGGTAGCGCACTGACGCCGGCAGGTATTTCTCGTCCAGAAGCTTGCGCGACCCCTCGGCGTCGCCGGCCTTCTTGGCGGCGGAGACGGCATCGCGCGCCGCGATGTACTCCTTGCGCACTGCCATGATCTCGGCAAAGACGGCCTTCTCGTCGGCGCTGTCCAACAACGCGGTGACTTTTTCCTGCAGTTCGTTGGACGATTTGGTCGTGGCCGCGGCATCCGCCGCGAAGAAGTCCGCGAGCGACGGATCGGCGCTCACCGCGATGGCCGTCGTGCGGCGCACCGACATCGCGACATTGCGATACCAGTCCGCGACGAGCCGCTCGGTGACGACATCCTGTTCGACGATGGTGCGGGTCTGCGCCGCCGACTCGGCCAGCGCGTAGACCCCGTAGGCGGAGCCCAGCAGCGCCAGGCAAAGGGTGGCGCCGAATGCGGCGATCAGGCGGCGTCCTAGCGAGGGGCCGCGGGATGAGGCAGAAGTCATGAGTTCGGTTCCGATGGAGGCAGCTGTGTCCGCTGCACTCGTGCATATCGGCCGAAAATCGGCGAACGGTAATTCTTTCCGCCTATCGCCTGGCCAAGCGTGGGGGTTTCCTGGTCTCAAGGAGTCTCGGCGTGTGACGGTAGGGACGGCGCGCAAGCTTCTGCCCAAGGGCCTGCTCGTCAATGGGCGGCACGCATGCGCGCCCGCAGGCGTGCCGTTGACGCCCACACGTGCTCGTGGTCGAACGCCGAAGCCATCGCGGCGGCAAGAATCATCACCGCGCCGAAGGCCCACAGCCCGGGCCCGGGGACGACGCTGGCCAGGCCGTTGAGCTTCACGAACGCGACCAGCACGCCCAGCATGAACACCTCCACCATCACCCATGGCCGGACGGCCTGCATGGCGCGCAGCACGAGGTCGAAGGCGGGAGGCTGCTGGCCCGTGCGCAGGGGCAGCAGCACGTAGGCGACGGCGCCCAGCTCGATCAGCGGATTGAGCAGCGTCGTGAACAGCACCAGGCCGCTCATGAACCAGGCGCCGTCGTCGTACAGCGTCCATGCCGCGGCCCACAGCGTGGCGCTGCGCACCTGGCCCTGGATCTCGATGGCCAGGATGTTGTTGGTGTGCGCGATCACCAGCGCCACCAGGCCGGCCAGAGCGAGCGACAGCGGCAGGTCGAAGGTGGCGTGGCGGGCCAGGCCCAGCGTGGCGCCGCAGCGCCGGCATTCGTAGTGGCGGCCGGAGGGCACGACGTCGTCGGTCTCCTCGCCGATGCCGTCCACGCGCGAGCGCCGGTGCAGGGCGTCGCACTCCGGGCAGGCGATCAGGTCGTCGCGCAGCGTGGCCAGGGGCACGCGCGGCGCGAGCGCCGCGACGCTGTCGTCCAGCGCGCTCTCGGCCAGGTGGCGTGGCGAGCCGCGGGCGGCTCTGGCGCGGCGCAGGCGCTCGAACATCTCACGGCCTGCCGACGCAGCCGCGGGCGCGCTCGGCGGCGCTCGCGCGCAGCGCGGCGGCGATGTCGTCCGCCACCAGGCGCACGGTCTCGGAATGCGCCCGCGCGATGCGGTCGAAGCGCTGCTGCGACACCTCGACGGCGGCGTTGCCGGCCGGCGCGGGCTCGGCGGCGTCTCGCACCGCGGTGCGCACCATGCGGTAGCGGCCGGCGTCGACCGGGCCCAGGGCGGGATCCGACGGCAGGCACTCGATGGTCCAGCGCAACTGGTCGCTGACGGCCGGCGCCGGCGCGAGGATGGAATCGAGTCGGAGCACCTGCACGCGCACGCGCAGCGGCGCCGGATGGTCGAGATCGGCGCCGCTGCCCGAACCGGTGGGGCCCGCGTCGGCCCACAGGCCTTCGGGAAGCGCGCCGCGGTTCAGATAGTCCGCCAGCGACTGCGCCACGTCGGCGGCCAGCCCTTGCGTCCACAGCTGGTGGTCGTAGACCATGGCGCCCGTGTCGCCGGTGCGGATCACCCATTCGTCGCGCGCCAGCGAGTCCGGAATCGTCACCGGCCCGATCGCGAGCACGCGCTGCGTCTCGCGCGCGCCGGTGGGCGCGGGGGCGACGGCAGGACGCAGCGTATGGTAGTAGTCGGGCGGCGTCGAGCAGCCGGCGACCAGCGCCAGGGCCGTCAGCAGGGAAAGGCGGGTCATGGTCATTTCGGATCCTCCGGCTTGCCCTTGAGCAGCGACTCCGGATGGCGCTTGAGGAACTCGGCCAGGCCGTTCAGCGAGGCCGCGGCCCGGGAGACTTCGTTGAGCGCGTTGGTGGCCTGCGGGCCGACCGTCTGGTCGACGGTGCCCAGCGTCTTGCGCAGGTCGTCGACCGCCTTGCGCGCGTCGGAGAGCGTCTTCTGCGCCTCGGGCACGACGCCGGTGTCCAGGTGATCGATCAGGCTGTCGACCTTCTTGAGGCTGGTGTCCAGGTCGGCCAGGTCCTTGTGCAGGTCGCTGGCCAGCTGGTCGAACGGGATCGCGTCGAGCTTCTTGGCGATCGACGACAGCGTCGCCTGCAGGTCGTCGAAGCCCCCCGGCGCGGTGGGCATGGTCGGCGGCGTGGTCGTCCAGTCGATGCGGGCGGCGGGCGCGGCCTTGACGAAGTCGAGCGAGACGTACAACTGCCCGGTCAGCAGGCTGCCACTCTTGAGCTGCGCGCGGAAGCCGCGCCTGACCATCGGATCGATGCGCTTGCGCTGATCGTCCAGCGTCATGTCCTCGGGGCCCGACTTGTTGATCGTGGGCAGGCGGCGCGGGTAGACGCGAACGTCGACCGCGATCTTGGGTTCGGGGTTGGCTTCGCCGCCGCTGCCGTCGACCGAGATGCGCGTGACCTCGCCGATCGGCAGGCCGCGATATTCGACCGGCGCGCCCACGGCGAGGCCGCGCACCGAGCTCGCGAACAGCATCCGGTAGTCGAAGCCCTGCGAGTCGGGCAGCCGCAGTGCGTCGGACATCTGCGGGTAGAGCGCGAACTGGGTGCCCTCGGGCGCCTCGGGCGGCGATGCGAGCGGAGCGGCGTCGGGATCGGGCAGGTCCTGGAAGGCGATGCCGCCGGCCAGCACGCTGACCACCGACTGCGTCTGCACGTGCAGCCCCTGCGCCCCGAGATCGACGTCGACACCGCTCGCATGCCAGAAGCGGCTGTGCGTGCTGACGAAGCGGTCGTAAGGCGCCGTGATGAAGATGGTGAACTTGATGTGGCGGCCGTCCGGCTGCATCGCATACGCGAGCACCTGGCCCACCGGCACGCGGCGCAGGTAGATCGGCGAGCCGATGTCGAGCGAGCCGAGGTCCTCGGCCATCAGCGTGAACGAGCGGCCGGGGACGTCGGCGGTGATGGCGGGCTGCACGTCCAGGCCCTCGAATTCGCGCCGCTCGGTGGCGTTGCGGCCGGCGTCCATGCCGATGTAGGCCCCCGACAGCAAGGTGCCCAGGCCGCTGACTCCGGCGGCGCCGACGCGCGGTCGCACGACCCAGAAGCGGGTGTCGGTGACCAGCAGGTTCTCGATGCCGGAGTTGCCGCGCATCTCCGCGGTGACCTCGACCTCGCGGTGATCCTTGGTCAGCTTGACGCGCCGCACGATGCCCACGTCGACATCCTTGTACTTGATGTGCGTCTTGTTGGCCTCGATGCCGTCGGCGTTGTGAAAGTAGATGGTGACTGTCGGCCCGCGGTTGATGATGGAGCGCGCGCCCAGGTAGACGCCGATGATCACGGCGATCAGCGGCACCAGCCAGACCAGCCACAGCGAGTAGTGCGCGCGCCGCGCGATCGCGGGGCGCGGCAGGTCCGGCGGAGGCGGCGGCGCGGAAGGAACGGGCGCGGGTGCCGCTGGGGCGTCGTCGCGCGGTTCGTCAGGGAAACTCAAGGCGCGTCTCCGGCAGGGTCGGTGAGGTGTGGGGGCATGGGCGCGATCTCGCCCTCGGGCTTGTCGAACAGCAGGCGCGGATCGAAGTGGTGGGTAGCCAGCATGGTCAGCACGACGACCGCGCCGAAGGCCATCGCGCCGGGGCCGGGCGTCAGTTCGGCCAGGCTTTCCACTTGCACGAGTGCTGCCAGGATGGTGATGGCGAAGATGTCGAGCATCGACCAGCGGCCGATCAGCTCCAGCGCGCGCCAGGCCTTGAGCCGCCGCACCGCCCAGCGGCGGTCGTGGCGCTGCAGCGAGATCAGCAGCAGCGACAGCAGCAGCAGCTTGGTCATCGGCACCGCGATGCTGGCGATGAAGACCAGCACGGCAAGGCCGTACGAGCCGTCCTTCCAGAAATAGACGATGCCGCTGAAGATGGTGTCGTTCTGCCGTCCGCCGATGGAGGCGGTGCTGGTCACGGGCAACAGATTGGCCGGCAGGTACAGGGCGGTGCCGGCCAGCAGGAAGGCCCAGCTGCGGGCGACCGAATCGGGACGGCGCGGGTGCACCACGGCGTCGCAGCGCGGGCAGCGCGTGCGCCCTTGCGGCCTCGCCTCGGGCGGTGGCAGGCAGACCGCGGCGCAGCCACGGCAACGCCAGAGTCCGGCCGCCAGCGCGGAGCAGGCAGGAGGCGCGGAATCGGAGGCGGGATCGGGCGGGGCCATTGTTGGGTCGAGTCTAGCCCGACCGCATGGCAATAACGGCGCCTGCCGCCAAAGCAATTCGCCCCACCGCCCGGCGTGAAGCGCCTATTGGGCGCCGGCGCTGAGGGACTTCAGCTCGAAGCTGCTGACGTACAGCGACTGCTGGCGGTCATAGAACAGGTTGGAATTGCGCGATTCGCCGGTGTCGGTGTACGGGAACCAGACGTCCATGCACTTCATCGGGCCGCCGACGAACACGCGGTACAGGATCGCGTGGCTGCCGCGGTAGATGTTGACGTCCGGGCTGGCCTGGAAGTCGGCCGGAGGCATCTTCTTTTTCGGGTTGTAGTTCTTCCAGATCAGCAGCGTGGGCTTGCCGGAGACGGCGCCGCCGTCGCGCGGCACGTCGACGTTGGTCAGGCCGACGAGGTTGCCGTTGACGTTGTCGGACCACGAGGTGTTGTACAGGCCGGGCACGTAGTCGCTCATCGGCAGGTCCTTCTGCGTGGCGAGCGACTTCACGCCGTTGGCCGCGCGCGGGCGGTCCGCGCTGCAGGTCGGCACGATGGGCCGCGGTGCGTGCTTGCCCGCGTCGGCGCCGGCGGTGGTGCCGGGTGCGAAGTCGGGCGCGCTGGTGAGCGTGGTGGCGGGCACGCCGCCGAAGTCGACGAATCCGGTGTTGCCCTTGGGCGCCTTCTTGCCCTTGGCCGACGCCGCGGCGGCGGCGGCGGGGTCGGCCGGTGGGGTGTCGCTGGCGCGGTAGAACGCCAGGGTCTGGCGGCGCGAAGCGAGGAACTTGTGGAACGCGGCGTCGTCGGTGAGGTCGACGATCTCGACCCGGCGATTGGCGGCGCGGCCGGCCTCGGTGTGGTTGTCGGCGACCGGCAGCGTCTCGCCGGCGCCCTGGTAGTACAGGTTGCCCGCGGCCACGCCCTGGCTCTGGAACACGCGCGCCACGGCGGCGGCGCGGCGCTCGGACAGGTTGGCGTTCTCGGTGGTGCCGCCGGTGTCGTCGGTGTGGCCCACCAGCAGGATGCGCTTGGTCTTGAGCGTTTCGACCGCGGCCTTGTCGTCGTCGCTGGACGACGCGTTCAGCCTGGACTGCTGCTTGGAGTACGAGTACTGCTCGGCGATCTCGCGGAACAGCGATTCGGCCTCCGGCGTGAGGGTGGCCGAGCCCGAGGCGAACTGCTTGCCGGTGTCGCGCAGCGTGACTGCCAGGCCCGCCGTGGCTGTGTCGCTGCCGGCGGTGAACGGCGTGGCCGAGGCGGGCGAGCCGTCGGCGGCCGCCACGGTGGCGGCGGGTGGCAGGTCGCCCTTGGGCACGATGACGGAGGCCACGTTCACTTCGGCGTTGTGCTGCTTGGCGATGGCGAACAGCGCGCAGCGGCGCTTGTCGATGTTGTAGCCGATGGCCGCGCCGATGCCGCCGCCGGCGACGGTGCCCAGCACGCGGGCGTCGGTGTTCTTGGTGACCTGCGAGGTGACGACCGCGCCGGCGACCGCTCCCAGCACGCCACCCACCACCGTGGCCGTCTTGGCGCACGGGTCGTCGCTGACCTTGATGCCGGCGATGCTCTGGGCGCCGGTGTGGGGATCGGTGGCGCAGGCCTGCACCAGCAGGGCGAGCGGCACGGCGGCGGCGAGCGGATGCAGGCGGAAACGCTTGTTCGATGTCATGGCGGCACTCTTCGATGAGATGTTGATTTGCTCGCGGGCCGTCCCTGCGCAGCACGACGTGCGCGGCCCGGGCTGCGGCGACCTGGCGATGGTCCGCAGCCTATCCGCTATTCAATCATGTCGGCTGGCGCGGCGCGATCGCCATTCCGGGGGATTTCCCTGCCTGGAACGCGCCGTATGCAGGCTCCGCCCAGGTCCACAATCGGCCCCACCCACCGCTTTGCAGGAAGGCAAGCCAATGACCTCACGCCGTCGCTTCATCGCCCTCGTCCCCCTGTTCGGCGCCTCCGCGCTGGTGCGCGCCGAGACGCCGCTGGTCGACCCCAAGGATCCCCAGGCGCAGGCTCTGGGCTACACCTCGGACGCCACGAAGGTGGACAAGGCCAAGTATCCGAAGTACGCCCCGGGCCAGGCCTGCGCGACCTGCGCGCTGTACCAGGGCAAGGCCGGCGACGCCGCCGGCCCGTGTCCGCTGTATGCCGGCAAGGCGGTGCTGGCCAAGGCCTGGTGCAGCGCATGGGTCAAGCGGCCCTGAACCTGCGCAAGGCGCCCGTGCGGACGCGCGCGGGGTCTCGCTCAGTGATCGGTGTGCAGGTAGCTCGCCTTCTTGGGCAGGCGCATGCTCACCAGGAACACGATGGCCATCATGGCCGTGACGTACCAGAAGAAGGCCGATTCGACCTTCCAGTCCTTGAGCTGCAGTGCCACGTATTCGGCCGACCCGCCGAAGATCGCGTTGGAGATCGCGTAGCCGACGCCCACGCCCAGCGCGCGCACCTGGGCCGGGAACATCTCGGCCTTGACGATGGCCGACACCGAGGTGTACAGGCTGACCACGGCCAGCGCGACGCAGATCAGCACGCCGGCCACCACCGGGCTGGCGGCGCTGCCGATGGCCGTCATCAACGGCACCGTCAGCAGCGTGCCCAGCGCGCCGAACAGCATCATCGACATGCGCCTGCCGATGCGGTCGGACAGCGCGCCGAACAGCGGCTGCATGCACATGTAGACGAACAGCGTCACCAGCGAGATGTTGGTGGCCGTCGTCTTGGGCATGTGCGCGGTGGTGATGAGGTACTTCTGCATGTAGGTGGTGTACGTGTAGAAGATCAGCGAGCCACCCGCGGTGTAGCCCAGCACCGTGAGGAAGGCGGCGCGGTGGTCGCGCCAGATCACGGCGAAGCTGCCCGCCTCGCGGCTTTGCAGGTCCGCCTCGGACGCCGTCTCGTGCAGCGTGCGCCGCAGCAGCATCGCGACGACCGCCGTGACCGCGCCGATGGCGAACGGGATGCGCCAGCCGAACTCCTTGAGCGATGGCTCGTCCAGGAAGCGCTGCAGCAGGAAGATCACCAGTACCGCGAGCAACTGGCCGCCGATCAGCGTGACGTACTGGAACGACGAGAAGAAGCCGCGCTGGCCGCGCAGCGCCACCTCGCTCAGGTAGGTGGCGGTGGCGCCGTATTCGCCGCCCACCGACAGGCCCTGCACCATGCGCGCGAGCAGCAGAAGCAGCGGCGCCGCAAGGCCGATCTGCGAATAGGTGGGCAGGACGGCGATGAGCAGCGAGCCGCCGCACATCATCACCACGGAGATCACCAGCGAGGTCTTGCGCCCGCGGCGGTCGGCGATCTTGCCGAACATCCAGCCGCCGATCGGGCGCATCAGGAAGCCGATCGCGAAGACCGCCGCGGCCTGCAGCAGCTGCACCGTCTCGTTCGACTTCGGGAAGAACGATGGCGCGAAGTAGATCGCGGTGAACGCATACACGTAGAAGTCGAACCACTCGACCAGGTTGCCGGACGAGGCGGCCATGATCGCGAAGACGCGTCGCCGTTTCTCCTCGAAGCTGTAGTGACCGATGGTTCCGCTGGCGCCTGCATCCATTCGTTTGTCTCCGTCTTCTTGGCCGATGGCATTCTGTACCGATCGCCGCGTCTTTGGCACGGCGTTGCGCTGAGGGAAACTGCTGACGCCTTGCTGCGTCGAACAGCCCTGGTCCGTGGATTGCCGAAGACTTGCCGTCACTCCGGCACGCGCCGGCCTATTCTTCCACGAGGAGCTTTCCATGCTTGGCACCATTCTTCTAGTCGTTCTCGTCCTGATGCTGCTCGGTGCACTGCCGACCTGGAACTACAGCCGCAACTGGGGCTATGCGCCGACCGGCGTGTTCGGCCTGCTGGTCGTGATCGCGCTGATCCTGCTGCTGACCGGCCGCCTGTAGCCGACCTTTCCTCCCCGCCGAAGCGCCTCTTGCTGCTGCGATGCAGCACGAGGCGCTTCTGCGTTCGCGCGTGACGCGCGCCGTGGTACCTTTGCAGCCGATTCCTGAAGACAGGCGGCAGTCCTTGCCGCGGCTTGCGCAACCCCATGGCCACCACCCGCTGCCTCGTCGTCGACGACGACCCCGAACTGTTGCAATCGGTCTGCGACTACCTGCGTCGCTTCGGCTTCGAGACCGCCGCCGCGGCGAGCGCCGCGCAGATGCGGTCGGTACTCGCGAAAGGCGGCGTCGACGTGCTGATCCTGGACGTGATGCTGCCCGATGGCGACGGCCTGGCGATCTGCACGGCGCTGCGCCAGCGGCCAGAGACGGCCCACCTGCCGGTGATCATGCTGACGGCCCAGGGCGATCCGCAAAGCCGGGTGCTGGGGCTGGAGCTGGGCGCCGACGACTACGTTGCCAAGCCATTCGAGCCGCGCGAGCTGGTGGCACGCATCAAGGCGGTGCTGCGGCGCCGCGCGCCGGGTGGCGAGCGTGGCGACGGCAGCGTCGAATTCGCCGGCTGGCGCTTCGATCGCCTGAAACGCCAGCTGATGTCGCCCCAGCAGGTGGCGGTGCCGCTGTCGAGCGCCGAGTACCGCCTGCTCAGCGCCTTCGTCGAGCGGCCGCGCCGCGTGCTCACGCGCGACCAGCTGCTCGATGCGACGCGCGGCCAGGGCGTGGTCGTGGCCGATCGCGCGATCGACCTCGCCGTGTCGCGGCTGCGCCAGAAGCTGTCGACCGCGCCGGACGGCGCGCAGTTGATCTGCACCATCCGCGGCGAGGGCTACATCTTCGACGCGGAAGTCAGCAGCTAGCGCTCAGTCCTTCCTGAGCGCGATCGTCGCGCGCAGGCCGCCTTCGGGGCGGTTGGCCAGGGTCAGCACGCCACCTTGCCGCGCGATCAGGTCGCGCGCGATGTACAGGCCCAGGCCGCTGCCGCCGGTCAGGCGGTTGCGCGAGGTCTCCAGGCGGTAGAACGGCTGCATCACCGCGTCGAGCTGCGCCTCGGCGATGCCGGGGCCCTGGTCGTCGATCACGATGTGCACGCTGTCGCCGTGCAGGCGCACGCTGACGTCGGCGCGCTTGCCATAGCGCAACGCGTTGTTGACCAGGTTGGAGACGACGCGCCGCAGACCGGCCGGCTGCACCAGCGCCGGCGCCGGCTCGCCCTGCACGCTCACGGGCTGGCCGAGGTCGGCGAGGTCGTCGACGACCGCCTGCACCAGCGCGTTGACGTCCGTCACCTGGCCCGCTTCCTCATGGCCGCCCGTGCCGCGGAACACCTGCAGCGCCGACTCGATGAGGTCGTCCATCTCGTGGATATCGGCGATCGAGCGGGCGGTCAGCGGATCGGCTTGGCTGGACTCCAGCCGCATGCGGATGCGCGTCAGCGGCGTGCGCAGGTCGTGCGAGATCGCCGCCACCAGCAGCGCCCGCGAGTGCACCTGGTCCCGAAGCTGGCGCGACATCTCGTTGAACACATGCGCCGCCTCGCGCACTTCCACCGTGCCGGCGCGCTCGTCGACGCTGGGCGGTGCCTCGTTGCGCGCCAGCGATTCGCCAAGCGTGCGCGACGCGGCCTGCAGCCGGCGCATCGGCGCCGAGAGCCAGCGCGCGCCGAACCAGGCGGCCACGCCGATGATCAGCATGCGGATGCCGTAGTCGAGCAGCGCCGAGGAGGTCGACAAGCCGGCGCCCGTCGGCCCGTGTGACGGCATCGCCGGGGGCGCGCGCATGCCGCCGTGGTCGGGGAACGGCGGCGGCCCGTCGGGTCTGTCGTGCGGCCCGTCGGCGCCGCCGGGGCCGCCGGGGCCGCCGGGGCCGATTGGCGCCCCGGGCCCGTCCGGCGGAGAACCCTGTGTCAGCGAGAACGGCGGCAGCGAGGGGAACGTGGGCAGCCCGCCGGCGCCGATGCCACTGCGCGTGACCACCAGGAACGCCACCGCGTGGCTGATGACGAGCGCCAGCCACATCAAGGCGAACAGCCGCTTGAACAGCGTGTCGGCCAGCAGCGCCTTCATGCGCGCGGTCATCGACCAGCCTCCGGGCCGCGCGCTGCCGCGCGGACGCTGTTCGCAACACGGTGCCCTGCGCTCACGGTATCTCTCCATCCTGCCATGCGCGCATTCTGCGGCAGGGCGGGGCGCGCGGCGTTCAGACCGAGATCGCCACCTGCAGCGACACCGTGTACCCCTCGGCGACGCTGCCGGT
This sequence comes from Vitreoscilla sp., assembly GCA_045810265.1. Taxonomy (GTDB): domain Bacteria; phylum Pseudomonadota; class Gammaproteobacteria; order Burkholderiales; family Burkholderiaceae_C; genus Scleromatobacter. Next base: position 9,037 of record JBJMWF010000032.1, on the reverse strand, counting down.
CACCGTCGACATCTCGGTCGTCGTGCCGTCGGCGAACACCAGGTCCGTCGCGAAGCTCACCTGCGACAGGTTGCTCACGCTGGCGCTGTAGCCGCTGGCCGTCGAATAGATGGTCTCGCAGACGTCGACCGGGAACGCGAGCTGCGTCGTCTTGAGCTTGTTGGTGTACGACGTCGCCGTGGTCTCGCTGCGGTAGACCTCGATGTGGATGTGCGGCATGCGGCCCGAATAGCAGGCCGGGAAGATGGTCGTGAACGTGGCAGTGCCATTGGCATCGGTCGCCTGCACGCCGCGCAGGTAGTTCTGGTCGGTGACGCCGTACAGCGAGTACTCGCCGTCGCGATTGCAATGCCAGACGTAGATCGCGTAACCGGACAGCGCCGCGCAGCTGTCGTTGGCATTGACCAGCGTGAGCACGAGCGTCGTCTGCACGCCGGCCGCCGTGCCGCTCAGGCTGCCGAAGCTCGTTCGGATGTCGCTGCGCACGATGCCGGTCAACGCCAGCGCGTTCGACACGCTGCCATTGATGGTGTTGGAGCCATCGGCGGGGTAGGGGCCTTGCGTCTCCTCGGCGCTGACGGTGCAGGTGCCGGTCGAAGTCGAGCCGCTCGAACCCGAGGAGCTGCCCGAGCTCGACGAACTGCTCGAATCGCTGGCCGTGTCGGTGCCGCCGCCGCAACCCCACAGCGTCAACAGTGTGGTCGCGGCCAGGCCGGCGCCACCGAGCAGCACGCGGCGGCGTCCCAGGGTTTCGAGGTCGTGGGCAAGACCCTTGTCGTGATCGTCCATGGCGTGTCCTTCAGATCCCGCCGCGGTGCAGCGGGTGAGGCCTCATTGGACGAACCGGACGTGTCGTGGATTTGGTCGTTTGGTGTCGGCGCGGACACGCGGCGTTGACATTGCGACGCGGCGCACGCCCGGGCAGGCGTGCCGCATGCGTCACGCGCGCGCGAGCTCGCCCGCGACGCGCGCCTCGCCGATCAGCCGCAGCAACTGCGCGGGATCGACGGGCTTGGTCAGGTGATGGTCGAAGCCGGCGGCCAGCGCCTGGCTGCGGTCGGCGTCCTGGCCCCAGCCGGTGATCGCCACCAGGGTGGGCGCGTGGCCGTCCTCGCGCGCCCGGATCTGCGTGGCCACCTCGTTGCCGCTGCGGTGCGGCATGCCGATGTCGAGCAGGCAGATCTGCGGACGCACGCGGTCGTAGGCGACCAGCGCGTCCTCGCCGTCATAGGCCAGCGTGACGTCGTGGCCTTCGAGCGCGAGCAGCGCGGCCAGGCTTTCGGCGGCGTCGCGGTTGTCGTCGGCCACGAGGATGCGGCGCGACGGCGCGGCGCGCGGCTCGACGCCGTCGACCGAGGCGGTCACTCGCTCGGACGTCTCGCCGCGCGGCAGCCGCACGGTGAACACGCTGCCGCGCCCCGGTCCCTCGCTGTGCACGCCGATCGAGCCGCCGTGCAGCTCGACCAGCCCCTTGGTCAGCGCCAGGCCGATGCCCAGGCCGCTGGCCCGGTCGTCGGTGCCGCGCAATTGCGTGAACATGTCGAACACCGCCGGCAGCGACTCGGGGGCGATGCCGATGCCGTTGTCGCTGACCTCGATCACGACGTCGTCCACGTCGAGCGCCGCCACCAGCCGGATGCGGCCATGCGGATCGGTGTATTTCGCGGCGTTGGTCAGCAGGTTGGCGACGATCTGCGAGACGCGCAGCGGATCGGCCTGCATCAGGATCGTCGCCTGCGGCGTCACGATCTCGAGTTCGTGGTGGCGCGAGTCGATCAGGGGCCGTGCGGTCTCCACGGCGGCTTCGATCATCTCGCCCAGCGTGTTGGCGCCACGGCGCAGCGCCAGGCGGCCGCGCGTGATCCGCGAGACGTCCAGCAGGTCGTCCAGCAGCAGCGCCATGTGGCGTACCTGGCGCTCGATCACCTCGTGGCTCCAGCGCTTCTGCGCCTCGGTGGCTTGCGGCAACCGCGACACCGCGCTGGCCTGGCGGATCGGCGCCAGCGGGTTGCGCAGCTCGTGCGCCAACGTCGCCAGGAACTCGTCCTTGCGGCGGTCGGCCTCGCGCAGCGCCTGTTCGTTGTTCTTGCGCGTGGTGATGTCGTTGAACCAGACCGCCACGCTGCCGCGCAGCGGCGAGGCGACGCAGCGGAACCACTCCTCGACGTTCTCGTGGTGCACCCGCACCTCGAACTCGCGCGTCTGGTCGGTCTCGGCGACGGCCACGTAGTGCGCGAACGAATCGCTGCCGGCCCAGCGCGCCGGCAGCACGTCCTGCACACGCTTGCCCTCGAACGCGTCGGACGGGCGGTGCAAGGCCCTGGCGGCCGCGGCGTTGACGTAGCTCCACTCGAAGTCGACGATCGCGCCGCTGGCATCCTCGCGGATCGGCGACAGCACCACGAAGGGCACCGCCGACGCGTCCAGCACCGCCTGGAAGCGGCCTTGCGATTCGACGTAGGCGGCCTGGGCGCGGGCGCGTTCGATGAACGTGGCGGCCTTGCGGGCGCAGATGTCGGCCAGCGTGCGTTCGCGCTCGCTGGGCCGGTGCGGCCGGTCCAGGTGGATCGAGATCGCGCCGATCACCTCGCCGTCCTGGCCCATCAGTGGCGTGGCATGCACCGCGTGGAAGCCTTCCTCGCTGGCCAGCGCGCGCAGGCCGGGATCGATGCCGGCCGCCTGGGTATCCTCGATGACGGTGCGTTCGCGCTGCGCGCAGCAGATGGCGCAGGCGCCGTCGATGCCGCTGGTCTGCATCAGCCGGGCGACGGCGTCGGGCGTGAAGCCGGTGCTGGCCGCGATGCCCAGCGTACCCGACGGGGTATCGAACAGCGTGACCAGGCCGCGGCGGGCGCCATGGAAGTCGGCCAGCGCCACCAGGATCATCTGCAACTGCTCGGTGAGCGTGCGGGTGTCGAGCAGCCGGCTCGTGAGCTCGTGCAGCCGATGCAGGTCGGCCACCTGCTGGCCCAGCTCGGCCTGCGTGCGACCGAGCAGGTCGTCGACGGCGCGGCGCTCGGTGATGTCGATGCAGGCCCCGCGCATGCGCACCGCGCGGTCGCCCGACCAGACGATGTGCACGCGCAGCATCAGCCAGCGCTCGCGGCCGTCGGGCACGGTCAGGCGCACCTCGCGCTCGTAGCCGCTGGCGCGTTCGCGCAGCTTGCGCGCGAGCATCGACCGCGCCTCGAGCGCGGCCTCGGGTGGCATCCTGGCCATCACCTCGTCCACCGGCACGGCGCCGTCGCGCGTCTCGACGCGGCACAGCAGCGCCAGCGCTGGCGACAGGTAGACGGTGCGCGTGACCAGGTCGAGATCGAAGATGCCGATGCCGGTGTCCTCGCCGGCCAGCACCAGGCGCTGCTCCGCCGCCGACGCGCGCGCGCTCGTCATGCGGATGCGCGCGCCCACCGTGGACAGCAGCATGCCCAGGAGCGAATAGATCAGCAGGGAGAGGTTGTCGACCGAATCGACCACCCACAAGTGGCCCGCAGGCAGCAGCCACAGCCAGGCGCTGACGAAGCCGACGCCGGTGACCAGCAGGCCTGCGGCGCGGCCTGCGCGAGAGGCCGCCGCGACGATCGCCGGCAGGAAGAACAGGAACGGGATCTTGGTGCCCACCCAGGGCCGCGCCGCCCATTGCGCAGCCACGCCAAGCGCCGCCAGCGCCACGACGGTGGCCCAGCGCCTGAAGCGGTCGGGATCGGGAAAGACGGCGCGCATGGGATCGTGCAGGCGTGGCCGGTGGCGAAGCGAAGCCGCAAGGGTAATGGATGGCGGGCGCGAACTGTGGCGCCCGGGCGGGAAATCCCCAGGCGCGCGAGCCGCCGATCCTGCCGCAGCGCCATCCGTCAACCCCCGGAAAGCCCCCCTGACGGGGGAGCCCCGACGGAAGAGCCGGATGGCACAATTTCGGGCACCTGTTTCGAGACGATACGCTGGAGGAGCCCTGCCATGACGAGAACGCCCAATTCGCCCCTGACCTTGCTTGTCGCTGGGCTGTCCCTGATGCTCGCCACGGGCGGCGCCGTGGCGGCGACGCCCAACATCGAGAAGTGCGGCCACAAGCTGGGCGTGCTGGCGGTGACCGAGCCCAATGGCGGCTGGGGCTACCTGTCGTCCTATCAACTGGGCTCGCCGGCGCAGCTGATCCGCATGATGGTGCAGGATTCGGGCTGCTTCGACGTCGTCGAACGCGGCGTGGCGATGGCCAACATCCGCGAGGAGCGCTCGCTGGCCGAAGGCGGCGAGCTGCGCGGCGAGTCCAACATCGGCAAGGGCCAGATGCAAGGGGCCGACTTCGTGATGACGCCCGCCGTGCAGATCGCCGCCAACAACACCGGCGGCGTCGGCGGCGCGGTGGCGGGCGGCCTGCTGAACCGATTCGGCCTGGGCGGGGTCGTCGGCGGCCTGAAGTTCAAGGAGGCGTCGACCAGCCTGATCATCGCCGACGTGCGCTCCAGCCTGCAGGTGGCCTCGGCCCAGGGCAAGGCGACCAAGACCGACTTCGACATCGGCGGCTGGGGCTGGACCGGCGCCGCGTTCGGCGCCGCCAACGGCTACACCAACACGCCCGAGGGCAAGGTCATCGCCGCCAGCCTGCTGGACAACTGGAACAACATCGTCATCGCGATCCGCGACAACCCGTCGCTGATCAAGACGCACAGCGAGTCCGGCGACGTCAACGCCGCCAATTCGGCCCGCGCCGGCGCGCCGCAGAAGGCCGGCGAGGTGCTGATGGCCCGCATCAACAACGTCAAGGTCTACAGCGGCCCCTCCAAGGACAGCAAGGTGCTGGCGACGCTGACCAAGACCGACGAACTGATCGCCAGCGGCGACCAGAAGAACGGCTTCGTGCAGGTCGATTCGTCCAACTTCAGCGGCTGGGTGCAGAAGACGCTGGTGGGCCCGGCGCACTGAGCGTGATTTCCCGCGCGCCCCGCGGGCGCGCGGACGAGACGCGCCGGCGAGGATGACGGAAAATCATCGATTCCGCCGTCCATCACCTCTCCATGCGCATTCTCGACCTCCGCCACCGCCTGCGCGCGCTCGGCGCCTCGCCCGACCACGAGGCGCGGGTGCTGCGCCAATGGGTCAACGCGCAGCCGCAGCACGCCGGCAAGCGGCGCATCGAGGACTTCCTCCCGCGCGCGCTGCGCAACGCGCTGCCCGCGATCGTGACCGACCTCGCCGGCCTGGCGACGCTGCAGTCCGAACATCCCGGCGAGGACGGCTCGGCGCGCCTGCTGGTAGCCCTGAACGACGGCCAGACCGTGGAGAGCGTGCTGCTGCCGCGCGACGGGCTGTGCGTGTCGACGCAGGTGGGCTGCGCGGTCGGCTGCGTGTTCTGCATGACGGGGCGCGACGGGCTGCTGCGCCAGGTCGGCAGCGCCGAGATCGTCGCGCAGGTGGCGCTGGCGCGCTCCAGGCGCTTGGTCAAGAAGGTCGTGTTCATGGGCATGGGCGAGCCGGCGCACAACCTGGACAACGTGATGGAAGCGATCGACTTGCTGGGCACGGCCGGCGGCATCGGCCACAAGAACCTGGTCTTTTCCACCGTCGGCGACCCGCGCGTCTTCGAACGCCTGCCGCAGGGGCCGGTCAAGCCGGCGCTGGCGCTGTCCCTGCATTCGACCAAGGACGCGCTGCGCCGCGAGCTGCTGCCGCGCGCGCCGCGCCTGTCGCCCGACGAACTGGTCGAACTCGGTGAGCGCTATGCGCGCGCCACCGGCTATCCGATCCAGTACCAGTGGACGCTGCTGGACGGCATCAACGACGGCGAAGACGAGATCGACGGCATCGTGCGCCTGCTCAAGGGCAAGTACGCGCTGATGAACATGATCCCGTACAACACCAACGAGGGCCTGGGCTTCGCCCGCCCTGCGCCCGACAAGGCCGCCGCGATCGCGCGAACGTTGCAATCGCGCGGCGTGCTGACCAAGCTGCGCCAGTCGGCGGGGCAGGACGTCGAAGGCGGCTGCGGCCAGCTGCGGGCGCGGGCCGTGGATGGAGGCGCGGTCGTGCGGATGCCGCGCCGGGGCGAGCGCGCGGCGGCGCCCAGCGTCGGCTGAAAATCAGGCAGGGGCCGGCGCGGCCGCCTGCAGAACGCTCCAGCGGTCGTCCCTGAACAGGTACAGCGCCGACGACAGCCGGTAGTCGCCGGCGCCCGCGTGCAGGCCGGGAATGCCGCGGCGCAGGCTGTCGACGGCGGCGGTGTCGCTGGCCGGGGCGAACAGCAGCAGGTCGGTGCGCGGCACGGCGGCGACCAGGCCGTCCGGGTGTTGGGCGAGGCGGGCGCGCCAGAACGCACGATCCATGAACCAGGCGCTGTCCACGTCCTCGCTGCGGCTGCCTGCACGCTGCACGTCGTGCCACGGGCGCGCGACGGGTGCGCCGTGCAGGCGGTGCAGGTTCGCCAATGCCACTGCGAGCGCGTCGTCCAGGCCCAGTTCCAGCTCGGCCAGCTCGCCGGCGTGCAGCGTCATGACGTAGTCCGGGGTGCTGCGCACCAGGCGCAGCTGCAGGTCGCCGATCAGGTCGAACCAGGCCGGTGCCATCGACGCGGTGCCGCCGCCGGGCAGCGGCACCTCGAACGGCGCGACCAGCGCCAGCGAGTCGTCGCGCTTGTCGGCGCCCGGGCGCTCGCGCAGGACCAGCTGCAAGGTGTCGAGCGCGATCGGGGCGGCGGTCGAAGGCGTCGTCGTCATTCGCTCACTTTGCCACGCCCCGCCTTGATCGCCGAGCGCACGCTCTTGCCCTCCAGCCGCCGCTGCTTGGAGCCGTAGGTCGGCTTGGTGGCCCGGCGCACGCGCGGCGGCTTCTCGACGGAGTCGACCAGCTCCTGCAGCCGCAGCCAGGCGTCGCCGCGGTTCATGTCCTGGCTGCGGTACTGCTGGGCCTTGATGACGACGACGCCGTCCTCGGTGATGCGATGGTCGCGCAGCGCCAGCAGGCGTTCCTTGACGGGCTCGGGCAGCGACGAGGCGCGCACGTCGAAGCGCAGGTGCACCGCGCTGGACACCTTGTTGACGTTCTGGCCGCCGGCGCCCTGGGCGCGGATGGCGGTGATCTCGACCTCGTCGGGCGGGATCGTCAGCGGCATGGCGGGTTGGGTGGATTCACGGCGCCATTGGACCCGTTTTCAAGCGCCAAGGCGAGCGCGCAGCTCGACGGCGAGCGAACCCGAGTAAAAACGGCTGACACTCGCGCGGGGTCATGAACCAAAGCCCCTGGCTGAGGCAAGATGCCGGTTCCGTCGTCAGCAGTGGTGTCACTGCGAGGAGAACACATGCCCTTGGCCCCGATCGCGCCGTTCGCGCACGCCCTGCAGACGTTCAAGATGCCCTCGGGCGCCTCCGGCCGCTTCCATTCGCTGCCGGCGCTCGCGCAGGAGTTCCCGCAGATCGCCCGGCTGCCGGTGTCCATCCGCATCGTGCTGGAGTCGGTGCTGCGCAACTGCGACGGCCGGCGCATCACGCCCGAGCACGTGCGCCAGCTGGCCAACTGGGCGCCCACCGGCGAGCGCAGCGAGGAGATCCCGTTCGTCGTCGCCCGCGTGGTGCTGCAGGATTTCACCGGCGTGCCGCTGCTGTGTGACCTGGCCGCCATGCGCACCGAGGCGGCCAACCAGAAGAAGAACCCCAAGACCATCGAGCCGCTGGTGCCGGTCGATCTGGTCGTCGACCACAGCGTGATGATCGACGACTACGCGCACAAGAACTCGCTCGACATCAACATGAAGATCGAGTTCCAGCGCAACAACGAGCGCTACAAGTTCATGAAGTGGGGCATGCAGGCGTTCGACACCTTCGGTGTGGTGCCGCCGGGCTTCGGCATCGTCCACCAGGTCAACCTCGAGTACCTGGCGCGCGGCGTGCACAAGCAGGCGTCGACCGACGGCAAGCCGGCGGTCTACTACCCCGACACGCTGGTGGGCACCGACAGCCACACCACCATGATCAACGGCCTGGGCGTGGTCGGCTGGGGCGTGGGCGGCATCGAGGCCGAGGCCGCGATGCTGGGCCAGCCGGTCTACCTGCTGACACCCGACGTGGTGGGCTTCGAGTTCACCGGCCAGCTGCGCGAGGGCGTCACCGCCACCGACCTGGTGCTGACCGTCACCGAGATGCTGCGCAAGGCCAAGGTGGTGGGCAAGTTCGTCGAGTTCTACGGCGCGGGCGTCGGCTCGCTGGCCGTGCCCGACCGCGCGACCCTGGCCAACATGGCGCCCGAATATGGTGCGACCATGGGCTTCTTCTCGGTCGACCAGAAGACGGTGGAGTACATGCGCGGCACGGGCCGCACCGCCGAGGAGATCGAGGCCTTCGAAGCGTATTTCCGCGCGCAGGGCCTGTTCGGCACGCCGGCCAGCGGCAGCATCGACTTCAGCGAATCGCTCACGCTCGATCTGTCCACCGTCGCGCCGAGCCTGGCCGGGCCGAAGCGGCCGCAGGATCGCATCGAGATCGGCAAGCTGTCGAAGAAGTTCGACGAGCTGCTCGTGACGCCCGCGGCCAGCAACGGCTACAACCTGCCGCCCGACCAGGTGTCACGGCGCGCGGTCACGGCCAGCGGCATCGAGATCGGCCACGGCGACGTGCTCATCGCCGCCATCACCAGTTGCACCAACACGAGCAACCCGAGCGTGATGCTGGCCGCCGGCCTGCTGGCCAAGAAGGCGGTTGCGGCGGGGCTGAGCGTCAAGCCGCACGTCAAGACCTCGCTGGCGCCCGGCTCGCGCATCGTCACCGAGTACCTGGAAAAGGCCGGCCTGCTGCCGGCGCTCGAGCAGCTCGGCTTCAACGTGGCGGCCTACGGCTGCACCACCTGCATCGGCAATGCCGGCGACCTCACGCCCGAGCTGAACCAGACCATCGTCGAGAACGACCTGGTGGCCGCGGCGGTGCTGTCGGGCAACCGCAACTTCGAGGCGCGCATCCACCCCAACCTGAAGGCCAACTTCCTGGCCAGCCCGGCGCTGGTGCTGGCCTTCGCCATCGCCGGCAACGTCCAGGTCGACCTGATGACGCAGCCGGTC
>JBJMWF010000031.1:0-7218 GCA_045810265.1 Vitreoscilla sp. | reverse complement strand
GGCGATGCCGATGCCGCCGACCTGCGCCGCGAGCGCGTCGGAGACGTAGTCGCCGTTCAGGTTGAGCGTGGCGATGACCGAGTATTCGGCCGGGCGCAGGATGATCTGCTGCAGGAAGGCGTCGGCGATGACGTCCTTGACCGTGATGTCGCGGCCGGTCTTGGGGTTCTTGAACTTGACCCAGGGGCCGCCGTCGATCAGCTGCGCCCCGAACTCCTTCTGCGCCAGCGCGTAGCCCCAGTCACGGAAGCCACCTTCGGTGTACTTCATGATGTTGCCCTTGTGCACCAGCGTGACGGACGGGCGGTCGTTGTCGATCGCGTACTGCAGCGCCTTGCGCACCAGCCGCTCGGTGCCTTCGATCGAGACCGGCTTGATGCCGATGGCCGAGGTCGCCGGGAAGCGGATCTTGGTCGCCCCCATCTCGTCCTTGAGGAAGGCGATCAGCTTGTTGGCCTTGTCGCTGCCGGCCTCGTACTCGATGCCGGCGTAGATGTCTTCGGAGTTCTCGCGGAAGATGACCATGTCGACCTTCTCGGGGTGCTTGACCGGCGAAGGCACGCCCTTGAAATAGCGCACCGGGCGCAGGCAGACGTACAGATCGAGCTGCTGGCGCAGCGTGACGTTGAGCGAACGGATGCCGCCGCCCACCGGCGTGGTGAGCGGGCCCTTGATGGAGATGATGTAGTCGCGCACGATCTGCAGCGTCTCGTCGGGCAGCCAGACGTCCGGCCCGTAGACGCGGGTGGCCTTCTCGCCGGCGAAGATCTCCATCCAGTGGATCTGGCGCTTGCCGCCGTAGCTCTTGGCCACCGCGGCGTCGACCACCTTGAGCATGACCGGCGTGATGTCCAGGCCGGTGCCGTCACCCTCGATGTACGGGATGATGGGCTGGTCGGGCACGTTCAGGGAGAAGTCCGCATTGACACTGATCTTCTGCCCGCCCGCCGGCACCGTGACATGTTGGCTCATTGACGCTTGCTCCGATTGTTCTGAGGCCGGGCGGCCAGGAGGCCCCGGTGAAAAATAAATTCTAGTTCACAAAAAATTGTCAACCGCTCGACAGGGCGACGCGTTTGAGGGCTGCGACGCCCTGACGGGCAAGCAATTTCAACTATTTAAGGTATCTCAAATGACCAAGCTCCTGGCCGCCCTGATCGTTTCCACCTTCGCCGTCGGCGCTTTCGCCGCTGATGCCGCTTCGGCTCCCGCTTCGGCCCCGGTGGCCAAGAAGATGAAGGCTGAGAAGAAGGCTTCGAAGAAGGCTGCCGCCGCTTCGGCCGCTGCTTCGAAGTAATTCTTCGATCGTCCTGCGGTCGCGCCGGTTCGCCGGAACGACCCGGATGAGAGAACGCCCGGCCTCGAGCCGGGCGTTTTCGTTTGGGGGCGGCAATGCCGCATCAGCCTGCTGCGCCCGCCGGCTTGGCGACGTGGCTCACCGCATGGCCCGCGCGCTCGTACTCGCGCCAACGCTGGCGCCCCGCTTCGCGATCTTCCGGGGCCAGGCCGACGATGGCGATCAGCCGGTCGAAGGCGCCGAGGTCGGCCACCGGATGCCCTGCCAGCGTCACGCCGATGCGGCACTGTGCCGGAGGCGTCGCGCCACCCTTGACCAGCACGATGGGCGACAACGCGAGCCGCCCGGCGTCCGCGCCATCGCGCGGCAGCATGACGTGCGGCACGAACTCCAGCGGCTCGAAGGTCCACAGCGCCTGGTCGAGGCGATCGAGCAGCGCCGGCTCGCCATGCACGGCGACGCGCGCGCCCGACCGATAGGCCTTGCGCAGTAGCCGGCAGGCGTAATCCAGCGGATTGGCGATGCCGGTGTGAAAGGCGACCTCGGTCAAGACAGGCGCGCGATCACTTGGCCCGCGACATCACGAAGTGAGTCAGCAAGGGCACCGGCCGGCCGGTCGCGCCCTTGGCCGAGCCCGAACGATGCGCCGTGCCGGCGATGTCCAGGTGGGCCCACGGGAACTTGGCCGTGTAGCGTTGCAGGAACTTGGCCGCGGTGATCGAGCCGCCGGCGCGGCCGCCGATGTTGGCCATGTCGGCGAAGTTGCTCTTGAGGAGCTCGTCGTACTCGTCGTCCAGCGGCATGCGCCAGGCCGGATCCAGCCCGGCGGCCGAGGCGGCCAGCAGGTCGGCGGCCAGTTGCTCGTCGGGCGAGAACAGGCCGCTGTTGTGGTGGCCCAGCGCGATCACGATGGCGCCGGTCAGCGTGGCGATGTCGACCACCGCGGCCGGCTTGAAGCGCTCGGCGTAGGTCAGCGCGTCGCACAGGATCAGGCGGCCTTCGGCGTCGGTGTTGAGGATCTCGATGGTCTGGCCGGACATGCTGGTGACGACGTCGCCCGGCTTGGTGGCCTTGCCCGAAGGCATGTTGTCGCAGGTCGGGATCAGGCCGACCAGGTTGACCTTCAGCTTGAGTTCAGCCACCGCGCGGACGGTGCCCAGCACGCTGGCCGCGCCGCACATGTCGAACTTCATCTCGTCCATCTCGGGGCCCGGCTTGAGCGAGATGCCGCCGGTGTCGAAGGTGATGCCCTTGCCCACCAGCACCACCGGCGCGTCCTTCTTGCCGGCGCCCCTGTACTGCATGACGATGAACTTGGGCGGCTCCTCGGAACCGCGCGCGACCGACAGGAACGAGCCCATGCCCAGCTTTTCGCAGGCCTTGCGATCGAGCACCTCGACCTCCAGCCCGTGCGTCTTGACCATGCCCAGCGCCTGCTCGCCCAGGTAGGTGGGCGTGGCGTAGTTGGCCGGCAGGTTGGCGCACTCGCGCGCCAGATCCATGCCCGAGACGATGGCGGCGCCGACGCCCAGGCCGGTCTTGGCCGCCGTGGTGGCGGACTTGGGCACGACGTAGGACACCTTGGCCAGCACCGGCGCCGGCGCGGCGCTGGGCTTGGTGCGGCTGTAGTGATAGGTGGCATCGCCGACAGCGATCGCCAGCGCCTCGGCATGCGCCGAGCTGCCTTCCCCGCCGACGACGGCCACGTGCCTGGCCGGCCCCGACTTGACCGTGGACAGCGCCGACGCCACCGCCGCCTTGAAGGCCTTGGGCGAGTTGTCGCGCGCGACGGCCAGCACCACGCGGCCGGCCTTGGCCCCCGCCAGGCGCGGCAGGTACACCGAGCGCCCTGCCTTGCGTTCGAGGTCGCCGCCCTTGAGCGCATCGTCCAGTGCCGCGTCGACGACGCTGCCGAAGCGGGGCAGATCGCCCGAAGCGGGCAGCACGACGATGAGGGCATCGGCAGCGATGCCGGCGACGCCGGCTTCGGGCAGGGCCAGGGTTTGGAAGTCCATGGTGGGTACTTGTTGTCGTTTGGAGATAATCAGGCGATGTTATTCGATTCGACCGTCCGCAAGGAGTTGGCGCGCAGCTTCGGGGCGACGCTGATGGTGATCCTCACCATCTTCATGACCAACCTGGTGATCCGCACGCTAGGCCTGGCCGCCAATGGCGCCGTGGCCGCGCAGGACGTCGTCTTCATCTTCACGCTGCTCGCGCTTCAGACGCTGCCCACCATCCTGTCGCTGTCGATGTTCATCGGCGTGATCCTCACGCTCGGGCGCATGTACCGCGAGAGCGAGATGGCGATCTGGTTTTCCAGCGGCATCGGCCTGGCGCGCTTCATCCGCCCGGTGGTCGCCACGAGCTGGCCGGTGGTCGTGCTCATCGGCATCCTGATGCTGTTCGTCTGGCCCTGGAGCTACGGCCAGTACAACGACCTGCGCCAGCGCTTCGAGCAGCGCGCCGACGTGCTGCGCGCCTCGCCCGGCCAGTTCCAGTCCTCGGGCGACGGCCACCGGGTGTTCTTCGTCGAGAAGGCGGCCAGCGGCGCCGCCGGCGGCGGGCGCAACGTCTTCATCATGAGCGACGCGGGCACGCGCGAATCGGTGGCGGTGTCGCAGTCGGGCAAGATCGAGAACATCGGCAGCGACCGCTTCCTGGTGCTCGACTCGGGCCACATGGAACAGAACGACAAGACCTCCGGTGAACACACGCACGTCGAGTTCAAGAACTACCGCGTGCACGCCGGCACCAGCACTGGCCCGTCCAACAGCACGCCTTCGCCGCGCGCGGTCGACACCGCCGACCTCGTTCTGGGCGGCGGCCCGGCCTACATGGGCGAACTGACCTGGCGCGTGGGACTGATCCTGGGCGCGACCAACCTGCTGTTCATGGGCATCAGCCTGTCGGCGGCCAACCCGCGCCGCGCAAGCAACTGGAGCCTGCTGTTCGCGGCACTGGCCTTCGTCATCTACTACAACCTGCTCAACCTGACGCAGGCCTGGGTCGGCAGCGGCAAGGCCAACATCGTCGTCGTGCTGGTCGGCCTGCATGGCGCCGCCTTCCTGCTGGGCCTCGGCCTCATCTGGTGGCGCGAGCACGCCACCGTGATCCATCCGCTCAAGCTCATCCTGCGCCGGGGCGCCGCATGAAGACCGTCCGCAACCTGCTGTACCGCGACGTGCTGTGGTCGGTCTTCTTCGTGACCATCTTCTTCATCGCGCTGTTCTTCTTCATCGACTTCGTCGACGAGATGAGCCGCGTCGGGCGCAACGGCTACACGATGGCCGCCGCCGCGCTCGCCACGCTGCTGGAGCAGCCGGGGCACGTCTACGAGCTGTTTCCGATCGCGGTGCTGATCGGCACCATCTACTCGATGGCGCGCCTGGCCCAGTCGTCCGAGTTCACCATCCTGCGCACCGCCGGCCTGGGCCCGGGCCGCGCGCTGAGCCTGCTGGGCGTCATCGGCCTGCTGTTCGGGGTGCTGACCTTCAGCCTGGGCGAGTACGTGACGCCGCACAGCGAGCAGGCGGCCGGCTTCCTGAAGGCGCGCTTCGGCATGGGCCTGGCGATCGGGCGCACCGGCGCCTGGCTCAAGGAGCGCCGCACCGACCCCGACGGCGAGCGCAGCATCACGGTCAACGTGCGCGGCGTCGGCAAGAACGGCGAGCTGACAGGCGTGCGCATCTTCGAGATGGACCCGAGCGGCCGCGAAGTGCGCAGCCTGGTCGCCGAACACGCCATCGTGCCGCGCACCCGCTCGACCACCGAGTGGACGCTGCAGGACGTCACCGAAACGAACTGGGTCGGGCGCACGCCCACCAGCGAGCCGCGCGTCGAATCGAAAAAGGTGCCGCAGATGACCTGGCCCACGCACCTGAACGCCTCGGTCGCCGCCGCCGCCCTGCTGCCCGCGCAAAGCATGGGCACGGTCGCCCTGTGGCGCTACAGCACGCACCTGGCCGAGCAGGAGCAGTCGACGCAGAACTACCGCATCCTGTTCTGGAAGCGCGTGCTGTACCCGTTCGCCTGCCTCGTGATGGTGGCGCTCGCCCTGCCCTTCGCCTACCTGCATGCGCGCGCGGGCGGCGTCAGCGTCAAGGTGTTCGGCGGCATCATGCTGGGCATCAGCTTCGTGCTGCTGAACAACGTCGTGGGCCACCTCGGGCTGCTGCACGAGTGGACGCCCTGGATCGCCGCCTCGGTTCCGAGCGTGGTGTACCTGTTGATGTCGATGTCGGCGTTCGCCTGGCTCGTGAGGTACCGATGACCCCCAGTCATGGCTTGATCCTGTTGGCCCATGGCGCGCGCGACCCCGCGTGGGCCACCCCGTTCGAGGCGATCGCCGCGCACGTGCGCACGCGCGCACCCGAGGCCGTCGTGCGGCTCGCGTTCCTCGAGCTGATGCAGCCGGCGCTGGCCGACGCCGGCGCCGAACTGGCCGGCCTGGGGTGCTCTCGCATCGACGTGGTGCCCGTGTTCCTGGGCGGCGGCGGCCATGTGCGGCGCGACGTGCCGGCGCAGCTGGCGCAACTGCGCGAGGCGCACCCCGGCATTGCCTGGACGCTGCATGGCGCGCTGGGCGAGACGCCGCATGTCATCGCCGCGCTGGCCGACGCCGCGCTCGAGCTCGCCGGCCTGACCTTCGACACCGCGCACGATCCGCAAGACGGGATCGGCACATGAACCTGCACCAGTTCCGTTTCGTGCAGGAGGCCGTGCGCCGCAACCTGAACCTGACCGAGACCGCGAAGGCGCTGTTCACCTCCCAGCCCGGCATCTCCAAGGCCATCCTCGAGCTCGAGGAGGAACTGGGCATCGACCTGTTCGTGCGCCACGGCAAGCGCTTGCGCCGCGTCACCGAGCCGGGCAAGGAAGTGCTCAAGGCCATCGACGTGATCCTGCGCGAAGTCGCCAACATGAAGCGCATCGGCGAGGAATATTCGAAGCAGGATGCCGGCACGCTGTCCATCGCCGCCACGCACACGCAGGCGCGCTACGTCCTGCCCGAGCCCGTGGCGCAACTGCGCCGCCGCTTTCCCAAGGTGCAGGTGAGCCTGCACCAGGGCGCGCCGGACCAGGTCGTGCAGATGCTGCTGGACGGCACCGCCGACATCGGCCTGGCCACCGAGTCGCTGTCCGAGCCCGAGGACCTGGTCTCCCTGCCCTGCTACGAGTGGGAGCACGTGATCGTGATGCGCGCCGAGGACCCGCTGGCCCTGGTTGAGAAGATCACGCTGGAACAGCTCGCCAACGAGACGCTGATCTCCTACCACCCGTCGTTCACCGGCCGCAAGCGCATCGACGCCGCCTTCGCGCAGCGCCGCCTCAAGCCCAACATCGCGCTCGAGGCGATCGACTCCGACGTCATCAAGACCTACGTCAAGTCGGGCCTGGGCGTGGGCATCGTCGCCGAGATGGCCGTGCGCGACGATCCGCCCGGCGGCGAGCTGGTGCACCGGCCGGCGGGCCATCTGTTCGGCAGCAACGTCACGCGCGTGGCGTTCCGCCGCGGGGCCTACCTGCGCGGCTACGTGCTCACCTTCGCCGAGCTGCTGTCGGACCGCCTGACGCGGCCGCTGCTGCTGCGTGCGCTCGGCGGCAACGGAGAAAACTATGACCTCTGAACTCTCCCACCTGCTCGGCCAGAGCCGGCTGCCCACGGTGGGCACCACCATCTTCACCGTGATGTCGGCGCTGGCCGCCAAGACGGGCGCGATCAACCTCGGCCAGGGCTTTCCCGACTTCGACTGCGACCCGGCGCTGGTCGATGCCGTCACGGCGGCCATGCGCGCCGGCCACAACCAGTACCCGCCGATGACCGGCGTGCCGGCGCTGCGCGCGGCGGTGGCCGACAAGATCGCGCGCCACGCGGGCCGCGCCTACGACGCCGACACCGAGATCACCATCACCGCCGG
>JBJMWF010000030.1:0-12204 GCA_045810265.1 Vitreoscilla sp. | reverse complement strand
GCCTCGGCGAGTCGGGCCACGTCGATCGGCTTGGCGACATAGTCGTCCATGCCCGCCGCGAGGCAGGCCTGGCGATCTTCCTCGAAGGCGTTGGCGGTCATCGCGATGATGGGCAGGGTGGCCCCCGCGCCGCCCAGCGCGCGGATCCTCGCTGCGCGTGATCGCGCCGACCACGGCCACCGACCACGCCTCGGCGCTCATCGCATTAGCGGGTTGACCCCGCCGGGTCGGTTCTGGAGGTGTCTGGCATCGCATCGGATCGCCGCCACTGATGTCACCATCGGGATCGAAGTCGGCCGGCGATTCGGTGCGGTGCCTGACACCGGCCCCGATGGGATCGGCGCCAGGTTCTATGTTTTTCGTCAAGGCTTTTTAGCCAGCAGGGCGGCGTCGAAGTGCTCGCCAGTGCGCCAGACGGCCCAGGCTATGCGCAGGATGCGCCGACCGAGGACAAGTGCTGCTTCGGTGAACGACAGGCCGCGAGCCTTGAGGCCGTCGTAATAGGCCTTGTAGACCTTCGTATGGGCTCCTGCAAATCCGAGCAGCCACACCAGTCGGCGCAGGTGCGCCGGACCCCACTTCGTCAGGCGTCGCTTGCCTCGACTATGGCCGGAGTCGTGTGTCCGTACGTCGATGCCGATGTAGGCCACGACCGCGTCGCTGCTCTTGAATGGCACGCGGTCGAACAACGTCGCCAGGCTGACTGAGCCTGTCGGACCGATAGCCGGAATCTCGCGCAGCAACCGGCTGCCGCGCGCAATGCCATCATCGCGCTCGGCCAAGGTTTGGATGCGTTGGTCGATGGCCTGGCGCATGGCCTTGGCGCTGTCGAGCAGTTGCTGAACCTGCGGCTCGAGCCCGCTGAGGTCGCGCAACGTCATGCGCATTGCGGTGCAATGCTGCTCTAGCCGATGGCGACGACGTTCGAGCATCGAAATTTCACGCTGCAGCGGAGTTCCTGGCGTCCATTCGTGCAATTGCTCGAGGTGGTCGCGCAGGAACTTGACGATGACCTGGGCGTCGATCCGGTCGGTCTTGCCACGACGGCCGTCGCCGCGGGCGGCATGCCAAATGCGCTTGGGATTGAGCACGAACACACGCATGCCCGCCTCGCGCGCCAACTCGGCCAGCAGTTGGTGGTAAGCGCCCGTGGATTCCATCGCAATGCACACGCCAACAGGCAGACTCTTCAACCAGCGCAATATCTCGCGTCGGTTGTTGCCCACGCGCAGCGCCGCCTTCTCAGGAATATAGGCAATGTCGAGCGTGTCTTTGGAAACGTCGACGCCAGCGAGACACTCTTGCATAGCAGCACCTCCAGTTCCAGAATTAAGGTGCTGGGGCGGCGTCCGCCTGCCGTTGACTTGCACTCAGATCGGCGTTGGCCAGTTACTTGGTCACGCTCAGTTCCTCATCGACGGTGGGTGGGCGGAACGGGGAATTTCTGGCGCAGTCTGTTTGCCAGATAGGCACGCATAGTCCCTCGCCCCAGCCCCTAGACGATACGCCGACGGGTTACCCAGCAACCCGAACATACAAGGCACGCTCTCGTCCGCGAAGACGGCATCTCGCTGGGTGGCATCGCAACGCGAACGAGAGCATGCCAGGCACCTTTCTCTGCCACATGCCGGCGCCGCCTGGCCTAGACTGCGGCCGCAGGTAGACGAGTCTGTCTGCATCACCGCTCGAACGGAGACCCCATGGACACCAAGCCGCCGCTGCCGCCCTTCACCCGTGAATCCGCCATGCAGAAGGTGCGCCTGGCCGAGGATGCCTGGAACTCGCGCGACCCGGCGCGTGTCGCGCAGGTCTATACGGAGGACACGCGCTGGCGCAATCGCGCCGAGTTCCCGGTCGGACGCCAGCAGGTGCGCGAGTTCCTGCAGCGCAAATGGGCGCGCGAGCTCGACTACCGCCTGATCAAGGAACTCTGGGCGTACGACGCCAACCGCATCGCCGTGCGCTTCGCCTACGAGTGGCGCGACGATTCCGGCCATTGGTTCCGCTCCTACGGCAACGAGAACTGGGAGTTCGACGAGCACGGCTACATGATGCGGCGCTTCGCCAGCATCAACGACCTGCCCATCGCCGAAGGCGATCGAAAATTCCATTGGCCGCTGGGGCGGCGGCCGGACGACCACCCCGGCCTGAGCGAGCTCGGGCTTTGATGCCGGCGTTGTGCGCCGCCGCATTTGACCCTGCCGGCATGTCGCGCAGCGCCTGAAGTCCACCATTCGCATCCCTGAACTTCGCAGGATGCACGCCATGGCTCTCTCACGTTCGCTGGGCTTGACCGTATTGCTGGCCTGTTCGACCCTGGTCTCGGGCAATGCCCTGGCCCAGGGCCTCAGGCTGACGGGCGACCAGGAAGTGCCGCCCAACACCAGCACCGCGGTCGGCACCGGCAGCATCAAGGTCGATGCCGATGGCAACGTCACCGGCAGCGTGTCGGCGCCGACGTTGGCGGCCGGCCGCGCCGCGCACATCCACCTGGGCGCGCCGGGCCAGAACGGGCCGCCCATCATCACGCTCAACGGCGGCGACATCGGCACCTGGACGGTGCCGGACGGCGCCAAGCTCACGCCGAGCCAGGTGCAGTCGTACAAGGCCGGCAACCTCTACGTCAACGTGCACACGGAGGCGCACCCCGGCGGCGAGATCCGCACCCAGCTCAAGCCCTGAGTTCGGCGATCACGCCCATCGCCGCGGCCGGCGCGCGCTCCTTGGCGCCGTTGATCATGAACATGAAGACGTCGCGCGACGCGCTGGCGGGCGCGCCCGTGTCGCCGGCGACCAGCGGCAGCCCGCTGGGCTGGCCGCCGTCCGCCCAGGCGCGGGCGCATTGCGCGAACGAGGCCAGGAACTCGGGCGGGTAGCCGGTCGGGATCTCGGACTTCGCGTTCATCAGGCGCAGGTAGACGAAGTCGGTCGTCAGGTTGGCGAACGACGGATAGTCCGGCGAGTCGGTGAACACCACCGCCGCGCGGTACTTGCGCGCCAGTTGCAGGAACTCGGGCACCATGAAGCTGTCGTTGCGCACGTCCAGCACGTGGCGCAGCGCGCGGCCTTCGACATCCGCGGGCAGCAGCTTGAGGAAGGCCTCGAAGTCGGCCGGGTCGAACTTCTTGGTCGGCGCGAACTGCCACAGCACCGGCCCCAGCTTGTGCTCCAGGCGTGCCAGGCCGCTGCCGATGAAACGCGCGACGGACTCGCCGGCCTCGGCCAGCACGCGCCGGTTGGTCGCGAAGCGGTTGGCCTTGACGGAGAACATGAAGTCGTCGGGCGTGTCCGCGAACCAGCGCTCGAAGGACTTGGCCGTCATGGTGCTGTAGTACGTGCCGTTGACCTCGATCGCCGTCACCTGGCGGCTCGCGTGCGAGAGCTCGCGCGCGGCGGGCAGCTTCTCGGGATAGAAGGTCTGGCGCCAGGGCTCGTACGTCCAGCCGCCGATGCCAACTCGGATTCGGGTCATGTGCTGCGCTCCACGTGTGGGAACGCGTTTTTACCCCATCCCAATCGCCTCGGCACTCAGCGTCTGTAGTCCAGCTGCCAGAGCAGTTTCCAGGTCTTGCCGCCGTCCGTCGTGCCCTCCCAGTCCCAGGTGAAGGCATCCCTGGTGATGTGGTGGAACACCATGCGCTGGCCCTTGACCTGGTCGCCGACAGCAGTCATCGCCGTCGAGAACAGGCGCTTGTCGCCGTCGGCGCTGCCGGTCAGCGAGAAGAAGCCGCCCTGGTTGTCGGCCCAGGCCTGGCGCCAGAGGCCGGCGTTGTCGCGCACGCTCAGCGATCGGCCCTTCAGGAGCGGCGCCGGATCGGCCGGATCCTGCTCGAACTGCTCCTCGATGACGCGGCCGTCGAGGACGCGCGACACATGGTTGCGCGCCCTGCCGGCGCTGTCGTCGGCGTTCTTCCAGCTGACCTGCCAGTCGCCGACCCAGAAGTCGAACAGGTCGGCGGGTTGAGGAGCGGAGGCCGGAGCGGCCGAGGTGGTCTGCATGGTGATCGCCAGCAACAGGGACAGGACGAAGAGCCGCATGGGACATCTCCCGCATTGGAAACGAGCCTCCGTTGTAGCCCGGCATCCCCGTCGACGCAGCACCGCTGCGACCAACGACGGCTGCGAGGGGCCGAGCGGCGCCGTCGCCGACCGCTAGTGCAAGGTGGCCAGGAACTGCTGCAGCTCCGGCGTCTGCGGCGATCCGAAGATCTGCTCCGGCGGCCCGATCTCGTGGATGCGGCCGGCGTGCATGAACACCACGCGGTCGCTCACCTTGCGCGCGAAGCTCATCTCGTGCGTGACCATCAACAGCGTCATGCCCTCCTCGGCCAGGCTCTCGACCACCTTGAGCACCTCGCCGACAAGTTCCGGATCGAGCGCCGAGGTGATCTCGTCGCACAGCATCACGCTGGGCTGCATCGCGAGCGCACGTGCGATCGCGACGCGCTGCTGCTGGCCGCCCGACAGCTGGTCGGGCCAGGCGTCGAACTTCTCGGCCAGGCCCACGCGCTCGAGCAGCTTGCGCGCCGAGGCGTCCATGACCTCGGGTGACGTCTTGCGCACCAGCGTCGGCGCCAGCATCACGTTGCGCCCGACGCTCAGGTGCGGGAACAGGTTGAAGTTCTGGAAGATCATGCCCACGTGCTGGCGCAGTTCGCGCATTGCCTTGGCGTCGCCGTGCTTGAGCGGCTGGCCGTCCACGTGCAGCGTCCCTTCCTGGAAGGCCTCGAGCCCGTTGATGCAGCGCAGCAGCGTGCTCTTGCCCGACCCGCTCTTGCCGATGATGGCGATCACCTCGCCGCGCTTGACGTCCAGGTCGACGCCCTTGAGCACCTCGTTCGTGCCATAGCGCTTGCGCAGCTGGCGGATGTCGACGATCGAGAATGTGGAATCAACGGTCACGGCGCATCCTTCTTTCGAGACGCTTGCTGCAGGCCGAGACCGGCCAGCACAGCGCGAAGTACATCAGGGCCACACAGGCATAGACGGTGAACGGGCGAAACGTGGCGTTGGTGATCATCGTGCCCGTCTTGGTGAGCTCGATGAAGCCGATGATGGAGGCCAGCGCCGTGCCCTTGATCACCTGCACCAGGAAGCCGACGGTGGGCGCGACCGCGATGCGCAGTGCCTGTGGCGCGACGACGTGGCGCAGCTTCTCGCCGAAGCTCAGCGCCAGGCTGTCGGCCGCCTCCCATTGGCCGCGCGGGATCGCGGCCACGCAGCCGCGCCAGATCTCGGTGAGGTAGGCGCTCGCATAAAGCGTCAGCGCGACGCTGGCCGCGACCCAGGCCGACACGTTGATGCCGAACAGCCCGAGTCCGAAGTAGGCCAGGAACAGCTGGATCAGCAGCGGCGTGCCCTGGAACACGTGCACGTACGTCGACACCGCGGTCGCGACACCGGGCCAGCGGCGCAGCCGTGCCACGAGCAGCGCCAGGCCGACGACGCCACCGCCGGTGAAGGCGATCAGCGACAGCACCACGGTCCAGCGCGCCGCGAGCAGAAGGTTGAGCAGGATCTGCCAGACGGGGAATTCGACCATTCTCAATGCCCCGCCGGCACGCTGCGGCCGAAGATCCAGCGCGGGCCGATCCACACCAGCGCCTGCCGCAACAGCACCGCCATCGCCAGATACATGCCGGCCGCCACGAAGTTCGCCTCGAACGAGCGGAAGTTGCGGCTCATGATCAGGTTGGTGTAGTAGCTCAGCTCCTGCGCCGCGATCTGGCCGCAGACCGCCGAGCCCAGCATCACGATGACGATCTGGCTGACCATCGCCGGCCAGACCCGGCCCAGCGCCGGCGGCAGCACCACGCGCAGGAACACCTGGCGCTCGGTCATGGCCAGGCTGCGCGCGGCCTCGAGCTGGCCGCGCGGCGTGCTCTCGATGCCGGCGCGCACGATCTCGGCGGCGTAGGCGCCCAGGTTGAGCGTCATGGCGATGACGGACGCCGTCTCCGACGACAGCCGCAGTCCCAGGCTGGGCAGCCCGAAGAAGACGAAGAACAGCTGCACGATGAACGGCGTGTTGCGGATCAGCTCCACGTACGCGGCGGCGAGCGCGCGCAGCGGCGCGGCGCCGTGCGTGCGCGCCCGCGCGCAGGCGATGCCCAGGGCGACGCCCAGCACGGTGGCCACGGCCGTCAGGCCCAGCGTGAAGGCGGCGCCCCGCAGCAGCAACGGCCAGTCGACGAGGACGGCGTGGAAGTCGAGCTCGATCATCGTGTTCGCCTGCAGCGTCAGTTGGGAAGATCGCCGGCCGGACGGCCCAGCCACTTCAGGCACAGGCGGTCGATCTCGCCGCTGGCCCGGGCCGACGCGATGATCTCGTTGACCTTCAGCCGCAGCTTGTCGTCGCCCTTGGCCACGCCGATGAAGTTGGGCGAGTCCTTGAGCAGCAGCTTGAACTCGGTGCCCAGCTGCGGGTTGCGCGCCATCATGTTGCCGGCCACCGAGGCCCCCGTCGCGATCACCTGCACCTGGCCGGAGACGAACGCCGAGACGGTGGCGTTGTTGTCCTCGAAGCGCTTGACGTCGGCGCTGGGCGGCGCGATCTTGGACAGCTCCATGTCCTCGATGGCTCCGCGCGTCACGCCGATCGCCTTGCCGGCCAGGTCGGCCGGCGCCTTGATGACCAGCGATTTCGCGGCGAACACCGCCTGGAAGAACGGCGAGTAGGCGGCGGTGAAGTCGATCACCTTCTCGCGCTCCGGGTTCTTGCCCAGCGTGGAGATGACCAGGTCGGCCTTGTGCGTCTGCAGGTACGCGATGCGGTTGCCGCTGGTCACCGGCACCAGTTCGACAGCCACGCCCAGCTTGGCGGCGATCAGCCTGGCCATGTCGACGTCCAGGCCTTGAGGTGCCATGTCGGTGCCGACGAAGCCATAGGGCGGGAAGTCGGTCGGGATCGCGATCGAGATCGATTTCCTGGCCACCACAGCGTCAAGCGCACTGTCGGCGAATGCGGCCGTGGAGGAGAGGAAACCGGCGACCAGCACCAGGGCGAGGAAGGGACGTCGTTGCAGGCTCACTCAATTCTCCTTGTGGCGCCGGGGTGGCGCAGGCGTTGTGGTCGGTGTGGTGGAAATCAGGTCGGTGAACAGGCGCCGGGAGGCAGGCGCCGGCGGCGCGGTCGCCAGGTTCGCGGGCGGGGTCGGTGCCTGCAGCGCCTGGCGCAGCCGGTCCAGGCGATCGGCCCGCGGCGCGGGCGAACCCAGCGCGGCGGCCACGGCGACGATGTGCGCGCGCATCAGCGCCGCCGCGCCGGCCGAGTCGCCCTGCTCCAGCGCGCCGACGATGGCCACATGCTCGCTGCACGACAGCGCCGCGTCGTGGGTCGACTGGAACAGGGACGCGACCAGCGTGGTGCGTGCGGTGAGATCGCGCAGGATGTCGGCCAGCAGCGGGCCGCTGACGCACTCGGCCAGGCAGACGTGGAAATCGCCCAGCAGGTAGCTGCGGTCACCGGGATCGTCCCCCGCCAGCGCGGCCTGTTCGGCCTTGTAATGCGCCTTCAGACGCGCCAGCTTGGTCTTGGCAAGCGGCTTGTCCAGCGAGCTCAGCATGCCGGTCTCGATCGCGATGCGCGCCGAGAAGGCCTCGGCCGCTTCCGCGCGCGACGGCTGCACCACGAACCAGCCGCGCCGGCTGCTCACCTCCACCATGCCGCGCGCCGACAGTCGGGCCATCGCCTCGCGCACCAGCGTGCGGCTGACGCCGAACACGTCCGCCAGTTCCTGCTCGCCCAGCCGCTGGCCGGGCGCGATGCGGCCCGCCAGGATCGCCTCGACGACATGATTGGCGATCCGAGGGGCGCTCGACCGCGAGGGGACGGATGTGGTGCTCAAGATGCGCTGGTTTGGGGCTGAGGGCCCTGTTGCCGTGCAGGCGCGGCGACGACGGGGCTTGGATGCGTTGTTTGCATACAAGCAGCGCAAGGCGCGTGCCAAGGTCGAGTTCGTGAACAAATTCGGGAATGGGCCCGAAACCTGCCGCTGTTTACCGGATCGAGTTGCGCGGCCTGCGCGAGACTGGGCGACTTCCCCGCCGACCGCCTTGGACATGAACCGCAGATACGCCTACCGCGACTACGAGATCCTTGTTTCAGCCCAACCGGCCGGCAGCGCGCCGGGATGGCGGCCCGAGATCTGCGTCATCGCCCCGGACGACCACTGGCAGTTCGTGCCCACGCACCACTCGCTGGTCGCCAACGATCCGCAATACTGCCTGGAGATCGGCCGCCGTTGTGCGGAAAGCGCGATCCAGAGCATGGATGTCGCGCGGGAGCTGGCCGCCTACGAGGGCTTCTGGCACTGAGACACCGCCGCTCCAGACGAAGGCGCCCGCATCCGTGCGAGGCGCCTTTTTCATGGGCGACGCTCAGTCGCCCACCTCCGGCTCCTGGCAGCGCAAGCGCTCGGCCCAGGCCAGCACGCCCAGCGCTTGCCGGATGAGCTGGCCGTGCGCAATGTCCACCTCCCAATACGCCAGGGGCAGCTTCTGCCCCGGCCGGCGCAGTCCGACGCCGACGGACAGCGGCGTCGCCGAACCGTCGTCCGACGGCACGACGCATTGCAGCAGGTTGCCCACCTGCGCATGCGGCGGCAGCGCCACCGCGTCGACCATGCGGCAGGTGTTGCGTCGCGTGTCGAGCAGGAAAGCGAAGTCCGCGCCGAGGTGGCGCCGCACCAGCACCACGCTGTCGCTGGCGACCACGGGCAGCGCGCCCGGCACCGGTATGAAGCCGGCCGCCTGCGGCACGTCCTCGCCGGGCGCGCAGGCATGTCCGAGCAGCGCGCGCGCGTCGGCCATCAGCGCCGCCTCGACCGGGAACGGCTGCGTTTCGGCGGCTGCTGCCGGGCTGGGCGCCGCGCGGATCGCCGTCGGTGCCGCGCCCTTCGCCGGCGGCCGGATCGCCGTCGCGGCGGATGGCGCCGGCACGGGCGCATGCGCGGCGGCCGTCTCGGACGAGGCGCCTGCGAGGCGCCGGCTGCGCGCGACCAGCACGGCGTCCCATATCGCGTAGGCCTGCGCGATGCAGGCGGTGTCCGGGCACGGGTCGCGCACCTGGTGCAGCCACTGCACCTCCTCGCGCTGCAAGGCCGCGGCCTCGCTGCCGGACTGCGCCAGCAACACGCGGTAGTGGTCGGCCAGTTGCCGATCCAGCGCCGACAACTCGGGCGAGGCGCAGATCATGCGGTTGACGCGCGATGTGACGCGCGCGCAGTCGAAGCTGGGGCCGGCCGCGTGAGCCAGCGAGGCGCCGGCGCATGCCAGGCCGACGAGGATGGCGCGTGCGGCCGGGATGTCGAGACTCATGGAGCCGCACCGTAGCCGATGCTGGACGGAGTCGCAATCGTGTCGACTCTGTACCGGCGCGGCCACGCGACGACTCACCGGGGGCGTGCGTCTCCCACCTCGACGGGCACCGGCATCTTCAGGTATCCCCTGGCCGCCCGCGGGCCGATCACCGCGACGTCGATCATGCAGGCCTCGAGCAACGGCCCTTCCTTGACACCGGCGCGCTGGCAGATCGCCCGGGACCGAGCGGCCAGCTCCTGGTTCAGGTCGGAGGCGAAGAACGGCTTCCTGGGCACGCCGCGCCTGACCTCCCGACCGCATGCGGCCAGCAGCGAGCGCTTGGGATCCACGCGCCAGCTTTCGGCATAGTGACCATAGAGTGCCTCGAAGGCGAAGGGCGCCGCCAGGACGGCGCCATCCGACGCCGCCACGTCGGTGACCTTGCCATCGGCGTTGGCCAGCAACCCGCGCACCTTGCTGGGCCAGTGGCCGAGTCCGACGGCCACATCGATGTAGCTGCCATTGAGCGTGGCGCCGATGCTGTCTCCGCTGGGTGCGAACACGTGGTAGACGTTGCCTGTGCGCAGCACGGTGGTGCCACCCGCCAGCGACAGGTGTCCGCCATCGGGAATTCGCGCGGCCCTGCCGTTGACGAGAACCCGGTGGGGCAGGCAGATCGCGACACGATCCTTGCCGGCCCGGACCGCGACGGCCTTGTTGACCGCCGCATCCGGCCACGTGGGCGCACCGGAGGCCTGCCGGGTCTGCACCTGGAAGCCCGACCCGGTCTCGGCCAGCACGAAGTCACCCGAAGCCTGGAAGTCGTACAGAAGGTGTCCGAAGGTCGCCAGGTGCGTATCGCCGAGGCTGACCGCATCGGCACAGCTGGCCACCGCCCCGCCCGGGGCCGGATTGCTCTGGCCGAATACCAGCGCGGGTGCAGGCAGCGGCGCGGGCGACGCCGGTGCCGAATTGACCAGGGTCAGATTGGTCGACTCGCCGGTCCAGGATTTCAGGTGACAGCCCGGTCCCGAATTCGTTCCGCTGATCACCTCCGTGCGAACCTGTGCGCTGGCGCCGCTGTTGAAAGTGGCCTGGCTGCCGCCACCGTCGCCGAACACGTTGAACTCGACTTCCTGCCACTGCGAGCCCAGGTCGGGGAAGTAGTTGCTGCCGGCCGCGCCGAAGGGCGGCGAGCCGGTCACCGTCACGGTGATGGCATCGGTGGTGGACCCCCCGCCGGCGGCGGCGCCCGCCAGCTTCAGCAGGCCCAGCGAGGTCATCGGCTCCGCCGGCGCCGCGGCCTCGTGCGCGGCGTTGACCACACAGTAGACCGAACCGGTCGGACTGAACTGGAAGGGACACCAGCCGTCGGAGTACGAACTGTTGGCCGCGCATCCCGAGTGCCTGGGCGCCGGGCACACGGTGCCGGCCGGTCCGTATTCGAGCAGCCAGTACTGGATGAAGCCGCTGCCCGACGACTCGTAGACGAACTGCTCCCACCCGCTGCACGATGCCGGATCGGGCGAGCCGCTGCAGGTGGAGGTCGTGAAGGGCGCCGAGTTCAGTTGCAGGGTGTAGGCACCGCTGCTCGTGACTCCCGAGACGCTGTCGAACGAGCCCTCGGCCAAGGTGATGTGGCCCGTGACGGTGGCCGAGATGTCGGGCCCGCTCCCGCCCACGACATCGAGCCGGGTCACGCCGCCATGCTGCGGCAGGTACAGCTTGTGCGGCGTGGAGGGCTTGCACGGCACCTCGCGCCAGGCCGCCTGAGGGAAGTCCGCCGTGAAGCAGCCGGACGCGGGCCTGGGGACGACCAGCACGCGCTTGCGCCACGCCTCCAGGTCGACCGCACTGGGCTTGGCCTGCGCCGACGACTCCGCCTGCTGCGGCGTCCCCTCGGGCGTTGGCAGCGCACCGGAGGCTGCCTGCTGCGCCGCGGCCACGAGGGGCAGCAGCAGGAACAGGGCCCCCGCGGGCACTCCGCGCAGAAGGTTCGCATTCGAGCTTCGCATGTTCATGGCAGCCTCCATCCATCGAGTCGACGACCCGGTTGCAGTCATCGAGATCCAGGCTGCGCGCGCGCCGGACGACAGTCAATCCTGATACCCCACCACGTTTGGAACCAGCGCCGCGGCCATGCGGGCGTACATCGCTTCAACCGTGGGACGTCTGGCGTCGCGGCGCGGTTGTCATGCCGTGTAATGGATCCGGCCGCCAAGGCGTCGCATCATGACTTCCATGCCAGGTCGTGAACGCGAACGCGAACCGAGCTGGCCCCGGCGGTACCGAGAGGAATCAGGCCGCCAAGAGTCCCTGACGGGGCGCCATGCCGACGATGCTCGGCGTGTCAATGAATATTCAGGAGAACGAAATGGCAATGGACATGTTCATGAAGATCGCCGGCCTCAAGGGCGAGTCCGTCGACAAGACGCACGCTGGCGAGATCGACGTCCTGGCCTGGAGCTGGGGCGTGTCGAACTCCGGCTCCGCCCACGTCGGTGGCGGCGCCGGTGCCGGCAAGGCCAACGTGCAGGACCTGTCGTTCACCAAGTACATCGACAAGTCCTCGCCCGACCTCATGCTGGGGGCCTGCAACGGCAAGCACTACGACAACGCATTGCTGACCGTTCGCAAGGCCGGGGAGAAGCCGCTCGAGTACGTCAAGATCACGATGACCGAGGTGCTGGTCACGTCGGTGTCGACGGGTGGCTCCGGCGGCGAGGATCGCCTGACCGAAAACGTCACGCTGAACTTCGCCGCGGTCAAGGTCGACTACGTCGAACAGAAGAAGGACGGCAGCGCCGGCGACAAGCCGTCGATGAACTGGAACATCGCGGAGAACTCGAAGGACTGATTCGCCTCGCGCGTGCCCGGCGATCGCGTTCGATCGCCGGCCCGCCG
>JBJMWF010000029.1:0-11011 GCA_045810265.1 Vitreoscilla sp. | reverse complement strand
GCGCACGATCGGCCTGTACCGCACGAAAACCAAGCACCTGCTCGAGACCTGTCGCCTGCTGATCGAGCGGCATGGCGGCGAGGTGCCGCGCGAGCGCGAGGCGCTGGAGGCACTGCCCGGTGTGGGCCGCAAGACGGCCAACGTGATCCTCAACGTGGCCTTCGGCGAGCCGACGCTGGCCGTAGACACGCATGTGTTCCGCGTCTCCAACCGCACCGGCCTGGCACCCGGCAAGACGCCGCTGGCGGTGGAACTGCGGCTCCTCGAACGCGTGCCCACCATATACCTCGACGACGCGCACCACTGGCTGATCCTGCACGGCCGCTATGTCTGCCTGGCGCGCATGCCCCAGTGCGGCCGATGCGCCGTCACGCACACCTGCGACTTCTACAAGTCCCTGCCGGCGGCGGCGCGCCCGAAACCCGGCGAGGCGGCGCCCAATGCGCGCGCGATGCGCGAGGCGGGTATCGAATCATGAGGCTGCGTCCGCTCGTCCTGGCCGCCGCCTGGGTTCTTGCAGGCGCCGCGGTGGCCGCAGAGCCGCCCGCGCTGCGCCTGGTCGACGACGGCGGGCACGAGGTGACGTTGGCCCATCCTGCGCGCCGCATCGTGGCGCTGGCGCCGCACCTGACCGAGCTGGTGTACGCGGCCGGCGCCGGCGGCCAGTTGGTGGCGGTCGGCAAGTTCAGCGATTTCCCGCCTGCCGCCCGAGCGCTGCCGGTGATCAGCGACGCCTTCGCCGTCAACTACGAGGCGCTGACCCAGCTCAAGCCCGACCTGGTGCTCGTGTGGGGCAGCGGGACGGCCGAGCGCACCAAGTCCAAGCTGCGCTCGCTGGGCGTGCCGGTCTACGAGATCGAGATCCGCAGCGTCGCGGGCCTGGCCGACACCTTGCGCAGCATCGGCCGCCTGGCAGGCACCGAGGGCGTGGCGCAGGCGCGCGCACAGGCGATCAGCAACGACTGGAGCGCACTGAGGGCCACCTATGCCGGCCGCAAGCCGGTGCGCGTGTTCTACCAGCTGTGGGACGCGCCGTTGATGACGCTGAGCAACCAGCACCTGATCTCCAGCGCGATCGCGGCCTGCGGCGGCACCAACGTGTTCGGCGAACTGCCCACGCTGACCGCCACCGTCAGCTGGGAGGCGGCGGTGCAGCGCGATCCCGAGCTGGTGTTGACGGGCAGTGCCCCGCGCGAGCTGGCCAAGCCGGGACGCTGGAGCGAGTTCGCGCAGGTCAGCGCGACCCGGCATGGCGAGTTCGCCAGCATCGAGGGCGACCTGATCGCCCGCAGCGGGCCGCGCTTCGTGGACGGCGCCCGCGAGCTTTGCCTGGCCGTGGATCGCGCGCGCCAAGGCCTGCCGCCCCTGGCATTCCCCCTGGGCGACGCGGCCGGCGCAACCCGCTGAGAGGCCCGCGGCCCCGCTTGCCCGGCTTCGAGTGCCGTCGCTGGCCGCCAGCCAAGGAATGGGCGGTCTTTCAGGCCATTTAACTGTCGGGAAGACGCGTGCTTATCGGCGCTTACCGAAAGCTGCAATTTTTAACAATGAGCTCATGTTTCGACCGCAAGAGGTCGAAATCCACACCATGAGCACTGCCCTCTTCCACCGCCTCCTGCATCGCAAGCCCGCTGCCCCGACGACGCTGCGCATGAACGTGTGCCCGCCCGACGTCTGCCCTGGCAGCGAATCGCTCTGGAGTGCCTTGCTGCGCTGGCTGGTCGGTGGCAACGTGGAGACGGTGCCCGCCCTGCGCACGCCGCTGGAACGGGCGCGCAGCGAGTTCGTCGCCGCGATGGCCGGCCTGGTCGAGTCCGACCCGAACGACCTGCTCAAGCGCGCGCAGCACGCGCGCTCGCTGCGCGAGCTGTGGCACCTGCGCTCGGAGCTGTACACGCTCATCGCGCGCCGCATCAGCCAGCCCGAGGCCGACGCCCGCCTCGCGCGCGTGAACCAGCATTTCCCCACGCGTGCCCAGCGCACGAGCACGTCCGCCCCGGAGATCGCCGATGTCAATTAGCCCTCGCATCGATCTGCTCGGCCTGTCCGAGCTGGACTCCCGCCTGGCCGGCACGGCCGACGAGTCGCGCTTCTTTCCGGACGACATCTCGCTGCCGGTCGCGCGCTCCGCCCGCATCGAGTCGCGCCGCGCGTTCGTCGAGATGAAGCAGCTGTTCATGCGTGCCGTCGAGAACCTCGAGCACCGCAAGGGCGCCTGGCTGCGGGCGCAGGTGCGCGGCGCCGAAGACCCGATCGACCTGTGGCTGCTGCGCGGCCCGCTGCTGGCCACGCTGCGCGAGGACGACGTCGCGACGCGCACGATGCGCGCTGCGCTCTACCGCACGCTGGACCGCACCTTTCCGGAAACCTTCGGCAGCGCCGAGATCAGCGCGCTGTCCACGCAGCGGTTCTGAGCGCCGCCCAGACGCCCGGCAGCCGCCCACGGGCGGCTTTTTTGCGTCCCCCGCTGACATGGGCGGACTCATCGCAGGCGCCATAATCGAACGCGTGAACATCATCATCCTCGACGATTACCAGGACGCGGTGCGCAAGCTGCCGTGCGCCGCCAAGCTCAGCGACCTGAACGCGAAGGTGTTCACCAATACCGTCAAGGGCATCGGACAGCTGTCGATCCGGCTGCGCGATGCCGAGGTGCTGGTGCTGATTCGCGAACGCACGCGCTTCCCGCGCCAGTTGCTGGAAAAGCTGCCCAAGTTGCGCCTGATCGCGCAGACGGGCAAGGTCGGCGAACACATCGACATCGACGCCTGCACCCAGCAGGGCATCGCGGTGGCCGAAGGCGTCGGCTCCCCCTATGCGCCCGCCGAGCTCACCTGGGCGCTGATCATGGCGTCGATGCGCCGGCTGCCGCAGTACATCGCCAACCTCAAGCACGGCGCCTGGCAGCAGTCGGGCCTGAAGGCGGCGTCGATGCCGCCCAATTTCGGCCTCGGCACCACCCTGCGCGGCCGGACGCTGGGCATCTGGGGCTTCGGCAAGATCGGCAAGCTCGTCGCGGGCTACGGCAAGACCTTCGGCATGGAGGTGGTGGTGTGGGGCTCGGAGGAGTCGCGCCAGCGAGCCACGGCGGACGGCTATCGCGCGGTCGCGTCGCGCGAGGAACTGTTCACCACCGCCGACGTGCTGAGCCTGCACCTGCGGCTCAGCGAAGCCACGCGCCACATCATCAAGCTCAACGACCTGCTGCAGATGAAGCCGACGGCGCTGTTCGTCAACACCTCGCGCGCCGAGCTGCTGGAGGAAAGCGCGCTGGTGGCGGCGCTGAACCGCGGACGCCCAGGCATGGCAGCGGTCGACGTGTTCGAGAGCGAACCCATCCTCGCCGGCCACCCCCTGCTGCGGCTGGAGAACGCGGTCTGCACGCCGCACATCGGCTACGTCGAGCAGAACAGCTACGAGACGTATTTCGGCGCGGCGTTCGACAACGTCGTCAACTTCATCAATGGCACGCCGACGAACATCGTCAATCCGGAGGCCTTGAAAGTCCTGCGTTGACGGCCCGCGGGCTTCAATCCTGATGCTTTCAGTCTTATATAAGACATAGGACTTCCATTGTTCAGGTTGCCGGAGTACGCTGGCGCATCGCTCCTCGAAGCCATGCCGACCCCCGACAACACCCTCGCCCCCGACGCCGCGCCAGCGACGCTGCCGTCGCCGGACGAGGCGCCCAGCCAGATGTCCGGCAAGGCGACCGCGGACGCCGACGCAGCCGCCGAGGTCGCGCCGCACTCCATCCTCGACGACCAGTCGCCGCGCTCGCCGAAATCGCCCGGCGAGATCTTCCGGGTCTTCACGCGGCTGGCGATGCAAGGCTTTGGCGGCGTGCTGCCAATCGCTCAGCGCGAACTCGTGGAACGCGAACGCTGGCTGACGCGCGAGCAGTTCCTGGAGCTGCTGGCCGTCGCCCAGGTGCTTCCCGGGCCCAACGTGGTCAACCTGTCGCTGATGTTCGGCGACCGCGCCTTCGGCTGGCGGGGCGGCCTGGCGGCGCTGGGCGGCATGATCCTCGCGCCCTGGTGCGTGGTGCTCGCACTGACCGTCGTCTACGCACACTTCGCGCAGCACCCGGTGGTGGCAGGCGCGCTGCGCGGCATGGGTGCCGTGGCCGCGGGACTGATTTTCTCCACCGGCCTGAAGCTGCTGCCCGCGCTGCGCCGCAATGTACTGGGCGGGTCCGCGGCCTTCGCGCTGGCGGCGGCCATGTTCGGCTGCATCGCGCTGCTGCGCGTCCCGCTGCTGTGGATGCTGTCCGGTCTGGGCGGCGCGGCCTGCGTCGCCGCCTGGTGGAGGCTGAGGCCATGACGTCCGCGCTCTCCGGCGCCGACTGGGGCACCGTCTTCGCGCAGTTCCTGCTGCTGTCGATCCTGTCGATCGGCGGCGCCATCGGCACCGCGCCCGAGATGCACCGCTTCCTGGTGGAACAGCATCACTGGCTGACCGACGAGCAGTTCAGCGCCTCGGTGGCGATCGCGCAGGCCGCACCCGGGCCCAACCTGCTGTTCGTCGCCGTGCTCGGTTGGGGCATCGGCGGTTTCTTCGGCATGTGCGTGACGATGACCGGCATCATGCTGCCTTCGACGACGCTGACCTGGTTCGCGGCCCGTTGGGGCGAGGCGCGCCGTTCCACGCGCGGTGTGCAGGCCTTCGTGGCCGGCATGGCGCCGCTGACCGTCGGCCTGGTGCTGTCTACCGGCTTCATCCTCGGCAAGCCCGGCTACGCCAACCCCTGGCTGCTGGCGACGATGCTCGCGACCGTCGCCGTGTGCGTGCGCACGAAGATCAGTCCGCTGTGGCTGATCGCCGCGGGCGGCCTCGTCGGCGCGTTCCTTGGCTAGACCGCGGCCTTGGTGCGCTGGCGCAGCGCCTCGAACAGGCAGACGCCCGCCGCCACCGACACGTTGAGGCTCTCGACGGCGCCCGCCATCGGGATGCGCACCAGCTGGTCGCAGGTCTTGCGCGTCAGCTGGCGCATGCCGTCGCCCTCGCTGCCCAGCACGAACGCCACCGGCCCCGTGAGATCGACGTCGTACAAGGTCTGCTCGGCGTCGTCGCTGGTGCCGATCACGCGGATGTCGAAGTCCTTGAGCTCGTTCAAGGTGCGCGCGAGGTTGGTGACCATGATGTAGGGCACCGTCTCGGCGGCGCCGCTGGCCACCTTGGCGACCGTCGCGTTGACGCCGACGGCGTGGTCCTTGGGCGCCACGATGGCGTGCGCGCCGGCGCCATCGGCCACGCGCAGGCAGGCGCCGAGATTGTGCGGGTCGGTGACGCCGTCCAGGATCAGCAGCAGCGGCGGCCCTTCGATGGATTCGACGACCTCGTCCAGCGAGTGCGGCATCGCCACGGCCTCCACGCGCGCGACCACGCCCTGGTGGCGCGAGGTGCCGGCCATCTTGTCCAGGCGTTCGCCGTCGGTCTCGACGATCTTGATGTCGGCCTCGCGGGCGCGGTCGACGAACGAGCGCATGCGGGCGTCGCGCCGGTTGGCCTCGACGTGCAGTTCGATGACGGACTTGGGCGCCGTCTTCATGCGCACCGTGATCGCATGAAAACCAAACAGGACGCGGGCAGTCATGACTGCCCCTCGTCCGACGAGTACGTCGTCCACTCCCCCGAGGGGAGGTGGCGAGCTTGCTCGGGAGCGGCCCAGCGCGGCGCTCGCACCTGCAAGATGGCTGGAGCAGAATCTGGATTCATTTGAAGACCAATCTGAAAAGTTCCAGCGAGCCTATCAGGATCGGCTGGTGGATCATGTAGAAACTGAGCGACCAGCGGCCGAGGATGGCCAGCGGTCGCGCGAACAAAGGCACCGGGCCGGTGAAGGCGGGCCGGGCACGCACCAGCAGCAGGCTGGCCGCCAGGTAGCCGGCCAGCATCATGCCGAACCAGGGCAGCACGGGCACGTAGTCCTCGGTGGGCGGCAGGTGGGTGATCAAGCCCACCCAGTTGGTGAGGCGGTTGTCGAAGAGCGGGTCGCGCACCCAGTGCGGCAGCATCCACGCGACGACGGCGAGCGCCCCCATGCCCGCCAGCGCGAGCGGCGCCCGCGCGAGGCGCGCTGGCGGCAGCACCGTGCCGAACAGCCGCAGCAGGATCAGCATCACGGCCATGCCGTGCAGCACGCCGAAGCTGATCCAGCTGCGCGGAAACATGATCAGCGACCCCAGCGACACCAGCAACGCGCAGGCAGCGATCTGGCCCCAGCGGCGCCAGAAGCGCGCCCAGGTCTGGCCGGCGTCGATGGCGACGGCCTGGCCGGCCCCGGCCCCGAGCAGGAACATCGAGACGATGCACTGGCGTTGCGTGGTCCAGAACGGATCCTCGTAGAAGTTCTGCCGCGCGATGACATGGAACTGGTCGAGGTCGAACGAGAAATGGAAGCCGGCCATCCAGACCATGGCCAGGCCGCGCCAGAGGTCCAGACGGTCGAAGCGCCGGGAAGGGAGTCTGTTTGTCACGGGCGGGACCATACCCTACGCGGCCGCTGGCTAACATGTCCGGCATGTCACAACGATCCCATGACGCTGCCGCCGAACCCGCCCACCGCTCCGCCGAGGAACAGGCCCGTTTCGTCGCCCTGCTGACGGACATGTTCGAGCAGCGCATCAGCTTCAACGAGGTGCTGGGCCTGCGCGTGCAATCGCTGGTCGCGCCGGACGTCTCCCTGCGCTTCGACATGAAGCCGGAGCTGGTCGGCCATTTCCTGTATGGCCGGCTGCACGGCGGCGTCATCAGCGCGGTGCTCGACGCCACCGCCGGCCTGGCGCTGATGGCCGCCATCGCCGACAAGCATCCCGCCGACCCGGCCGAGCAGGTGCTGCATCGCTTCTCGCGCATGGGCACGATCGACCTGCGGGTGGATTTCCTGCGCCAGGGCGTCGGCAAGCATTTCGTCGCGAGTGCGCAAGTGACGCGGCTGGGCGGCCGCGTCGGCTCGACGCAGATGCGGCTGGTCAACGAGGAAGACGTGTTGATCGCGACGGGTGCCGCGTCCTACATCCTGGCCTGATCGCCGGCGGGCTTTCGCTGCAGCAGCACGATCATCAGCAGCACCCAGAAGCTGCCGACGAAGTTGGAGACGGGCAACTGCAGCGCGCTCGGCAGGAAGTAGATCGCGATCACCGCCGGCAGCCACACCATCGCGTTGCCGAGCATTGCCGCGGGCAGGCGCGTCATGAAGAAGTCGCGGTCCAGGCGCTCGCGTGCACGAC
The DNA here is from genome assembly GCA_045810265.1 of Vitreoscilla sp. Classification (GTDB taxonomy): domain Bacteria; phylum Pseudomonadota; class Gammaproteobacteria; order Burkholderiales; family Burkholderiaceae_C; genus Scleromatobacter. Next base: position 3,782 of record JBJMWF010000029.1, on the reverse strand, counting down.
GCCACGAGAAGCCCGCTTCCTTCCATTCGAAGGCCAGCGCGATCTCGGGCACCGCCCACAACGGGCTGTAGAGCAACTGGTCGACCGCCGTCTTGGCCAGCACGGTCTGCCAATCGGCGGCGGCGCCGAACCAGTGCGCCTGCCAGCGGTAGAACAGGTCGACTTCGACGCTGCGCCAGCCCCAGAACAGGCAGGCGAATGCGAGCTCGGCCAGGAAGCTCCGGCCGCCCACGCCCTTGAGACGAAGGACCAGTCGCGGCAGCACTCCCGCGAACAGTGCGCCGGCGACGAACGAGTAGCCGGCACCCCAGGCAAGCTTGAGGCGCAGCAGCCGTTCCAGCAGCTCATGCACCGGCGTCCAGCGGTAGTAGCCCAGCAGCAGCGCCAGCGTCAGCGTCTGCAGCACGGCGGCGGGGATGGCGTTCTGGCGTGCGGCGTCGCGCAGGCGGGCAAGGAGCGGATGGGTCACGGCCGCGCAGTCTAAGCGGCTGGCCTGCCCATCGGGGCCCGGGAAGGTGCATGAAATCGCTCCAGCTGCGATAATTCGACCTTCCGCGCGCCACTGGCTCCCCCGCCGCCGCAGCGCGCCCCGACGGGCCGACCCCCTGCCCGCCCCCGCCGCCTTCGCCGCGCACCGCTCTTGGCCGCCCACGAGGCGCCGTGCAGCGTTTCCCCGAGCCAGACACATGCATTCCAGCCCGTTCAACTTCAGCGCCGTCGCGCCTGCCGTCACCGCCGAGATCGAGCTGCTCTCGCCGGCCAAGAACGCCGACATCGGCATCGAGGCGGTCAACCACGGCGCCGACGCCATCTACATCGGCGGCCCCGCGTTCGGCGCGCGCGCGTCGGCGGGCAACGACATCCGCGACATCGACCGCCTGACGCGCCACGCCCATCGCTACGGCGCCAAGGTGTTCATCACGCTCAACACCATCCTGCGCGACGACGAGCTGGAAGACGCCCGCAAGATGGCCTGGCAGGTGCACGAGGCCGGCGCCGACGCGCTGATCGTCCAGGACATGGGCCTGCTGATGCTGGACCTGCCGCCGATCCAGCTGCACGCCAGCACGCAGACCGACATCCGCACGCCGGAGAAGGCCAAGTTCCTGCAGGACGTCGGCTTCTCGCAGATGGTGCTCGCGCGCGAACTCGACCTGCGCCAGATCCGCCAGATCGCCGCCGTCACGCCCAATGCGACCCTGGAATTCTTCATCCACGGCGCGCTGTGCGTCGCCTACAGCGGCCAGTGCTACCTGAGCCATGCGCACACCGGCCGCAGCGCCAACCGCGGCGACTGCTCGCAACCCTGCCGCCTGCCCTACACCGTCACCGACGCCAAGGGCGGCATCGTGGCGCACGACAGCCACGTGCTGTCGATGAAGGACAACAACCAGACCGCCAACCTCGACACGCTGGTCGACGCCGGCATCCGCAGCTTCAAGATCGAGGGCCGCTACAAGGACATGGGCTACGTGAAGAACATCACCGCCCACTATCGCCGCCAGCTCGACGAGATGCTCGAGCGCCGGCCCGAGCTGCGCGCGTCGTCGGCCGGCAAGGCCAGCTTCAACTTCACGCCCGACCCCGACCGCAACTTCAATCGCGAGTCCACCGACTACTTCGTCAACGGCCGCCAGATGGACATCGGCGCATTCGACACGCCCAAGCACGCGGGCCTGTTCGTCGGCCACGTCACCAAGGTCGCCGCCGATCACTTCGAGGCGGAGCTCGACGACGCGGACACGGTGCTGAACAACGGCGACGGCCTGACCTACCTCGACCTGCAAAAGGAACTGGTGGGCCTGCAGGCCAACGTCGTCACGCGGCTGCCCGGCGCCGCCAATCGCTGGCGCATCGAGCCCAACCAGCCGATCGGCGAATTGAAGGACCTGCGCTCCAAGCCGCAGCTGCATCGCAACCGCGACATGCAATGGGATCGGCTGCTGGAACGCAAGTCGGCCGAGCGCCTGATCGGCGTGTGGATGACCTTGTCCGACATCGACGGCGGCCTGCGGCTGTCGGTGACCGACGAGCGCGGCATCGCCGCGCACGCTGACGCGCTGCTCGAGCTGCAGCCGGCGCGCGACGTCGAGCGCGGGGCCGCGACGTTGCGCGAGCATCTGTCGAAAGTTGGTGGGACGATCTTCTCTCTGAACGAGCTGGCCATCGCGACGTCGCAGCCCTGGTTCGTGCCGGCCAGCCGGCTCAACGCGCTGCGCCGCGAGGCGCTGGAACGCCTGGAGCAGGCGCGGCTGGATCAACGCGAGATCCTGCCCCGCGCCGAGCCGGTGGACCCGCCCGCGGTCTATCCGGACGACGCGCTGAGCTATCTGGCCAACGTCTACAACCAGCCCGCGCACGACTTCTACCTGAAGCACGGCGTCAAGGTCATCGAGGCCGCGTACGAGAGCCACGAGGAACAGGGCGAGGTCAGCCTGATGATCACCAAGCACTGCGTGCGCTGGTCGATGTCGCTGTGCCCCAAGCAGGCCAAGGGTGTCACCGGCGTGCAGGGCACGGTGCGCGCCGAGCCGCTGGTGCTGCAGAACGGCAGCGAGAAGCTGACGCTGCGCTTTGACTGCAAGCCGTGCGAGATGCACGTGGTCGGCAAGATCAAGAAGCAGGTGATCAACGAGGCGATGGCGGTGCCGATGACCTTCTTCCGCACGCGGCCGGCAGCGCCGCGCGCCGGCCACTGATCCGCGTCAGCCGAACCACCAGCCGCGCGCGCCATCCTCGGCCCGGCGTTCGAACTCGATCCAGCCGAAGGCCGCCGCCAGCAGGATCAGCATCGGCAGCAGCAGTAACCACTTGTGCAGGTGCGCCTGCTCGATCACCTCGTCGCCGCGGCGGATGCCGTCGCAGGACCTGAAGACGCGGCTGGTGTCCAGCGTCACCTCGTCGCCATCGGCCAGCGCATTGAACGCCGACCAGCCCACCGCGCAGGATTCCGCGCGGCCGCCGGCGAAGTGAAGGCGGTAGGCGTCCTGGCGATGCCCGCGCGCGATCCGCTCGTGCCCGTCGACCCGCAAGGTCTCGGTGCGCTCGCCCGAGAAGGCGTCGATCGCCAGCAGGATGGCGATGAGAAGCGCCGCGAGGCGGGTGATGACGTCCATGGCGGCGCGCCTGTGAAGTGGGTGCAGGGCCAGTCTAGGGACGCGGCCTGCGCGACGCGTCCTTCAAATTGGGGTGTCGTCGTCCATTCGCGACAGCTCATGCGCTCCCCTCGTTCGTGCGCCGACGCGGAGCTCGAGACGCGACCTGGCTCACGGGCGCGGTGATTGCCGCTGCTCGCCCCTGCCCCGCATTCGCAACACAGGGAGTTCCTCATGACCGACTTCGTTTTCGTTCACGGCGCCTGGCACGGCGGTTGGGGCTTCGCGGACCTGGCGCGGCGCCTGCAGGCCGCGGGCCACACCGCGTGGCGGCCCACCTTGTCCGGCCTGGGCGAGCGGGCGCACCTGGCGGCGGCGCCGGTGAACCTGGACACCCATGTCGAGGACATCGTCGGCGTACTGCAGTGCGAGGATCTGCACCAGGTCGTGCTGTGCAGCCATTCCTATGGGGGGATGGTCGCCGCCGGTGTCGCCGATCGCTGTCCCGAGCGCCTCGCGGCACTGGTGTTTCTGGACGCCTACGTCGCCCGGGACGGCGACTCGTGCTGGTCGCTGGCGGGCGACTTCTACCGGCAGATCTTCACCGACGGGATGGGCATCGACGGCCGCTCGGTGCTGCCCCCGAAGCATCTGAAAGAGCGTGATCCGCGCTTCCAGCCCCATCCG